>NZ_JBEYTS010000023.1:0-114219 GCF_040643155.1 Streptomyces sp. NPDC047453 | reverse complement strand
ACGCCCGGTTACATTCCGAACCCGGAAGCTAAGCCTTACAGCGCCGATGGTACTGCAGGGGGGACCCTGTGGGAGAGTAGGACGCCGCCGAACAATCTTTGGAGGACCCCTGGTCACCAGCGTTCAGCTGGGACCAGGGGTCCTTTTCGCATTTCCCGTACAGAAGACAGGAGTCACCGATGTCCGCCAACTCTCCCGATGAGCGCCCCGAGCGCGATCAGCGCCGCCGGGACGGTGGTGACCGCGGTGACCGTGGCGGGTTCCGCGGAGGACCGCGCCGTGATGACCGCCGTGATGACCGCCGAGGCTTCCGTCGTGACGACGACCGTGGTGGTTTCGGCCGTCGTGACGACCGTGGTGGTTTCCGTCGTGACGACAGGCCCGAGCGGGGCGATCGTCCCGAGCGCGGGGATCGTGGCGGCTTCCGCCGTGACGACCGCCGTGATGACCGGCGGGATGGTGACCGCGGGGGCTTCGGCCGTCGCGACGACCGTGACCGCGGCTTCCGCCGTGAGGGCGACCGCCCCACCTACCGCCGCGACGACCGCCGTGACGACCGGAGGGACGAGCGCCGCGACTTCGACCGCGGTGACCGTCGCGACGAGCGTCGGGACTTCGACCGCGGCGACCGTCGTGACGACCGGGGCGAGCGCCGTGATGACCGCCGAGGCTTCCGTCGTGACGACGACCGTGGTGGTTTCGGCCGTCGTGACGACCGTGGTGGATTCCGTCGTGACGACAGGCCCGAGCGGGGCGATCGTCCCGAGCGCGGGGATCGTGGCGGCTTCCGCCGTGACGACCGCCGTGATGACCGGCGGGATGGTGACCGCGGGGGCTTCGGCCGCCGCGACGACCGTGACCGCGGCTTCCGCCGTGAGGGCGACCGCCCCACCTACCGCCGCGACGACCGCCGTGACGACCGGAGGGACGAGCGCCGCGACTTCGACCGCGGCGAGCGCCGTGACGACCGCCGGGACCACCGGAGGGACGACCGCCGTGACGACCGCCGGGACCACCGGAGGGACGACCGCCGTGACTTCGAACGCAGCGACCGCCGTGACGACCGCCGGGACTTCAACCGCGGCGACCGTCGCGACGACCGGCGGGACTTCAACCGCGGCGACCGTCGCGACGACCGGCGGGACTTCAACCGCGGTGACCGTCGCGACGACCGCCGTGACTTCGACCGCGGTGACCGCGGTGACCGCGGTGGCTTCCGTGGCCGTGACGACCGTGGCGGGCGCGGCCCGCGTCGGGACGACCGGGGCGGACGCCCGGGTGGTTTCCGGGGCGGCCGTGACGACCGGCGCGGTGGCGGGCGTTTCGGCGACGACCGGGACCGTGACCGGGACCGGGAGCCGATCAAGCGGCTGCCGATCCCGGAGGACGTCACGGGCGAGGAGATCGACAAGGACGTGCGGCAGGAGCTGCAGAGCCTGCCCAAGACGCTCGCCGAGGACGTCGCCAAGAACCTGGTGATGGTCGCCCGGCTCATCGACGAGGACCCCGAGGGCGCCTACGGCTACTCCAGGGTGGCCCTGCGCCTGGCGTCCCGTGTCGCGGCCGTGCGAGAGGCGGCCGGGTTCGCCGCGTACGCGAGCCAGAAGTACAGCGAGGCGCTCGCCGAGTTCCGGGCCGCCCGGCGGATGACCGGGAACGTGGACCTGTGGCCCGTCATGGCCGACTGCGAGCGCGGTCTCGGACGGCCGGAGAAGGCGCTGGACATGGCCGGGGCGCCGGAGGTGCACAAGCTCGACAAGGCCGGGCAGGTGGAGATGCGGCTCGTCGCGGCCGGCGCCCGGCGGGACATGGGCCAGCTGGACGCGGCCATCGTGACGCTGCAGAGCCCCGAACTGGCCTCCGGCTCGGTTCAGCCGTGGACCGCGCGCCTGCGGTACGCCTACGCCGACGCGCTGCTCGCCGCCGGCCGGGACTCCGAGGCGCGGGAGTGGTTCGCCAAGGCCGTCGAGGCCGACCGGGACGGCAGCACCGACGCCTCGGACCGGCTGGCCGAGCTGGACGGTGTGGAGTTCACCGACGCGCTCGACGAGACCGACGCGCTCGACGAGACCGACGAGAACGCAGAGACCGACGAGAACGCAGAGACCGACGAGAACGCAGAGACCGACGAGAATGCAGACAACGGCGTGACCGGCGAGAGCGGCAACGCCGAGCCGGCCGACAAGGACTGACGGACACCACAGGACGTCAGGCCGTCACGCCGACCGTCACAGACAGAGGGCGGGCCCCGGTCACCGGGGCCCGCCCTTCGTCGTTTCAGAGGTCCAGTGCCCTCAGCACCAGTCCCGACGCCGGCTTGGGGCCGAACGACGTCGACTTGCGGGGCATCGTGACACCCTGGCGGGCCAGGTCGCGGACGACCTCCTCGCGGACCGGGTGCATCAGGACGGCCGTACCGCCGTCGCGTTCGGCCTTCTCCACGGTGGCGACCGTGTCGTGGATGTAGGCGATGTGGGCCGGGGAGTCCTCGGGGATGTGCCAGACGTGCTCGAGGAGCGTGGCGTGCAGGACGGTCGCGTCGAGGGTCCGCCAGGCGGCGGGGTGCTCCGCCGGGATGGTACGGGCCAGCAGGGCCGGGTCCGGGCGGTCCACGAGATGGAAGCTGCCGTCGCCGGCGATCAGGAAGGCGTTGCCCTCGCAGGCCGCGTCCGCGAGTGCCTCCAGCGCGTCCGCCAGGGGCAGGTCCAGACGCCGTACGCGGAACAGGCCCTCCAGGGCGGACAGCGCGTCGGCGACCGGCAGGCCGTGCAGCAGGCGGTGGATGGCGCGTACCCGGAGCGGGTAACGGGCCGTGTCGACGAGGAGGACCAGACCGTAGTCCCAGGCGCTGGGGGAGGGGTGTTCCGCGCGCAGCCGGCGGTAGGTCGCCCAGCGGTGATGGCCGTCGGCGATCAGGGCCTGGTGCCGGGCCAGGTCCCCCTGCACGCGCGCGAGGTCGTCGGGGTCGGTGACCGCCCACAGGCGGTGGCCGAAGCCGTCCTCGGTGGTCGTCGACAGCAGCGGCGGCCGCTCGGCGACGCGTTCGATGATCATGGTGGTGGCGGCGGTCGAGCCGTCGCCGCGGTAGGTGAGCAGCAGCGGTTCGAGATTGGCGCTGGTCGCGCGCATCAGAGCGGCGCGGTCCGCGACCACGTGCGGCATGACGTCCTCGTGCGGCAGCACCACGCCCTCCGCCGGCTCCGACACGCGCAGCGCGCCGATCAGTCCGCGTTGCAGCATGCCGTCGCCGTCGCGCTGCTCGTAGACGTACAGGGCCGGTTCCGGGTCGGCGGCCAGGACGCCCTCGGAGAGCCAGCGGCGCAGGGTCTCCGCCGCCTGTTTGTTGCGGGCGCTGGGCGTTTCGGCCTGCGGCAGAATCAGCCGGACGATGTTGTACGGATCGGCCGACTGGAGGTGGTGCAGGCCGTCGGGCCGCACGACGACGTCGTACGGCGGGGACGTCACGGCGGCCAGGCTGCCGACCCGGTCCGGGTCGTAGCGCAGCCCGCGGAACGGGGTGAGTTCGAGGCCCGGGCGCGGTGTCGCCGGTGGGGGACCTGCTGTGTTCATCCCGGCATCGTACGTGTGTCAGTGGCGTGGGGGATGATCGGGGGAAAACGGGTTTCATGAGGAGAGATGCGGAATGACCCAGGGCGTCAGGACGAGGCCCGAAGGCAGTGCACAGGCCCTGAGCGAGGCGTACGACACGGCCCTGCTCGACCTGGACGGAGTGGTCTACGCGGGCGGTCACGCGATCGCGCACGCGGTCGACTCGCTGGGCACCGCCCGCGCGGGCGGGATGCACCTGGCGTACGTCACCAACAACGCCCTGCGTACCCCCGCCGCGGTGGCGGCACACCTCACCGAGCTGGGCATACGGGCGGAGGCGGCCGATGTGGTCACCTCCGCTCAGGCGGTGGCCCGGCTGATCGCGGACCAGGTGCCGTCGGGCGCGCGCGTACTGGTGATCGGCGGTGAGGGGCTGCGTACGGCGCTGCGCGAGCGCGGGCTGGAGCCAGTCGAGTCGGCCGACGACGACCCGGCCGCGGTGGTGCAGGGCTACGGCGGTCCGGAGCTGGCGTGGGGGCGTTTCGCGGAGGCGTGCTACGCCATCGCGCGCGGGGTGCCCTGGTTCGCCTCCAACACCGATCTGACGATTCCGGGCGCACGCGGGATCGCGCCCGGCAACGGCGCGGCGGTGGAGGTCGTCCGGATCGCCACGGGCGCGGAGCCGCAGGTGGCGGGTAAGCCGCTGCCGCCCATGCACCGCGAGACGATCCTGCGCACCGGTGCCGAGCGGCCGCTGGTGGTCGGGGACCGGCTGGACACCGACATCGAGGGCGCGTTCAACGGCGGGGTCGACTCGCTGCTCGTCCTGACCGGCGTGACCGACGGCGCGAAGCTGCTCGCCGCGCCCCCTCGGCACCGGCCGACGTATGTCGACGCGGATCTGCGGGGGTTGCTCACCGGGCAGCCGGAAATCACTCGGGAGGGTGACGGTTTCCGGTGCGGCGGATGGACGGCGACGGCGGACACCGGTCTTGAGCTGAACGGCGAGGGGGAGGCACTGGACGGGCTGCGGGCGCTGTGCGCGGCGGCGTGGACGGCAGGCGGAGAGGACGCGTGCGAGCTGGACGGGGGGAAGGCGCTGGCGCGACTGGGGCTCTGAATCGGGTGAGGCGCCGGGAACCGTCGAGCCGGTGGAGAGGGTAGGCTAACCTAACCTCGTGTTGGTCGACAGTCCCCCGGAAGAGCGCGCGGCGGCCGCCGCCGCGCCCCCAACCCGTCGAGGCGCGCGGGCCGTTGGGCTCCTCGCCTCCGTCGCGGTACTGCTGCTCGTCGCCCTGGCGAGCATCGCGATCGGAGCGAAGGAGCTGTCCCTGGCCCAGGTCTGGCACGGCCTGTTCCAGGACTCGGGGACGTACGGCGACGTCGTCGTCGGCGAGCGGCTGTCCCGTACCGTCCTCGGACTGCTCGCCGGATCGGCGCTCGGGCTGGCCGGGGCCGTGCTCCAGGCGCTGACCCGCAACCCGCTCGCCGATCCGGGCATCCTCGGCATCAACGCCGGCGCGTCCGCCGCCGTCGTCACCGCCATCACCTTCCTGGGCGTGACCAGCCTGAGCGGCTACGTCTGGTTCGCCTTCCTCGGCGCCGCGGCCGTGGGCGCCCTGGTGTGGTTCCTCGGCGGCAGCCGGGGCGCCACGCCCGTACGCCTCGCGCTCGCCGGCACCGCGATCGGCGCCGCGCTGTACGGCTACGTCCAGGCCGTGATGATCATGGACGGGGCGGCGCTGGGCAGGATGCGGTTCTGGACCGTGGGTTCGCTCGCCTCCGCCACGACGGCGACCGTCATCCAGGTGCTCCCGTTCTTCGCGGTCGGCACGGTCGTCGCCCTGCTGCTGGCCCGGCCGCTCAACGCCATGGCCATGGGCGACGACACTGCCCGCGCCCTCGGCGCCGACCTGAACCGCACCCGGGCGCTCGCCATGCTCGCCGCGACCGTGCTGTGCGGGGCCGCGACCGCCGCCTGCGGGCCGATCGTCTTCGTCGGGCTGATGGTCCCGCACGTCGTGCGCTCCTTCACCGGACCCGACCTGCGCTGGATCCTGCCCTACGCCACGGTCCTGTCCCCCGTGCTGCTGCTCGGCGCCGACGTCGTGGGGCGGATCGTCGCCCGGCCCGCCGAGCTCCAGGTCGGGGTCGTCACCGCGATCATCGGCGGCCCGGTGTTCATCCTGCTCGTACGGCGGCGGAGGACGGCCCAGCTGTGAAGACCACCCGCACCCCCCGCCCCGTACGGGCCCTGCGCACCCCCGGCGGGCTGTCCCTGCGCCTCGACGTCCGCACCTGCGCGGTCGTCGCCCTGCTGGCGCTGGCCGCGATCGCGGCGAGCGTCGTGCTGATCGGCACCGGAGACTTCCCGATCCCGGCCTCCGACGTGCTCAGGACGCTCGTCGGCCAGGGCGGACAGGGGCAGGAGTTCGTCGTCCGCGAACTGCGGCTGCCGCGCGTCCTCGTCGGGCTCCTGGTCGGCGGCTGCCTCGGCGTCGGCGGCGCGCTGTTCCAGTCCGTCTCCCGCAATCCGCTGGGCAGCCCGGACGTGCTCGGCCTCTCCCAGGGCTCGGCCGCCGGTGCCCTCACCGTCATCGTCCTTTTCTCGGGCAGCGCCACCGCGGTCACCCTCGGCGCGCTCGTGGGCGGCCTGGTCACCGGTACGGCCATCCATCTGCTGGCCTGGAAGCAGGGCGTGCACGGGTACCGGCTCGTCCTGGTCGGAATCGGCGTCTCCGCGGTGGTCACCGCCGTCAACGGCTACCTGATCACCAAGGCCGACTTCGTGGACGCGGCCCGAGCGGTGGTCTGGATGACCGGTTCGCTGAACGGGCGCGACTGGACCCAGGTCGGACCGCTGGCCGTGCTGTGCGCCGTGGTGCTCCCGGTCGTCCTCGCCAACGCGCGCGCCCTGCGGATGCTGGAGATGGGCGACGACGTCTCCTACGCGCTCGGGGTGCGCGTCGAACGCGTACGGCTGCTGCTGATGGGCTGTGCCGTCCTGGTGGTCGCCGCCGCCACCGCGGCCGCCGGCCCCGTGAGCTTCGTGGCCCTGACCGCGCCGCAGCTGGCCCGGCGCCTGACCCGCTCCCCGGGCCCCAACCTGGTGCCCTCCCTGTGCATGGGCGCCGCCCTGCTGGTCACCGCCGACCTGGCCGCGCAGCGGGCCTTCGGCGCCGACCAGCTGCCGGTCGGCGTGGTCACCGGCGTGCTCGGCGGGGTCTACCTGCTGTGGCTGCTGGTCACCGAGCGCAGGGCCGGGCGGATATGAGCGCCCGCAGCAACGCAGTGAGCAACCGAAGGAGCACCGTGAACCGCCTGTCCGCCGACAACGTCACCCTCGCCTACGACCAGCGCGTCATCGCCGAGCAGCTGTCGGTGGAGATACCCGACAACTCCTTCACGGTGATCGTCGGCCCCAACGCGTGCGGCAAGTCCACCCTGCTGCGGGCGCTGTCGCGGATGCTCAGGCCCAGCCGGGGCCGGGTGCTCCTCGACGGGCAGGTCATCCAGTCGATGCCCGCCAAGAAGGTCGCCCGGACGCTCGGCCTGCTGCCGCAGTCCTCGATCGCGCCCGACGGGATCACCGTCGCCGACCTCGTGGGCCGCGGCCGCTACCCGCACCAGGGGATCCTGCGCCAGTGGTCCGCCGAGGACGAGCGGGTCGTGCGCGAGTCCATGGAGCGGACCGGCGTCGCTCCGCTCGCCGAGCGGTACGTCGACGAGCTGTCGGGCGGCCAGCGGCAGCGCGTGTGGATCGCCATGGCGCTGGCCCAGCAGACGCCGCTGCTGCTGCTCGACGAGCCGACGACGTACCTGGACATCCAGCACCAGATCGACGTCCTCGACCTGTGCGCCGAACTGCACGAGGAACAGGGGCGCACCCTCGTCGCCGTGCTGCACGACCTGAACCACGCCGCCCGCTACGCCACCCACCTCGTCGCCCTGCGCGGTGGCCGGGTCATCGCCCAGGGCGCGCCGAACGACATCGTCACCGCCGAACTCGTGGAGGAGGTGTTCGGGCTGCGCTGCCAGGTCATCGAGGACCCGGAGACCGGCACGCCGCTGGTGGTGCCGGCGGCGCGCGCGGCCCGCGCGTGTGTGGCGGCCCACGGCGCGGTCGCCGGCCCGGCCGCTACAGAAGCTTCGTGAGCCGCATCAGGTCCAACAGGCTCGCCTGGAGCTTCACCCGCCCCGACCCCCAGGCCTTGGCGAACGCCAGCTCCCCGCCGACCATCGCGAGCAGGTCGTCGCCGGTCATGGCGAGCCGGATCTCGGCCTTTCCGGGCGGCGGGCCCTGAACGGTGTCCCGCACCTCTATCCGGCCGCCGACGAGGCGGCCCAGGAAGGTGACGTCCAGATCCTTGATGTGGCAGCTCACCGAGCGGTCCAGGGCCGCCGCCTCGCGGACGTCCCCTTCCGCTGTCGCCATGTTGTCGGAGAGTCTTTCGAGTGCGCTGCGGCACTCCTCGATCGTTGCCATCACCACCGACGTTACCCCAGGGCTTCGCGGTAGCGTCTGGGCATGACCGACTCTGTGACCGGGACGGAGGTCCCGGAGGAGGCGGCGGACCCCGAAGGGGAGGCTCCACCGCCCGGCGGCGAGGCGGCCGACGCGACCGGCGGGCACGACCCCGCCGCCCCCGCCCCGCTGCTCGTGCCCCGCACCCCCACCGGCGACGCCCGCGTCGACGCGGCCCTGGAACGGCTCGGCGACGCCGACCACCTCGCCACGGACGGACACCTCGAGGTGTACGAGGATGTACACGGGGGGCTGCGTGACGCGCTCACCGCGCTCGACGCCCGTCCGGCACCTCCGGCGCCCCCCGCGCAGTCACCGCCGTACCGACACAGGAGCTGAACCGAACGTGGCAGGAGTCGCACGCCGCCGTCTCGACGCGGAGCTGGTCCGCAGGAAGCTCGCACGCTCGCGCGAGCACGCCGGCCAGCTGATCGCCGCCGGGCGGGTCACCGTCGGCAAGACCGTCGCGACCAAGTCCGCCACCCAGGTGGAGACCGCCGCCGCCATCGTCGTCGCCTCCGACGACAGCGACCCCGACTACGTCTCCCGGGGCGGGCACAAGCTGGCCGGCGCGCTGGAGGCCTTCGTACCGCGCGGGCTGGTCGTCGAGGGGCGGCGGGCACTGGACGCCGGCGCGTCCACCGGAGGCTTCACCGACGTGCTGCTGCGCGCGGGCGCCGCACACGTCGTCGCCGTCGACGTCGGATACGGACAACTCGCCTGGTCTTTGCAGAGCGATGAACGCGTCACCGTCAAGGACCGTACGAACGTACGCGAGTTGACGCTCGAAGCGATCGATGGGGAGCCTGTGGATCTTGTCGTGGGGGATCTGTCCTTCATCCCGCTCGGCCTGGCGCTGCCCGCCCTGGTGCGGTGCGCGAAGCCGGACGCCGACCTGGTGATGATGGTCAAGCCGCAGTTCGAGGTGGGGAAGGAACGGCTGGGCAGCGGGGGTGTCGTACGGAGCCCGGAGCTGCGGGCGGAGGCCGTGCGGACCGTGGCCGGGAAGGCGTGGGAACTGGGGCTGGGGGCCGAAGGCGTCACCGCCAGTCCACTGCCCGGGCCCTCCGGGAACGTCGAATACTTTCTGTGGCTGCGTGCCGGGGCGCCCGCTCTGGACCCGGCCGATGTTGACCGTGCAGTGGCGGAGGGGCCGCGTTGACACAGACCCAAGCTCGAACCGTTTTCCTGCTGGCCCACACCGGGCGGCCGGCCGCCATCCGCAGTGCCGAACTCGTGGTCAAAGGGCTGCTGCTGTCCGGCATCGGCGTACGCGTCCTGGAGGCGGAGGCACGCGACCTGCCGCTGCCGGACGAGGTGGAGCTCGTCAGGGAGGCCACCCCGCAGTGTCTCGACGGGTGCGAGCTGCTCATCGTGCTGGGCGGTGACGGCACGCTGCTGCGCGGCGCGGAGTTCGCCCGCGCCTCGGGCGTGCCGATGCTCGGGGTCAACCTCGGGCGGGTCGGGTTCCTCGCCGAGGCCGAGCGGGACGACCTGGACAAGGTCGTCGACCGGGTGGTCAGCAAGGCCTACGAGGTCGAGGAGCGCATGACCGTCGACGTGGTCGTGCACCGCAACGGGGACATCGTGCACACCGACTGGGCGCTGAACGAGGCGGCCGTGCAGAAGGTGTCCGCCGAGCGGATGCTGGAGATCGTGCTCGAGATCGACGGGCGCCCGGTGACCGGGTTCGGCTGCGACGGCATCGTCTGCGCCACCCCCACCGGGTCCACCGCGTACGCCTTCTCCGCCGGCGGGCCCGTGGTGTGGCCGGAGGTCGAGGCGCTGCTGATGGTGCCGATCTCCGCGCACGCGCTGTTCGCCAAGCCCCTGGTGACGTCGCCCGACTCCGTGCTGGCCGTCGAGGTGCTGCCGCACGTCCCGCCGGGCGTGCTGTGGTGCGACGGACGGCGCACGGTCGAACTGCCGCCCGGTGCGCGCGTGGAGGTGCGCCGCGGAGCGGTACCGGTCCGGCTGGCCCGCCTGCACCACGCCTCGTTCACGGACCGCCTGGTGGCCAAGTTCGCGCTGCCGGTCTCGGGGTGGCGCGGGGCGCCGCACTAGGACGGCCGTCCCGGGACACGGGTGGACGGGCGTGCCCCCTCTATGGGTGGGGCGGCGTCGCACGACGCGACCAAAACCTCGTATGGTCGTGGTCGTGTTGGAGGAGATGCGGATACGGTCACTCGGAGTGATTGACGACGCGGTCGTCGAGCTGTCCCCGGGGTTCACCGCCGTCACCGGTGAGACCGGGGCGGGCAAGACCATGGTGGTCACCAGTCTGGGACTGCTGCTGGGCGGACGCGCGGATCCGGCGCTGGTGCGGATCGGCGCCGGGAAGGCGGTCGTGGAGGGGCGGGTCACCGTACCCGCGGACGCCTCCGCCGCCGTACGGGCCGAGGAGGCCGGTGCCGAGCTCGACGACGGGGCGCTGCTGATCAGCCGCACCCTCTCTGCCGAGGGCCGCTCCCGGGCGCACCTGGGTGGGCGGAGCGTGCCGGTGGGGCTGCTCGCCGAACTCGCCGACGAACTGGTGGCCGTGCACGGGCAGACCGACCAGCAGGGGCTGCTCAAGCTGTCCCGGCAGCGGCAGGCGCTCGACCGGTACGCCGGCGACGCCGTCGCCGTGCCGCTCGCCAAGTACGCCGAGGCCTACCGCCGGCTCCGCGTCGTGACCGCGGAGCTGGACGAGATCACCACGCGTGCGCGTGAGCGGGCCCAGGAGGCCGACATGCTGCGCTACGGCCTCGACGAGATCGCCGGGGTCGAACCGCGGGCCGGGGAGGACACCGAGCTGGCCGAAGAGGCGGAGCGGCTCGGCCACGCCGAGGCGCTGTCCGCCGCCGCGACGGCCGCGCACGCCGCTCTCGCGGGCAATCCGGAGGACCCCGAGGGCATCGACGCGGCCACGCTCGTCGCGGGCGCCCAGCGGGCCCTGGAGGCCGTGCGGTCGCACGATCCGGCGCTGGCCGCGCTCGCCGACCGCATCGGCGAGATCGGCATCCTGCTCGGCGACGTGGCCGGGGAGCTGGCGGGGTACGCCGACGACCTGGACGCCGATCCGCTGCGGCTGGCGGCGGTGGAGGAGCGGCGGGCCGCGCTCGGCGCGCTGACCCGCAAGTACGGCGAGTACGAGAAGGGCGTCGCCGCCGTGCTCGCCTGGGCCGAGCGGAGCGCCGCGCGCCTCACCGAGTTGGACGGCGACGACGAGCGGACCGGGGAGCTGACCGCCGAGCGGGACGCGCTGCGCACCGAACTGGGCGGTCTGGCCCAGGCGCTGACGGACGCCCGCACGGAGGCCGCGGAGCGGTTCGCCGCCGCCGTGACGGCCGAGCTGGCCTCCCTGGCCATGCCGCACGCGCGCGTGTCGTTCGACATCCGGCAGACCGAGGACCCCGAGGGCGTCGAGGTCGGCGGCCGTACCGTCGCCTGCGGGCCGGCCGGCGCCGACGAGGTCGAACTGCTGCTCGCCCCGCACCCCGGGGCGCCGCCCCGGCCGATCGCCAAGGGCGCCTCCGGCGGTGAGCTGTCGCGCGTGATGCTGGCCGTCGAGGTCGTCTTCGCCGGGACGGATCCGGTGCCGACGTATCTGTTCGACGAGGTCGACGCGGGCGTCGGCGGCAAGGCGGCTGTGGAGATCGGGCGGCGCCTGGCCCGCCTGGCGAAGAGCGCCCAGGTCGTCGTCGTCACCCACCTGCCCCAGGTCGCTGCCTTTGCCGACCGGCAGTTGCTGGTGGAGAAGACCAACGACGGCTCGGTGACCCGGTCGGGCGTGAAGGTGCTCGAGGGTGAGGACCGCGTCCGGGAGCTGTCCCGGATGCTGGCCGGCCAGGAGGACTCGCAGACGGCCCGGGCGCACGCCGAGGAACTGCTCGCCGCGGCCCGGGCGGACGTCTAGACAGTGCGTAGGGTGGCGAAATGATCTCCCGCGCCGCCACCCCGCGCACCCAGCCCCCCACTCCCACCCGACCCGCCACCACCGTCCTCCCCACCGCACCGCCGGCCGGACGCGAATGCTGGGGCCGCAGGCACCACGAGGGACGACCCATAGGGCGGCACACCGGCCCGGCGACGGCCGTAGCCGGGGTCGGCCGTGTGCGGTCCACGGTCGGTCCGGCGGTGGCGGCCGCGTGTGCCGGGTCGGCGGTGGCTGTAGTGGCCGCGGCCGGGGTCGGTCGAGTGCGGTCCGCGGCGGGCCCGGCCGCGTGCGCTGGGTCGGCGGCGGCTGTGTATGCCGTGTCGGCGACGGCCACGACGGCCACGACGGCCACGACGGCCACGACGGCCACGACGGCCACGACGGCCACGACGGCCACGACGGCCACGACGGCCACGACGGCCACTACGGCCACGACGGCCGGGGCTGGCCGTGTGCGGCCCGAGGTCGCTTTGGCGGGGTCGGTCGTTGAGAGTTGCGGCGTCCACGACTACGTCGCCGGTGGCTCGCGGCGCGGCTTCCGGGCGTGCCTCGCTGTCCTGCGGTGCGGTGAGGTCGCCCGCGGGACGGCCGAGCTGCCGTGGATCCCCGCCGCCGGGGCGAGGCTGAAGGAATGGCTCCCGGACGGAGCGTTGATCGCCGGGGGCCGCGTGCGTCGTCGGCCTCCCGGACTGCGGCCCGGTCGGTTGGCCGGCGCGGTGTTCGCGCTGCCGTGCGGTGGACCGGTCGCTGCCGGGGGAGTTGCCGCGGCGGTGCTGCCCCGCGCGCTCGGGGAGCGGGTGGTGAACGGTGGTACAGGGGCGCACGCCCTGGACGTGGCGCCGTCGCGTGCGACGGGCGCGGCGGACTGGTCGCGCACGCCCTCGCGGTGGCCGCCGCTGCCGCGCGCGGGGAGAAAGTGAACGCGCCGAGGGCGGCACCGACCCGCCGGTTTCACTCTTATGAGTGATCCGGCGTCAAGCTGTCGGACCATTCCCGCAGGCGCCCGGCACCCCGCGCCGACCCGGAACACCCGTACGTACTGGCATCCTTGGACGCTGCGGGCAGTGAGCCGGGACAGCGTGTGCGGCTTTGTACCCCGGCTCGATACCTTCTGTACGTTTCCCCGTGACCCTCCCGACGCCGAACCAGGAGCCCCGGCCGCGTGAGCCCCGTGAGCAGCCACGTATCGCACGGTCAGTCGACGCTGCGCACCGTGCAGGTGCTGGGCGGAGGCAGCGCCGGCAGCAGCGCGCACGTGCGGTCGCTGGCCGCGGGCCTGGTCGCCCGGGGCGTGCGGGTGACGGTGTGCGCCCCCGCCGAGGCCGACCGCGCCTACTCCTTCACCGGCGTCGGCGCCCAGCACGTGCACGTGCCGCGCAGCAGCGACCCGGTGTCCGTGGCCGCGCTGCGCACGGTCTGCGCGGACGCCGACCTGGTGCACGCGCACGGGCTGCACGCCTCCTTCCGCGCCGTCCTGGCGCTGAGCGGCCGCAGCACGCCCCTCGTGGTGACCTGGCACAACCACGCGCACGCCGAAGGGGCCCGCGCGCACCTGATGCGGCTGCTGGAGCGCCGTGTGGTCAGGGCCGCCACCGTCGTGCTCGGCACCACCTCCGAACTCGTCGACCGGGCCCGGGGCAGGGGCGCGCGGGACGCCCGGCTCGCCGCCGTCGCGATGCCCCGGCCGGCCGCCGGATACGAGCACCCGGACCGTCCGAGCTCCAAGGTGCGGGCGGAACTCGGCGCCACCGACCGGCCGTTGCTGATCGCCGTCGCCTCCCTGGACCCGGGCCGCGGCCACGAGCTGCTGCTGGACGCGGCCCGCGCCTGGCGCCTCCTGGAACCCGTGCCGCTGCTCGTCGTCGCGGGGGAGGGGCCCCTGCGCGCGGAGTTCCAGCGGCGGATCGAGGACGAGGAGCTGCCGGTCCGGCTGCTCGGGCGGCGCGACGACGTCGGCGAGCTGCTCGCCGCCGCCGACCTGGCGCTGCTGCCCAGGAGCTGGGAGGCCCGCTCCGTCCTCGCCCAGGAGGCCCTGCACGCGCGGGTGCCGCTCGTCGCGGCGCGGACCGGCGGCATTCCCGAACTCGTGGGCGACGCGGCCGAACTGGTACCGGACCAGGACGCGGACGCGTTCACCGGCGCCGTCATACGGCTGCTCGGCGACCCCGAACGCCGCGAGGCGCTGCGGGACATGGGCACCCGGCAGGCCGCCACCTGGCCCACCGAGGACGACACGGTCGCCCAGGTGCTCAGCGTCTACGACGAGTTGACCAAGCCCCGGCCGCTGACCTGACGCTCACGGCACGTGCCGGCGGGCCCGCAGGGCCAGGCTCAGTGCCAGGACCGTCTGCGGGTCGTCGAGGTCGGTGCCCAGCAACTCCCCGATCCGGGCCAGGCGGTTGTAGAGCGTCTGCCGGTTCAGGTGCAGCTCGCGGGCGGTCTCCGCCTTGCGGCCCGCGTGCGCCAGATACGTCTGGAGGGTGGGCAGCAGCGGCGGCTTCGAGCGCTGGTCGTGGTCCCGCAGCGGGCCGATGGCGCGGTCCACGAAGGCCGCCAGGTCGGGGTGGTCGCGCAGCCGCCACAGCAGCAGGTCGATGTCCAGGCGGCGGGCGTCGTACCAGGGGCGGTCCGGCAGCCCCTGCGCCGCCGTCGCCGTCTCCGCCGCGTGCCGCAGGCCCGCCGAGGCGGCCGCCCAGCCGCCCGCCACACCGACGACCACCACCTCCGGCTGCCCGCCCGGCCGCCGCATCCCGGCCCGCTCCACACCCGCCCGCAGTGCCGCAGCGACCCGGTCCGCGACGGTGGGCCGCTCCGCCTCCGAGCGCAGGCCGACCAGCAGCGGCACCCGGCCCTCGACCGGCCGCACGCCCAGCAGCACCGGCACGCCCACCGAGGCGAGTTCCTCGGCGACCGCGCGGGCCAGTACCGCCCAGCCCCCGCCGCCGCCGGCCGCGCTCGGCCGGGTGGCGTCCCCGGTGGACGCGAGGGCGTCGCCGAGCCGCATCACCACGGGCAGCAGCGGACTGTTGCCCGGCTTGAAACCGAGGACCCGGGCCTGCGCGGGAGCGTCCTCCGCGGCGATACGTCCCTCGGCGAGGTCGGTGAGGAAGTCGCCGCGGCCGCGCGCCGCCAGCTCCTCGTCCTGGCGGGCCTGCATCAGCACCACGGCCAGGAGGCCCGCCGCCCGCTCGGCGGCCATGCGGTGCACCGGGGCCAGCGGCGAGCGGACCGGCAGCAGCACGAGCCGGGCGCGCACCGAGCCGGTGCCGGGTCCGCCGCCGGGCACGTCCACGACGACCGAACCGGCCGGTGGCGCCGCGTCCCTGCGCTGGCCGCGCAGTCCCTCCCAGACCTGGAGCGGATCGGCGCCCTCGGGGCCGGAGCCGGCCGCGTACAGCAGCTGCCCGTCCGGGGTCTCCAGGAAGACCGGGTTGCCGCCGAAGTCGGCCAGGATGCCGAGCACCTGCGGCACTCCGCCGCCGCCGAGCAGTGCCTGAGTGCAGCGGCGGTGCACCTCCTCGGCCCGCTGGAGCAGCGCGTAGTGGCCGTTGACGATCTCCGTGTGGATCTCCTCGGTGACCGCCACGAACGGCACCTCGCGGTGCAGCTGGACGAGGGGGAGACCGGCGGTCCGCGCGGTCTCGACGAGGGCGGCGGGCAGGCGGGTGAAGCGCGGACCCAGCTCCACCACCAGCGCCGCGATGCCGCGGTCGGCGAGGGTGCGCACGAAGGCCCGCTGGTCGGCGGGGCGGGTGCCGAGGCCGTAGCCCGTGGTCAGCAGGAGTTCGCCGCCCTTGAGGAGGGAGGCGATGTTGGGGACCTCGCCGGCGTGCACCCAGCGGACGGTGCGGGTCAGCTTGTCGGCGCCGGCGAGGACCTCGGGGAGGCCGCTGCGCAGGCCGGGCAGTTCGAGGGCGCGTTGGACGGTGATGCCGGTGCCCTCGGTGTCGAATCTGCGGTCCATGAAGCGGACGCTACCTCTGCCCGCAGGGCCGCGGCAGCGTCGGGTGGCCGGAGTGGTCCGACCACCCTGAGCTGGGCCGACCGCCGGGCGGGCGCGCTCGCCCGCCCGGCGCCGGGTCAGCCTCCGTAGGCGCCGCTGGCCGTCAGGCGCAGGGCCGTGTCGATCAGCGGCACATGGCTGAAGGCCTGCGGGAAGTTGCCGACCTGGCGCTGGCGGCGCGGGTCCCACTCCTCGGCGAGGAGGCCCAGGTCGTTGCGGAGCGAGAGGAGCTTGTCGAAGAGCTTGCGCGCCTCGTCCACGCGGCCGATCATCGCCAGGTCGTCGGCCATCCAGAAGGAGCAGGCGAGGAAGGCGCCCTCGTCGCCGGGCAGGCCGTCGACGCCCGCGTGGTCGCCGTCGGTGGGGTAGCGCAGGATGAACCCGTCCGCGGTGGACAGCTCGCGCTGGATCGCCTCGATGGTGCCGATGACCCGCTTGTCGTCCGGCGGCAGGAAGCCCATCTGTGGGATGAGCAGCAAGGACGCGTCCAGCTCCCGCGAACCGTAGGACTGCGTGAAGGTGTTGCGCTCCTTGTCGTAGCCCTTCTCGCACACCTCGCGGTGGATGTCGTCGCGCAGCACCTTCCAGCGCTCCAGCGGGCCGTCCGCCTCTCCGGACTCGATGAGCTTGATGGTGCGGTCGACGGCGACCCACGCCATGACCTTGGAGTGCACGAAGTGGCGGCGCGGCCCGCGCACCTCCCAGATGCCCTCGTCCGGCTCCTGCCAGTGCTTCTCCAGGTACTGGATCAGCTTGAGCTGGAGCAGCGCGGCGTAGTCGTTGCGGGCCAGGCCCGTCATGTGGGCCAGGTGCAGTGCCTCGGTGACCTCGCCGTAGACGTCCAGCTGGAGCTGGTGCGCGGCGCCGTTGCCCACCCGGACCGGCGCGGAGTTCTCGTAGCCGGGCAGCCAGTCCAGCTCCGCCTCGCCCAGCTCGCGCTCGCCGGCGATGCCGTACATGATCTGGAGGTTGTCCGGGTCGCCGGCGACGGCCCGCAGCAGCCACTCGCGCCAGGCGCGGGCCTCCTCGCGGTAGCCGGTCCGCAGCAGCGAGGACAGGGTGATCGCCGCGTCGCGCAGCCAGGTGTACCGGTAGTCCCAGTTGCGCACACCGCCGATGTCCTCGGGCAGGGACGTGGTGGGGGCCGCCACGATGCCGCCGGTCGGGGCGTAGGTCAGGGCCTTGAGCGTGATGAGGCTGCGGACCACGGCCTCGCGGTAGGGGCCGTGGTACGTGCAGTGCCCGACCCACTCGCGCCAGAAATCCTCCGTCGCCTCGAGCGCCTGCTCCGGCTCCGGCAGCGGCGGCGGCTCCTTGTGCGAGGCCTGCCAGGAGATCGTGAACGCGATCCGGTCACCGGGAGCGACCGTGAAGTCCGCGTACGTGGTCAGCGACTTGCCGTAGGTCTTCACCGATGTGTCGAACCACACGGAGTCCGGACCCGCCACCGCCACCGTGCGGCCCTCGTGCCGGTGCACCCACGGCACGACCCGGCCGTAGGAGAAGCGCATGCGCAGCGCCGAGCGCATCGGCACCCGGCCGGTGACGCCCTCCACGATGCGGATCAGCTGCGGGGCGCCGTCGCGCGGGGGCATGAAATCGGTCACGCGGACCGTGCCGCGCGGGGTGTCCCACTCGGATTCCAGGATCAGCGAGTCGCCACGGTAACTGCGCCGGGCCGCCTTGGGCGGCTGTGTGCCGGCCGCGAAGGCCGGGCCGATCCGCCAGAAACCGTGTTCCTCGGTACCCAGCAGGCCCGCGAAGATGGCATGGGAATCGAAGCGGGGCAGGCACAGCCAGTCGACTGTCCCGTCCCGGCAGACCAGGGCAGCGGTCTGCATGTCTCCGATGAGTGCGTAGTCTTCGATGCGCCCGGCCACGTGCAACTCCAGTCGAACGGCCACGTCACACCCCGCGAAGGGGCTGTCGCTAGTGCGGTCAAGGGGTGGTTGTAATGCGTCGTCGAGCGGTGGGGGGACCGCCGGTCGGCCGTGGGGGCAGAACGACAACCCTTGCTCAACGAACTGACGAGCTCTTGTTGTTCCGGGTCATACGGACGGGGGTGGTGCCGTGTTGCCGGCGGGGCTCCTCAGCGAGTGTCCGAGCAGGATACGACGCACGTAGATGATCTGCGTGCCGCTCCGGGCAACCCGGGTGCGCCGAACGAGTGAGCCATGGGTGAGGGACCTGTGAGTGGTACGCGCACGTGTCCGGGCGTGCGCGGAGCGTGGCCGGGAGCCATGCCCGTCAGGCGCTGATACCCTGGTAGCCCGTGGACCGGTGGGCACGAAACCCCCGAACCGCAGCGACGGCGCCTCAGCCGGACACCCGGGTTCCCCGGACCGGCCAGCCGTACCGCACGACAAACCGCGACCACGGGAGCCCCCTCTTGGCCATGCCGCCCGCTGCTTTCCGAAACAGCAAAGCCACGACGACCAAGCACATCTTCGTCACCGGGGGTGTCGCCTCCTCGCTCGGCAAGGGCCTCACCGCCTCCAGCCTGGGCATGCTGCTGAAGGCCCGGGGCCTGCGCGTCGTGATGCAGAAGCTGGACCCGTACCTCAACGTCGACCCGGGCACGATGAACCCCTTCCAGCACGGTGAGGTGTTCGTCACCAACGACGGCGCCGAGACCGACCTGGACATCGGCCACTACGAGCGCTTCCTCGACCGCGACCTGGACGGCTCCGCCAACGTCACCACCGGCCAGGTGTACTCCACGGTCATCGCAAAGGAGCGGCGCGGCGAGTACCTGGGTGACACGGTGCAGGTCATCCCGCACATCACCAACGAGATCAAGCACCGCATCCGGCGCATGGCCACCGACGAGGTGGACGTCGTCATCACCGAGGTCGGCGGCACGGTCGGCGACATCGAGTCGCTGCCGTTCCTGGAGACCGTCCGCCAGGTCCGCCACGAGGTCGGCCGGGACAACGTCTTCGTCGTGCACATCTCGCTGCTTCCCTACATCGGCCCCTCCGGGGAGCTGAAGACCAAGCCGACCCAGCACTCGGTCGCCGCGCTGCGCAACATCGGCATCCAGCCGGACGCGATCGTGCTGCGCTGCGACCGCGAGGTGCCCACCGCGATCAAGCGCAAGATCTCCCTGATGTGCGACGTCGACGAGGCGGCCGTGGTCGCCTGCCCCGACGCCCGGTCGATCTACGACATCCCGAAGGTCGTGCACTCCGAGGGCCTGGACGCCTACGTCGTGCGCAAGCTGGACCTGCCCTTCCGCGACGTGGACTGGACGACCTGGGACGACCTGCTGGACCGCGTCCACAAGCCCGAGCACGAGATCACCCTGGCCCTGGTCGGCAAGTACATCGACCTGCCCGACGCCTATCTGTCGGTGACCGAGGCGCTGCGCGCGGGTGGCTTCGCCAACAGGGCCCGGGTGACGATCAAGTGGGTCACCTCCGACGACTGCAAGACCGCGGCCGGCGCCGAGCAGCAGCTCGCCGGCGTCGACGGCATCTGCATCCCGGGCGGCTTCGGCGACCGCGGCGTGCTCGGCAAGGTCGGCGCCATCCGCTACGCCCGCGAGAACGGCATCCCGCTGCTGGGCCTGTGTCTGGGCCTGCAGTGCATCGTGATCGAGGCCGCCCGCAACCTCGCCGACATCGCGGACGCCAACTCCACCGAGTTCGACCCGGCCACCGGCCACCCGGTGATCTCCACCATGGCCGAGCAGATGGACATCGTCGCCGGCGAGGGCGACATGGGCGGCACCATGCGGCTCGGCATGTACCCGGCGAAGCTGGCCGAGGGCTCGATCGTGCGCGAGGTCTACGACGGCAAGGAGTACGTCGAGGAGCGCCACCGCCACCGCTACGAGGTGAACAACGCCTACCGCGCGGAGCTGGAGAAGAAGGCGGGCATCGTCTTCTCCGGTACCTCCCCGGACGGCAAGCTCGTCGAGTACGTGGAGTACCCGCGCGAGGTCCACCCCTACCTGGTCGCCACCCAGGCGCACCCGGAGCTGCGCTCGCGCCCGACGCGTCCGCACCCGCTGTTCGCGGGCCTGGTGAAGGCCGCCGTCGAGCGGAAGAACTCCAAGTAGCACACCCGGTTGTACGGTTGCGGGGGTGCGTACCGTCGAAGGTGCGCACCCCCGTTCTGCTTGCGCACGTCGGAAAGGCCAGGGCATGACGATCAAGGACGTCCCGGAGGAGTGGGAGATCCGGGCCACCAGCACCCCGTTCGTCGGCGGCAAGACCTCCATCCGCACCGACGACGTCGTCATGCCCGACGGCTCCGTGGTCACCCGCGACTACCAGGTGCATCCGGGCTCCGTGGCCGTCCTCGCCCTCGACGAGGAGGACCGGGTGCTGCTGATCCGCCAGTACCGCCACCCGGTGCGGCAGCGGCTGTGGGAGATCCCGGCGGGCCTGCTCGACGTGCCCGGCGAGAACCCGCTGCACGCCGCCCAGCGCGAGCTGTACGAGGAGGCCCACGTCAAGGCCGAGGACTGGCGGGTGCTGACCGACGTCTACACCACCCCGGGCGGCTGCGACGAGTCCGTGCGGATCTTCCTCGCCCGGGGCCTGTCCGAGGCGGTCGGCGAGCGCTTCGCGGCGGAGCACGAGGAGACCGACATGGAGCATGCGCGGATGCCGGTGGACGAACTGGTACGGGGCGTGCTCGCGGGCGAACTGCACAACAACTGCCTGGTGGTGGGTGTCCTGTCGCTGGTCGCCGCGCGCCAGGGGGACGGACTGGACGCGCTGCGCCCGGCTGAGGCGCCCTGGCCGGCGCGCCCCTTCGCGTCCTGAACACATCGGCGACCCCTGCGGTGTGACGATCGCCTGATCCGATCGGGCGACGTGTCCGCCGTGCTCCTCACGGAACGTCGCAGAGCGTGAACTAGGCTCTGGAAACGCCCGAACCGGAGTCCCGGCGGGCTTGCACGTGCGTGGGACGGGAGTGTGGCCCGTGACGGATCAGGCGGTGGACGCAGGTGGCGTGAACCTGTCCGGCGGGGACCGGTTCCCCGCGGCCGCGAAGAGTCTTTTCCTGGGCCGCACACGGGAGTTGAAGGAGCTGCGCGCCGACATCGAGCGGGCCGGCCTCGACACCCTGGCCGGCCGCAAGGAGCCGCGCGCACGCGTCCTGCTGATCGCGGGCAGGCCCGGCTCCGGCCGTACGGCGCTCGCCGAGGAACTCGTGGGGCAGGTCGCGCAGCGTTACCCCGGCGGTGTGCTGCGCGCCGGGCTCACCGAGCCCGACGGCACCCCCGTACCCGTCGAGGCCGTCGCCCGCGACCTGCTCGCCGCCCTCGATCTGCCGACCCCGCCCGGCGCCGCCGAGGACGACCTGACCGAGGCCCTGCGCACCGCCCTCGCCGAGCGCCGGGCGCTGCTCCTGCTCGACGACGCGGCCGGCGCGGACCAGGTCGACGCGCTACTGCCGGAGAACGCCGACTGCCTGCTCGTCGCCGTCTCCCGGGGCCCGCTCACCGGGATCGCCGACGTCCGCCCGTGCACCCTGGGCGGCCTGGACACCAAGTCCGGCGTGGAGCTGCTGGCGCAGCGCATCGACCCGGTGCGCATCACCGTCGACCCGCGCGCCGCCGAGAGCCTGGTCGAGGTCTGCCAGGGCCAGCCCGCCGCGCTGACCCTGGCCGGCGGCTGGCTCGCCGCCCACCCCCAGGCGGCGGTCGCCGACCTCGCCAAGCAGCTGCGCGCCGACCCCGACGAGCGCTCCGTCCTCGACCGGGTGCTCCGGTTGGTGCACGACACCCTGTCCGGTCCGGCCGCCCGGCTGCTGCGCCTGCTCTCCCTCGCCCCGGCCGGCGACGTCGACCCGCAGACAGCCTCCGCGCTCGCCGGCTGCTCGGTCGAGGCCGCCCGCGGCTTCCTCGACGACTTCGCCGAACTCGGCGTACTGCGCGCCGTTCCCTCATCACTGCCGTGCTACGAGGTCCCCGGCTGCCTGCACCCGCTGCTGGCGGACCTCGCCGGACGCCGGGACCGCCCCGCCGAGCTGCGGCTCGCCCGCGCCCGGATGCTGGAGCGGACCGTGCGGCTGCTCCAGTCCTGCCGGGCGATCACCGAGACCGACAGCCCCGAGACCAGGGAGAAGTTGAAGAGTCTGCCTCCCGGGCTGCGCTTCGCCACTCCGCGGGCCGCCGAGAAGTGGCTGCGGGCCCGCAGGCCCGCCCTGCTCGCCGCGGCCCGGCTCGCCGTCGCCGACGGCGAACTGGACACCCTGGCCCGCCGCTTGATGTCCCAGCTGGTGCGGGCCATGGTGGCGCACATCGGCACCCAGGCCGCCGCCGGTGACCTCTACGGCATCCACCGGCTCGTCCTGGACGTGGCCGAGCGGCGCGGGCTGCCCCGGGAGAGGGCCGCCGCCCTGCTGAACCTCGCCGACCTGGACGCCCGCACCGGGCGTACCGCCGGGGCACTGGCCCGCTACCGGGCCGCGCTGGACGCCGGACGGGAGGCCGACGACCCGTACGCGATCAACCGCGCCATGGAATCCGTAGGCAGCACCCACCAGGAGCTGGGGGACTACGACCGGGCCGCCGACTGGTTCGGCCGGGCCCTGGCGCAGCGGCTCGCGCGCGAGGAGCGCGAGGACGCCGCCCGCCTCTACGGCCGCATCGCCACCGCGCACACCTACGCGGGCCGCTACGGCGAGGCCCTGCGCGACTGGCGGGCGGCCGCCGCCATGCACCGCAAGGCGGGGGATGTCGCCGCCCACGCGCGGGCGTTGAGCGAGCTGGCGCGCGTCCAGGAGTACGCCGGGCGGCCCGAGGACTGCCTGCGCACCTGCCAGGAGGCGGTGGAGTGGGCCCGCCGCGCCGAGGACGTACGGCTCCAGGCGGCGCTCCAGTTGCGGCTCGCCGACACCCTGGAGCGGCTGGGCGACTCGGCCACGGCGGCCCTGCACCGCGGGACGGCCCGGCGCATGCTCGGCGACGAGATCCCTGCGGCCGAGGACGGCGGCCCGCAGGGCCCCTTGACGGAAGATGACGCCAATGCCTGCGAAATCCGCAGTGCATCCACTGAAGATTGATGCAATGGAAGGCTAGACAGAGAGAAAGCCTTCATTAGACTGGTTCTGCCGCTCGTTCTCCTGCGGTGTTGCCTGGTATGCCCCCGCATGCCGGGGTACGTCTGATATTGCCCCACATTCTCTGAGCCAAGGACCGTGATCGACGTGAAGGTCGGCATCCCCCGCGAAGTCAAGAACAACGAGTTCCGGGTGGCCATCACCCCCGCCGGCGTGCACGAGCTCGTGCGTAATGGCCACCAGGTCGTCGTCGAGCGGAACGCGGGCGTCGGCTCCTCGATCCCGGACGAGGAGTACGTGGCCGCCGGCGCCCGGATCCTCGAGACCGCGGACGAGGTCTGGGCCGCTGCCGACATGGTGCTGAAGGTCAAGGAGCCCATCGCCGAGGAGTACCACCGCCTCCGCAAGGACCAGATCCTCTTCACCTACCTGCACCTGGCCGCCTCCAAGGAGTGCACGGACGCCCTGCTGGAGTCCGGCACCACGGCGATCGCCTACGAGACCGTCGAGCTCCCGAACCGCGCGCTGCCGCTGCTCGCCCCGATGTCCGAGGTCGCGGGCCGCCTCGCGCCGCAGGTCGGCGCCTACCACCTGATGCGCGCCGCGGGCGGCCGCGGTGTGCTGCCGGGCGGCGTCCCGGGCGTGCCGGCCGGCGAGGCCGTCATCATCGGCGGCGGCGTCTCCGGCTGGAACGCCGCGCAGATCGCCATCGGCCTGGGCTTCCACGTGACGCTCCTGGACAAGGACATCAACAAGCTCAAGGAGGCGGACAAGATCTTCGGCACGAAGATCAAGACCGTCGTCTCCAACGCCTTCGAGCTGGAGAAGGCCTGCGTCGAGGCCGACCTCGTGGTCGGCGCCGTGCTCGTCCCGGGCGCCAAGGCCCCGAAGCTGGTCAGCAACGAGCTGGTGTCCCGGATGAAGGCCGGAAGTGTCCTTGTCGACATCGCGATCGACCAGGGCGGATGCTTCGAGGACTCCCACGCGACCACGCACGCCGAGCCGACCTTCAAGGTCCACGAGTCGGTGTTCTACTGCGTCGCCAACATGCCGGGCGCGGTGCCCAACACCTCCACCTACGCGCTGACCAACGCCACGCTGCCGTACATCGTCGAACTGGCCAACCGCGGCTGGGTGGAGGCGCTGCGCCGTGACGCGGCGCTGGCCAAGGGCCTCAACACCCACGAGGGCAAGGTCGTTTACCGCGAGGTCGCCGAGGCCCACGGCCTCGAGCACGTCACGCTGGAGTCCCTGCTCGGCTGAGCGGGTCGCCAAGTCGCCAAGGTGTGAAAGGCGATACGTCAACACGCGTCGTCAACCTCGCACGACCGGCCGGACCTTGTCCCACAAGGTCCGGCCGGATGTGTGTATGGTCACTTCGCCGCACTCGGTCAACTCGCCTCGAACGGAACCATTCGACCGATTCACGCACCGGTGAAACCTGTCGTGCGACGGTCGTACGCCCTTGACAGAGGGATGTTCCATTACCGACACATCGGGCCGGGTCCGGCGGATTGTGTTGCTGCGGACCGCCGACACGCCATAGAGTCGCCAATCGTCGGCATGGTGCCACGCTGACCTGTCTAGAAGTCCCCTGGTCACCAAGGAGGTAAGACGACTTGTGAATGAGTCGACATTTTCTCCCGGGGGTGGTCAACCAGGAATGCCTGCGACGGGCCAGGGCCCCACGCGGCTCGAGGCTGTCGGCTCCGTTGCTGTGCGCACCTTCGCAGCCCACCAGAGTCACCGGACACCAGGGGTGACTCAGCCAGCACACCCAAGCATGGATGGCCATCACGTGAACGCCATGGCCGGCGACGGAAGTGGCGCGCCCCACAACCACTTCGCCGACTACGACGAACTGCCCGAGGGGCACTTCTACGACCCCGACGCCGAGTACGAGCCCGACCCCGAGTACGCGGCCACGCTCGCGCCCGACGCGGCCCGCCAGCGCCGTGAGCGCATCGGCCCGACCGGACGCCCGCTGCCGTACTTCCCGATCCCGGGTCCGCTGACCGACCACGGCCCCGCGAAGATCATCGCGATGTGCAACCAGAAGGGCGGCGTCGGCAAGACCACGTCGACCATCAACCTGGGTGCCGCGCTCGCGGAGTACGGCCGCCGGGTGCTGCTCGTGGACTTCGACCCGCAGGGCGCGCTGTCGGTGGGTCTCGGCGTCAACCCCATGGAGCTCGACCTCACCGTCTACAACCTGCTCATGGAGCGGGGCATGTCCGCGGACGAGGTCCTGCTGAAGACGGCGGTCCCCAACATGGACCTGCTGCCCAGCAACATCGACCTGTCGGCCGCCGAGGTCCAACTGGTGAGCGAGGTCGCGCGCGAGTCGACGCTCCAGCGCGCCCTGAAGCCGCTGATGGACGACTACGACTACATCGTCATCGACTGCCAGCCCTCGCTCGGCCTGCTCACCGTCAACGCCCTCACGGCCGCGCACAAGGTGATCGTGCCGCTGGAGTGCGAGTTCTTCGCGCTGCGCGGTGTGGCACTGCTGACCGAGACCATCGAGAAGGTCCAGGAGCGCCTCAACCCGGAGCTGGAGCTCGACGGGATCCTGGCCACGATGTACGACTCGCGCACCGTGCACAGCCGTGAGGTGCTCGCGCGTGTCGTCGAGGCGTTCGACGACCACGTGTACCACACGGTCATCGGACGCACGGTCCGCTTCCCGGAGACCACGGTCGCCGGTGAGCCGATCACCACGTACGCCTCCAACTCCGTCGGTGCCGCCGCCTACCGCCAGCTCGCCAGGGAGGTGCTCGCCCGGTGTCACGCCGAGTGAGTCTGCCGGGGGCCGACGAACTGTTCCGTACGACAGGGGGAATGGCGCTCCAGCCGTCCACTCCCCGACGCCAGGCAGGCGGCGAGGCCCGGGTGCCCGCCCCCGCGGCGGAGGGCGACGCGGCCGCCGCGGCGGAGGACGCCCCGCAGTCGGTGCCCGCGCAGGGCGGCGACGGTGAGGGCGCGGAGCACGTGGCGGTGGATGCGGGGCCGAACGACGCGGGCGAGTCCCGCAGCCGGTCCGCGACCGCGGAGCGCTCCGCGCGGCGTTCGGCGGCGGCGCAGGAAGGTTCTGCCGCCGCGCAGCCGCGCAAGCGGGGCCGTGGCGCGGCGCGCCGGCCCAGCGGACGGGAACGGCACGACGAGAAGATCACCGTGTACGTGTCCGCCGAGGAGCTCATGGACCTCGAGCACGCCCGGCTGGTGCTCCGCGGCGAGCACGGCCTCGCTGTGGACCGCGGGCGCATCGTCCGCGAGGCGGTCGCTGTGGTGCTGGCCGACCTGGAGTCCCGGGGCGAGGCGAGCATCCTGGTTCGGCGGCTGCGCGGCCGTTAGCCGTCCGCGCGGGCGGTAAGCGGTAGCCTGCGACGGCAATGACCTCGAACGACGCTCCCACGCCCACCGGCCGCAGACGCGCCCTCGGCCGCGGCCCGGGAACGGCATCCCCACCCCCGGCTCACCCATCCGAGCCACCCGCGCCCCAGGACGAGCGCCCCGAACCGCCGGCCGCGCCCCCGGAGCCCACGCCCGCACCCGGGGCCGCCGAGCAGTCTTCCGAGCCGTCGGTACCGGCTCCTGAGCCTACGGCGGACCTCCCCGGGGACGGCCCGGTGGGCCCGGCCGCCGAGCCGCCGGCCCAGCAGGCGATCGGCGTTGCCGAGACTGCGGCGGCCGAGCCGAGCGGCTCGACCGTGCCCCGCACCGGTTCCGACACGACGGCCACGCCGGGGGCCGGGGATGCCTCGCAGCCGGCGGTCGCGGACGGTTCCCGGGCGGAGGCTCGTGCTGCTTCCGAAGCGGAAGCCGACGAGAGGCGCCGGGCGGAGGCCGAGGCGGTGGTCGAGGCCGCTGCCGGTGTGGGGGCCGAGGCCGGGCCGCCGTCGGAGGGGGCCGGCGACGGGGTGTTCAAGGTTCGGCTGGCCAACTTCGAGGGGCCGTTCGACCTGCTGCTCCAGTTGATCTCGAAGCACAAGCTCGACGTCACCGAGGTGGCCCTGTCCAAGGTCACCGACGAGTTCATGGCGCACATCCGGGCGATGGGGCCCGACTGGGACCTGGACCAGACGACCGAGTTCCTGGTCGTGGCCGCCACCCTGCTCGACCTGAAGGCGGCCCGGCTGCTGCCCGCGGCCGAGGTGGAGGACGAGGCCGACCTGGCGCTGCTCGAAGCACGCGACCTGCTGTTCGCACGGCTGCTCCAGTACCGCGCGTACAAGCAGATCGCCGACATCTTCAGCCGCCGGCTGGACGAGGAGGGCCGGCGCCACCCCCGTACCGTCGGGCTGGAACCCCACCACGCAGAACTGCTGCCCGAGGTCGTCATCAGCATCGGCGCGGCGCGCTTCGCCGAGCTCGCGGTCAAGGCGATGCAGCCCAAGCCCAAGCCGCAGGTGTACGTCGACCACATCCACGCGCCGCTGGTCAGCGTGCGGGAGCAGGCGGGGATCGTGATCGCGCGGCTGCGGGAGCTCGGTGAGGCCGGCTTCCGGGAACTGGTGGCGGACACCGACGACACGCTCACCGTCGTGGCCCGCTTCCTCGCCCTGCTTGAGCTGTACCGCGAGAAGGCCGTGGCCCTGGACCAGGAGACCGCCCTCGGCGAGCTGATCGTGCGCTGGACCGGCGGTGACGGGGACGAGACGCCCACGGTGACGGACGAGTTCGACCGTCCGCCCGAGGGGCCCAAGGAGCCCGAGGAGCCCAAGGAGGAGAAGAAGGCGTGAGCGAGGAGACCACCGACCCGTCCGAGGGCCCGAGCACCGTCGCCGACCTCGACCTCAGGCCCGCCCTGGAGGCCGTCCTCATGGTCGTGGACGAGCCCGCGACCGAGGAGCACCTGGCGAGGATCCTGCAACGGCCCCGCCGGCAGATCGCGGACGCGTTGCGCGAACTGGCCGACGAGTACACCGTGCAGGGCCGCGGCTTCGAGCTGCGGCTGATCGCCGGCGGCTGGCGTTTCTACACCCGCCCCGAGTACGCGGCCGCCGTCGAGGGCTTCGTCCTGGACGGTCAGCAGGCCCGGCTCACCCAGGCCGCCCTGGAGACCCTCGCCGTGGTCGCCTACCGTCAGCCGGTCAGCCGCAGCCGCGTCTCCGCCGTCCGCGGAGTCAACTGCGACGGAGTCATGCGTACGCTGCTCCAACGCGGTCTGGTCGAGGAGGCGGGCGCGGAACCCGAAACAGGTGCGATCCTGTACAGGACGACGAACTACTTCCTGGAGCGGATGGGCCTGCGCGGTCTGGACGAGCTCCCGGAACTCGCGCCCTTCCTCCCCGAGGCGGAGGCGATCGAGGCCGAGACCCAGGAGGGCGTACCGTCGTTCGACCCGGACGCTCCCGATGACGCGCCGGGCGCAGACGGCGACCACACGACGACCACGACGACGGAATTTTGATGCGAAGCAGCGGCAGCGGCAGGAACGGCGGGCGCGGCAACTACCGCGGTGCCGGCAACAACAGGGACGAGCGGCAGGGGCAGGGCCGCCCCCGCAACCCCCGACCCGAGGAGCGCCGCTACGACGTCGGCCCCGGCGCGACCAAGGACGGCCCCAAGTCCGGACGCGGCGGATCCGCGCGCGGTGGCGCCAAGGGCGGCCCCAAGCAGCCCCAGCAGGGCGGCCGTACGGCTCCGTCCCGCTCCCGCGAGTACGAGACGCGGATGGAGGAGCGCAACCGCGATCGGTACGCCGGCAAGAAGGACGTCAAGCTGCCCAAGACCTTCCCGGGCGCCGAGCAGGAGGGCGAGCGTCTGCAGAAGGTGCTCGCCCGCGCGGGATACGGTTCGCGGCGCGCCTGCGAGGAGCTGATCGAGCAGGCTCGGGTCGAGGTCAACGGCGAGATCGTCCTGGAGCAGGGCCGCCGGGTCGACCCGGAGAAGGACGAGGTCAAGGTCGACGGCCTGACCGTGGCCACGCAGTCGTACCAGTTCTTCTCGCTGAACAAGCCCGCCGGCGTCGTCTCCACCATGGAGGACCCGGAGGGCCGCCAGTGCCTCGGTGACTACGTCACCAACCGCGAGACGCGCCTCTTCCACGTCGGCCGGCTCGACACCGAGACCGAGGGCGTGATCCTGCTCACCAACCACGGCGAGCTGGCGCACCGGCTGACCCACCCGAAGTACGGCGTGCGCAAGACCTACCTCGCGCACATCGTCGGCCCCATCCCGCGGGACCTGGGCAAGCAGCTCAAGGACGGCATCCAGCTGGAGGACGGCTACGCGCGCGCGGACCACTTCCGGGTCGTCGAGCAGACCGGCAAGAACTACCTCGTGGAGGTCACGCTCCACGAGGGCCGCAAGCACATCGTCCGCCGTATGCTCGCCGCCGCGGGCTTCCCGGTCGACAAGCTCGTCCGCACCGCCTTCGGCCCGATCACCCTGGGCGACCAGAAGTCCGGCTGGCTCCGCCGTCTGTCGAACACCGAGGTCGGCATGCTGATGAACGAGGTCGACCTCTAGGCCCTGGCCGACCCGGCCTCAGGGCCCGGACGGCTCAGACGCCTGCCTGGCAGGCCGACGCGTGGCGGACACGGCGCAGGAAGTCCGCCACGCGTCGGTGATCGGGCTCCGCGGGGAGCGGGGTGCGGTCGGCGGCCCGTTCGGTCTCGGCGGCCAGGCGGGCCATCCACGACTCGATCTCGGGCCACGGGACCTCACCCCGCCGCACCTCCAGGAGCGGTTCGCGCCGGTCGCCGACGTCGACCGTCAGCGTTCCGGTGCGCAGCAGGTCGCGGGCGCTGGCCAGCAGGCGCAGCAGGTGCATCGCGTGCTTCCAGCGCGGGGCGCCGTGCGTGCGGACATCGGCTTCGAGCTTCCCGCGCTGGCTCAGCGCATAGCGGGTGAACGTTCCGTACACCTGCCGGGAGAGGAACGCGCCCCGCAGGGACAGCAGTTCGCGGCCGGTGTCGTCCACGTACTCCACCAGGGGCGAGTGCAGGCACTCCAGGATGTTGGGGTTCGCGCGCAGGGCCAGCACGCAGAAGCGCTCCAGCTCCCAGCTGAACTGCTCATCGAGGGGCCCCTCCACATGCGTCGGCGGCTTCTCGAAGCGCCAGAACAGGGGAGTGGGCGCGACGAACACGCCCCTGCGGTCCGTGTCGCTGTCGTCCGTCGCCAGTCCGAAGGCCCGCGACCCCATGACACAGGCGTAGATGGTGTGGTCACGCACCAGGTCCCCGGGCTGCATGCCCGGGAGCGTACGCGGATCCTCACAGCAGGTGGATGGAATTTCCCTCCACCTTGATCTGCTTGGCGTCCAGCGGGCTGACCGCCGGCCCCTTGGCCACCGAGCCGTCGGCGATGCGGAACCTGCTGCCGTGGCAGGGGCAGTCGATCATGCCGTTGGCGATCTTGCCCACCGTGCAGCCCTGGTGCGAGCAGATCGCCGAGAAGGCCTTGAACTCGCCCTTCTTCGGCTGGGTGACCACGACCTTCTGCTCGGCGAAGACCTTGCCGCCACCTTCCGGGATGTCGGCCGTGCTCGCCAGCTCCGGCCCGGTGGCGGTCCCCTCCGTGGCGCCGGAGGCCGCCGAAGGGTGGGACGTCGTCCCGTCCGAGGGGGAGGTCGCCTCTGCGGCAGGCGACGCCTCGGAGTTGCTGCTGGCTTTGGTGCCGCAGCCCGCCGCCACGAGCGCCACCGCACTCGTGGCGAGAACCGTGCGCCGCGTCGAGCCCTGCGTCATGTCGTCACTCCGGATTTCCGGGGGAGGTAAGGGATGAGCTCCGAGCGGAGCATCAGCATCTTCGCATCAAATTCGGTCAAGTCGAAGCACATCGTGACAGCGCGTAATAAACCACCCGTTTCCCCAGTCGTCTCAGCGGGCGGGCGCCGGCCACCCGTCCCACGCGGTCTGACTAGGCTGGACGCGAGACCCGATTCACCTCAGCAAGGAGCAGCACCGTGGCGGTACGAGCGGTCCGGGGGGCCGTCCAACTCGAGCGGGACGAGGCCGGGCACATGGACGAGCAGGTCGGGACGCTGCTCACCGCCGTCCTGGAGCGGAACGGCCTGACCGCGGACGACCTGATCAGCATCTGGTTCACGGCCACCCCCGACCTGCACAGCGACTTCCCGGCCGCCGCGGCCCGCAAGCTGGGCATCGTCGACGTACCGCTGATCTGTGCCCAGGAACTGGACATCGAGGGCGCCATGCCCCGGGTCGTCCGCGTCCTCGCGCACATCGAGTCCGACCGGCCGCGCGCCGAGATCGCCCACGTCTACCTCGGCGCGGCGGCCGCCCTGCGCAAGGACATCGCCCAGTGAGAAACGCACTCGTGATCGGCACCGGGCTGATCGGCACCTCCGCCGCCCTGGCCCTCGCCCAGCGCGGGGTGGTCGTGCACCTCGCCGACCACGACCCGGAGCAGGCCCGTACGGCCGCGGCGCTCGGCGCCGGCACGGACGAGGCCCCGGACGGCCCGGTCGACCTCGCCATCGTCGCCGCGCCGCCGGCGCACGTGGCGGAGGTGCTCGCCGACGCCATGCGCCGGGGCGTGGCCCGCGGCTACCTGGACGTGGCCAGCGTCAAGGGCGGCCCGCGCCGTGAGCTGGAGTCGATGGGCCTGGACCTGACCGGCTACATCGGCACGCACCCCATGTCGGGCCGCGAGAAGTCGGGTCCGCTGGCGGCGACCGGTGACCTCTTCGAGGGCCGCCCCTGGGTGCTCACCCCCACCCGGGACACCGACACCGAGGTCCTCAACCTCGCCCTGGAGCTCGTCTCGCACTGCCGGGCGGTCCCGGTCGTCATGGACGCCGACGCCCACGACCGTGCCGTGGCCCTCGTCTCCCACATGCCCCACCTGGTCTCCAGCCTGGTCGCCGCACGCCTGAAGAACGCCGAGGACACGGCCGTACGGCTGTGCGGGCAGGGCATCAGGGACGTGACCCGGATCGCGGCCTCCGATCCGCGGATGTGGATCGACATCCTGTCCGCCAACCCGGGACCGGTCGCCGACCTGCTCTCCGACATCTCCACCGACCTGGGGGAGGCCGTGCAGGCCCTGCGCGCCCTCCAGTCCTCCGACGAGGCCAAGCGCCGCGAGGGCGCCGCCGGCATCGAGGACGTGCTGCGACGGGGCAACGCCGGCCAGGTCCGGGTCCCCGGCAAGCACGGGTCCGCGCCGCGGGTGTACGAGGTCGTCGCGGTCCTCATCGACGACCAGCCCGGCCAACTGGCCCGCATCTTCGCGGACGCGGGGCTGGCCGGGGTCAACATCGAGGACGTGCGCATCGAGCACGCCACCGGGCAGCAGGCCGGTCTGGTGCAGCTCATGGTCGAGCCGAAGGCGGCACTGGTCCTCACCTCCGCGCTGCGGGAACGGGGCTGGTCCATCCGCCAGTAAGAGGGTGTCCGGGAAGCCAGTAACCTTGTGCGGGGCGCTCTCGCGTCCCGCACACCACCCGCCACCCTTCACCAGGAAGGTGCCCCGCTGTGGAAAACGGCGCCGCCCGGACCGCCCAGCCCGTGATCGTCGCCATCGACGGCCCTTCCGGCACGGGCAAGTCGAGCACATCGAAGGCCGTGGCCGCGCAGCTCGGCCTGAGCTACCTGGACACCGGGGCCCAGTACCGGGCGATCACGTGGTGGATGGTGACCAACGGGATCGACATGGACGACCCCACCGCGATCGCCGCGGTGGCCGGCAAGCCCGAGATCGTCTCCGGTACCGACCCCGCCCACCCGACGATCACCGTCGACGGCGTGGACGTGGCCGGTCCGATCCGCACCCAGGAGGTCACCGCCCAGGTCAGCGCGGTCAGCGCCGTACCGGAGGTGCGGACCCGGATCACCGAGCTCCAGCGCTCGCTGGCCGTGTCCGCCGAGGCCGGGATCGTCGTCGAGGGTCGCGACATCGGCACCACCGTGCTGCCTGACGCCGACCTGAAGATCTTCCTCACCGCCTCCCCGGAGGCCCGCGCCGCCCGGCGCAGCGGCGAGCTCAAGGGCGCCGACGTCCACGCCACCCGTGAGGCCCTGATCAAGCGCGACGCGGCCGACTCCAGCCGCAAGACCTCCCCGCTGGCCAAGGCCGGCGACGCCGTCGAGGTGGACACCACCGAGCTGACGCTGGCACAGGTCATCGAGTGCGTGGTCACCCTCGTCGAGGAGAAGCGGGTCGCGAAGTGAGCCGTCCGCCGGAGCGTGCGGCGGGCCCGCCGTCGGAGCGCGGTGCCGACGTCGGCCGGCGGATCGGCGTCGGGCTGATGTACGGGCTGTGGCGCCCGCGCGTGCTGGGCGCCTGGAAGGTGCCCGCCACCGGCCCGGTGATCCTCGCGGTCAACCACGCGCACAATGTCGACGGCCCGATGGTCATGGGCGTGGCACCCCGGCCGGTGCACTTCCTGATCAAGAAGGAGGCGTTCGTCGGCCCGCTCGGCCCCTTCCTGACCGGCATCGGTCAGCTCCAGGTGGACCGGCACTCCGCGGACCGCTCGGCGATCACACGGGCGCTGGGCGTCCTGAAGCAGGGCGGCGTCCTCGGGATCTTCCCCGAGGGCACCCGCGGCGAGGGCGACTTCGCCTCCCTGCGGGCCGGGCTCGCCTACTTCGCGGTCCGCAGCGGCGCCCCGATCGTCCCGGTCGCCGTGCTGGGAAGTTCCGAGAGGCGCGGACGGTTGATGAAGGGGCTCCCTCCGTTGCGCCACCGGGTCGACGTCGTCTTCGGCGACCCGTTCGAAGCGGGCGACGACGGCGGGCGGCGTACGCGCCGGGCCCTGGACGAGGCCACCGAGCGCATCCAGAAGCAGCTCACCGACCACCTGGAAAACGCCCGGCGACTGACCGGGCGCCACACTTGAGTAGTGGATCACCGCGAACCGGTGGTGTTCCACCGATCACCACGATGAACGACGAGGTACGGACTTCATGAACGACGACATCCAGCCCGACGGCTCGGTCGAGCACGAGTACGAGCACGGGGCGCTCGGCGACGTCGAGTACGCGGAGTTCATGGAGCTCGCCGCGGAAGAGGGCTTCGACGTCGAGGACGTCGAGGGCGCCATCGAGGCCGCCGGACACGGCCCGCTGCCCGTCCTCGCCGTCGTCGGCCGCCCCAATGTCGGCAAGTCGACTCTGGTGAACCGCATCATCGGCCGCCGCGAGGCAGTCGTCGAGGACAAGCCGGGCGTCACCCGCGACCGTGTCACCTACGAGGCCGAGTGGGCGGGCCGCCGCTTCAAGGTCGTCGACACCGGCGGCTGGGAGCAGGACGTCCTCGGCATCGACGCCTCCGTGGCCGCGCAGGCCGAGTACGCCATCGAGGCCGCCGACGCGGTGGTGTTCGTCGTCGACGCCAAGGTCGGCGCCACCGACACCGACGAGGCCGTCGTACGGCTCCTGCGCAAGGCGGGCAAGCCGGTCGTGCTGTGCGCCAACAAGGTCGACGGCCCGAGCGGCGAGGCGGACGCCACGTATCTGTGGTCGCTCGGTCTCGGCGAGCCGCACCCGGTCTCGGCCCTGCACGGCCGCGGCACCGGCGACATGCTGGACCGCGTCCTGGAGGCGCTCCCCGAGGCGCCGCGCGAGACGTTCGGCGGGGGCGGCATCGGCGGCCCGCGCCGCGTGGCCCTGATCGGCCGCCCGAACGTCGGCAAGTCCTCGCTGCTGAACAAGGTGGCCGGCGAGGAGCGCGTCGTCGTCAACGAACTGGCCGGCACCACCCGTGACCCGGTCGACGAGCTGATCGAACTGGGCGGCAAGACCTGGAAGTTCGTCGACACCGCCGGTATCCGCAAGCGCGTCCACCTCCAGCAGGGCGCCGACTACTACGCCTCGCTGCGCACCGCGGCCGCCGTCGAGAAGGCGGAGGTCGCCGTCATCCTGATCGACGCCTCCGAGTCCGTGTCGGTGCAGGACCAGCGGATCATCACCATGGCCGTGGAGGCGGGCCGCGCGCTCGTCATCGCCTACAACAAGTGGGACACCCTCGACGAGGAGCGCCGCTACTACCTGGAGCGGGAGATCGAGACCGAGCTCGCGCAGATCGCGTGGGCCCCGCGCGTCAACGTCTCGGCGTACACCGGACGGCACGTGGAGAAGCTGGTCCCGGCGATCGAGACGGCGCTGGCCGGCTGGGAGACCCGGGTGCCGACCGGCCGCCTGAACGCCTTCCTCGGCGAGCTGGTCGCCGCCCATCCACACCCGATCCGGGGCGGCAAGCAGCCGCGCATCCTGTTCGGCACCCAGGCCGGCACCAAGCCGCCGCGGTTCGTGCTGTTCGCCTCCGGGTTCATCGAGGCCGGCTACCGGCGGTTCATCGAGCGACGGCTGCGTGAGGAGTTCGGCTTCGACGGCACGCCGATCCACATCTCGGTGCGGGTGCGCGAGAAGCGCGGCGCGAAGAAGAAGTAGCGGAAACGGCGAAGGGGCGGCCCCGAACGGGGGCCGCCCCTTCGCCGTCGGCGGATCAGATTCCGCGCCGCGGAGCCGGTGGCAGGGCCGCGGGAACGTGGTGCATCCCGGTCTCCTGCCGTCCGATCGTCCCTACCCGCTGCCACTGCGTCTGCTGCCGGCCCGTGCCGTGGCGGGTGCTGTAGGCCCTCAGGCTGTAGGCGTCGTACACGGTGGAGCCCGTATCGTGCGGCAGGTTCCCGAAGGCTACGAAACCCAGCTCCTCCTCGCCGCTGCGGTCGCCCGGCAGGGTCCGGTAGGACTTGACGTACTCGGCGTAGAGCGCGTCGTAGATCGGCGTGGCCGATGGGCCGCTGTGAGGATCCTGGGGCGTCCGTGCGGAGGGGATCGGCGGGTAGGACTGGCGGCGGGGGACGTCATATGCGTGCACGTATCTCCAAACGACCCCGAACCGGAAGGGATGCGGGCTCAGGTCCCGGCGAGCGGCAGCGTCGCCGCGACCAGCCTTCCGCCCGCCGCGGCCTTGTCCAGCGCGTCCCGCAGCAGGTCCTCCCGCGGCTGCCGGCCGATGGACCCGACCGGCGCGGCGAACATGATCACCTGCTGGTGCTTGTTGGCGGCCGCCCGCCAGCCGTCGGTGACCTGGAGCGGCTGGTGCGCCTGCCACCAGGCCACCGGCTGGCCGCCGTTGGCCTGGGGCTGGAGGACGGCGTGCAGCTGGCCCACGGCGAGCAGCACCGACCAGCCGTGCAGTACCGGCGGCACGGCGGCGAGTTCGGCCACCGGGACGTAGCCCTGCTCGATGAGCAGCGGCAGGAACTCGTCGCCGCCGCCCAGCGAGCCCGGACGCACGATGGGTGCGGTCGGCTCGACGACCAGGGCGGGGTGCAACTCCCCGGCGATCAGCACGAGTCCGCTGGTGATCCCGAGCACGGCCTGCTCCGGCACCGCCCTCTGCGGCGCGGCCTGCTCGGTCGTGCTCCATTGCGGCGGGGCCTGCTCGGTCGCGCTCCATTGCGGCGGGGCCTGCTCGGTCGTGCTCCACTGGGGCGGGGTCTGCTCCGGCACCCTGTCGGAGGGGCTCGTCTCCCCGTTGATGGAGCGGACCGCGCCCCGCAGCTGCTCCTCGGTGACCTGGACGACCTGCGAGGGCAGGCAGGTGGCGTGGGCGAAGGCGAGGACGGCGGTCTCGTCCCCGATGAACAGGACGGTGCTGGTGCGCTCCTGTTCGGAGTCGCCGGGGGTGCGGCAGGACGTGCAGTCGTAACTGCCCGGGGCGTTCTGTCCGGCGAGCAGCCGGTCGGCTTCTTCGTCGCCGATCTCGGCGCGTACGGCGTCGCTGACGTCGAGCATGCGCGGCACGGGTGGCTCCCTCGGGATGTGGTGCGTGGCGGAGCCGGGTGGCTCCCGGCCCATGAACCGGGAGGGACCCGGCTCATGAAGAAGACAACGGGTGATCTGTGGCGGGAGTCACGCCCTCCGGCGAACGGAATCGAACCATCCCGTGCGGAGGGTGACGGTAGGTGCGGAATCCGGCACTCATGGTCAACCCCCGGCAAATGCAAGGGGGTTGGGTCGGTGAAGTGAGTCACAGATCGACGGTGCCGGTGGTCGAAAAATCAGGAAATCAGCGAATGAAGTGGGTGGCCGAAAAAAGTCGATACCGCCGGTAACAGCGAACTGGCCTGCCAGAACAGGCAGTTGGTTGATCCGGGCTCCGCCCGCTCCTTACATTCCTCAGCCGTGTGCAACGAGCACCACTCGGGTACGTCCGCCGACCGCACCGGGCCGAGCGCGGCTCGGCACGACCTCGTGCGGCGGACGGGGCGAGCGCGCCGACCGCGTCCATGCGCGGCGGGCGCGCCCGCCTTGGGGGACCCCGGGTGTTTCGAGAGGGATCCACATGTCCGAATGTGCCGACAAGGGCCACGACACCACGCGCGACAACGCCCGCAGGGCACGGACGACGGCGGCTCTCGCCGGGGCGGCCCTGCTCGCCCCGCTCGGGCTGCTGGCCGCCACCGGGAACGCCCACGCGGCGGACGGCGGCGTGTGGGACCGCATCGCCCGGTGCGAGAGCGGTGGCAACTGGCACATCAACACCGGCAACGGCTACTACGGCGGGCTCCAGTTCGCCACCGGCACCTGGCGCGCCTACGGCGGCACGGCCTACGCGCCCACCGCCGACCGGGCCTCCAGGTCCCAGCAGATCGCCGTCGCCACCAGGGTCCAGCAGGCCCAGGGCTGGGGTGCGTGGCCGGTCTGCTCGGCCCGGGCCGGGGCATACGGCAGCGCGCCCGCTGCCGGATCTGGGGCGGGGACGGGGGCGACGACCGAATCGGCGCACAGCACAGACAAGTCGGCGAACAAGCCGGTCCAGGAGGGCGGCCGGCGGAAGACACGGGACGCGGTCCCGCCGCGGCGGCCGTCGACGGCGCCGGCGCGCGAGGCGGGCCACACGAACCGCGGTGCCTCCCACGGCGCGTACACCGTGCGCGCGGGCGACACGCTGAGCGGCATCGCCGCCCGGCACGGGACCACCTGGCAGTGGCTCCACTCCGTCAACAGGTCCGTCATAGGGGGCGATCCCGATCTGATCGTGCCCGGTCAGCGCCTCGAACTCTGAGCCGCTCCGGCTCCCACCACGGGCGCCAGGCCCCGTCCGGTCCGCCGACCGGGCGGGGCCTTCCGCCGTCCGGCGGAGCGCTCGCTCCGGCAGCGGAACGGGCGGAATTCCCATGCCGTGTCAGCTTCCGGGAACGGCCGCGGATTCGGAATGCGAGGGCGCCCCTGTGCGGTTCGGGAACGCTTCTCGCGGCGTATTCGGCCGGACTTTTCCGGGCGCTGTCCCGGCCGGTGGGAATTGTGTTCGCACGACTGCCGAAGAGGGACGGAACCCCCCGTACGTGTGACGGAGCGGGAGCGTTCCGGAGACTTGGGCCTGTGACACAAGTGTGACAGGAGGGGATGGAGTGGCCCGCGTACCGGGGTGGGCTTTCCCCGTCGCCGGCCGGCGCCTAGCGTGGCGCTATGGCACCCATTCCCACTCCGCCGGCGGAACCCCAGGACAACCCCGACGCATACGTCGGCCTCGAGGCCGGACAGGCCGAACGGCTCGCGCGTGAACGGGGCTGGAGCACGGTGCGGTCACTGCCGCCGGGCGCGATCATCACCATGGAGTACCGGTTCGGACGGCTGAACTTCGAGGTCCGGGACGGCCGCGTGGCGCGGGCCTGGAAGGGCTGAACCGCCGCCGGCGCTCCCGGCCCCCGCGGCGGTCCGTCGTCAACGGCCCGTCAGAGGGCGGGCCGCCGAGGCCGTGCCGCGCGGGACGCGGTCGGGGTGCGGCGGTCTGCGGCTGCCGGCCGGGGTGACCGGCGTGCGCTCGGCGCGGCTCGTGTGCCGGCCCGGGGCGAGGTGGGCCGGTGTGCGGGACGTGCGTCCGGCGCCGACCGTCTCGTGGGCCGCCGGGGTCTCGTCCGAGACGGAGGCGCGTGGGGTGAACACGACGGGCGCGCCGACGGGTGCGGCGGGCGCGGGCGCGGGCACGGGTGCCGGGCGGCCGCGACGGGCGCGCCAGCGGTCGCGCAGGTCGAACAGGGCGACCTCGGTCCTGGTGATCAGCGGCTCGAACCACGGCAGCGCCAGCAGGATCAGCAGCCCCGCGGCCCAGCCGAGGAGTACGTCGCTCAGCCAGTGCGTCCCCAGGTAGACCGTGGTCAGGCCGACGCCGAGCGCCGTCACCGCGGACAGCGCCGACAGCCAGCGGCGCGCTCGCGGGGTGGACGCCAGATAGGCCAGGATGCCCCAGGTCACCACGGCGTTGGCGGTGTGGCCGCTGGGGAATATATCGCCGCCCAGGCCCATCTCGTTCGAGCCGATGACGGTCGCGTAGTGCGGTCCCAGACGCCCCATGCCGATCTTCGCCGCGCCGACCGTGACGTTGAGCAGCAGCAGCGAGGCGGCGAGGGTCAGCAGCGGGCGCAGCGTGTGCTGCCGCCACGAGCGCCAGCCCAGCCACGCGCAGACCATCACGGCGGTGGGACCACGCTGGCCGAGCACCACGTAGTAGTCGAGGAACGCGTGGATCTGCGGCCACTGCTGGTACGGCCGGAAGAACATGACCTGCCAGTCGAGCCGGACCAGCCACGAGGTGGTGACCACGGCCCAGACGATCGACAGGTAGAAGGCCAGGGTCGCCGAGAAGAGCACGAACCGGTGGCGGCTCATTCGCGGCATGTCGATGTGCGCCGGCCGTTGCGGCTCACGGTCCAGCCTGGCGAACACCCGGTCCAGGCGGGTGAGGGTTCGTTCGGTACGCACCCAATCGACGTTACAGCGAGTGAGCTGTGTTCCCGGACGAAGCACGTGATTTGTGATGACGACGTGATGTGGGATTGCTCTCAACGGGGCTTTATAACCACGGAATCCGCAATCACGGCCGAACCCGTCCCGCATTTCCTTTGATCATTCCGGCAGGTGCTTATGCGGTGCTTATAAATGCGTTAACCGAACGCTCGGATGAAATTCCGTGCGCCTTCGGCCGGTCGGAGCCGGCCGGTCACGGGGGACCGGAGCCGTTCAGCCAGAACGCCCCGTAGACAGCCGAGGCCACCGCGACGGCGCCCACCACCAGCGCCGACCGGGCCACGCGCGGCCGGGCCAGGGCGATTGCGAGCGGCAGCAGCAGCGGGAAGGCGGGCAGCAGCAGACGCGGCTTGGAGCCGAAGTAGCTCGACGCGCACAGGGCGAGTGCGGTCACGACACCCGAGTACACCAGCAGCGCGAGCGGCTGCCGCTGCCGTACGCCGGTGACGTACAGCCAGATGACCCCGGCGACCCCGAGAATCAGCCCGGCCCCGGCGAGGGCCGAGGGGAAGGACGTGAACTTGTCGGCGACGAAGCGGGCGAAGGCGTACCCGCCGTCGAAGCCGTTGCGCCAGCCGGCCTGGACCTGGAGGTAGCCGAAAGGGCCCTTGCCGGTGCGGTGGCCGACCCACAGGACGTAACCGGCGGCGCCGAGCGGGGCGAGCGCCATGCCGAGCAGGCGGCGGGCGGTGGCGCGCCCCGTGACGGCCGGGGCGCGATGCGCGTCCCGTGCGCCGTCCGCCGCCGTCGCGCTCCGGTCTCCCACGAACGAGGCAAGGGCCGCCGCCCACACCGCCGCGACCACCGCGAGACCCACCGGCCGGGTGAGTCCCGCCAGCAGGGCCAGGGTGCCCGCCGTCACCCAGCGGCCGGTGAGCACGGCGTACAGCGCCCAGGCGGCGAGCGCGGTGAACAGCGACTCGCTGTAGGCCATGGACTGCACGATCCCGACCGGCAGCACCGCCCACAGCAGCACGGCCGCGATACCGGCCTCGCGGCCGTACACGTGATCGGCCACCGCGAAGATCCCCCAGGCCGCGGCGAGGGAGGCCGACAGGCTGACCGCGAAGCCCGCGTCGGCGTACGACAGCGGGCTCACCGCGGCGAGCAGCCGCTCCAGCCAGGGCAGCAGCGGGAAGAAGGCCAGGTTCGAGTGCACGTCCCCGTTCGGCAGGCGCACCTCGTAGCCGTAGCCGAGCCCGGCCACCCCGGCGTACCAGAGCGAGTCCCAGCGGGCGGTCAGCAGCGTGTACGCGCTCTTGCCGCGCTCGGCACTCCACAGCGCCAGGGCGATCAGGCCCAGAGCGCGCACGGCGGCATACCCGAGGAGTGCCGGGGCGGCCCTGCGCAGGGCCCCGGCACGGGCCACTGCCACGCGCGTCGCAAGATCGCTCACGGACTCGATTATCGGCGCTGCCGGGAACCGGAGCGGCCACCGGGGCACGCTCATGGGGGGCTCACAGGGGACTTTTGGGGGACTCACAGGGAAGCGGAGTGGCGTATGCCACACGGGTTGAGCACCTGCTCTGAGAGGTGAGCCACGCCCCATCCGGGCGAATGAGCGTACTCTGACGTGTCACTCGCACGTCGTCGCGCAGGTCGGGGGCCCGCTCCGCTCCGGCCGAGCCCGGGGAGTCCCCACCCCGCGGGCCGCCGAACGCGAGGGCTCATCTGGGAGGTACGTACATGTCCGGGACGACCGCGGCCGCCGACCGGCTGCGCCGTCGGGCGGCGGGTGCCGGTGCCAACCGCTGGGTCGTCCTGGTCGTCCTCTGCGTCAGCCTGCTGCTGGTGGCGGTGGACGCGACCGTGCTGCACGTGGCGGTGCCCGCGGTCACCGAGGATCTCAAGCCCGGCGCCATCGAACTGCTCTGGATCGTCGACACCTATCCCCTCGTCTGCGCCTCGCTGCTGATCCTGTTCGGCACGCTGGGCGACCGGGTGGGCCGCAGACGGATCCTGCTGCTGGGCTACTTCCTCTTCGGCATCGCCTCCGGTGTGGCGGCCTTCGCTCCCAACCCCCAGATGCTGATCTTCGCGCGGGCGCTGCTCGGCGTCGGCGGCGCCATGATCATGCCGGCCACGCTGTCACTTCTGCGGCAGGTGTTCCCGGACCGGCGCGAGCGGGCGCTGGCGATCGGCATCTGGAGCGCGGTCGCCGCGGTGGGCGCGGCGGTCGGGCCGCTGCTCGGCGGCTTCCTGCTCGAGCACTTCTGGTGGGGGTCGGTCTTCCTCGTCAACATCCCGCTGATGCTGGTCAGCCTGCCGGTGGGCCGGCTGCTGCTGCCCGAGTCGACCGGCGGCCGGAGCGGGCCCTGGGACGTGGTCGGCGCGTTGCTGGCGGCGGCCGGACTGTTCGGTGTGGTGCTGGGCGTGAAGCGGCTCGGCGGCGGGGAGACGGCGCTGAGCGCGCTCACCGTGGGACCGCTGGTGGTCGGCGCGGCGCTGCTGGTGACGTTCGTACGGCGGCAGCGGCGGCGGACGCAACCGCTGGTGGACCTCAGGATGTTCGCGCGCCCGGCGTTCAGCACGTCGGTGGGCTGCATCGTGCTGGCCATGCTGGCGCTGGTCGGGCTCGAACTGATCGCGGCGCAGTACCTCCAACTGGTGCTCGGGCTGTCGCCGCTCGCCACGGGGCTGCGGCTGCTGCCGCTGACGTTCGCCGCGATGGCGGCCGGGCTGGCCGGGGCGCGGATGCTGCGGCGGTTCGGGCCGCGGCGGATGGTGTGCTTCGGGTTCTGTGTGACCGCCGCCGCGGTGATGCTGCTCACGGCGATGGGCGGCCGGGACAACCCGGGGCTGCTCCTCGCCGGCTTCGTGCTGCTCGGCTTCGGCCTGGAGACGACGCTGTTCGGGGCGTACGAGTCGATGCTGAGCGAGGCGCCGCCGGCGCAGGCGGGCGGAGCGGCGGCGATAGGGGAGACGTCGTACCAGTTGGGCGCGGGGATGGGCATCGCCCTGCTGGGCACGGTGATGAACGCGGCGTACGCGCCGGGGCTCGTCGATGTGCCGGGGGTGCCGGCGCAGGAGTCCGGAGCGGCGGCGCACTCGCTGGGGGAGGCGTACGAGGTCGCCGAACAGCTCGGCGGGCCGGTCGGGGCCGCCCTGCGGCGGGCGGCCCGGGACGCCTTCGTGCACGGACTGCATGTGACGCTGCTGGTGAGCGCGGGGCTGTTGCTGCTGGGGGCGGTGATGGCGCTGCGGCTGCCGCGGGTGATGCAGTGTGAGGAGCCGGCGGTCGAGCTGCCCGCGCAGCGGGAGGCCGAGAGGCCCCGCGTCTCGGCGTGAGCGCTCTCCCTCTCCCTCGGTCGGCGCCGCGGCGGGGGAGGAGCACGCTGGACGTGGGCGGCTCCGCGCCGTAACGTCGGGCCGGAGTCGCACAACTAGCGGTGCTAGTTTCAGTTGCCGTTGCCGGAGGGTGTCCGCATGTCCTCGCCGTCGTCCCCGTCGTCCCCGTCGTCCTCATCGCCTTCGTTCGATCCCGCCGACCCGCTCGGGATCGACGATCTGCTGGACCCGGAGGACCTGGCCGTCCGCGACACCATGCGGCAGTGGGCCGCCGACCGGGTCCTGCCCCATGTCGCCGAGTGGTACGAGAAGGGCGAGCTGCCCGTCATCCGGGAACTGTCCCGCGAGCTCGGCAGCATCGGCGCCCTCGGCATGTCCCTGACCGGATACGGCTGCGCCGGCGCCACCGCCGTCCAGTACGGGCTCGCCTGCCTCGAGCTCGAGGCCGCCGACTCCGGCATCCGGTCCCTGGTCTCGGTGCAGGGCTCGCTCGCCATGTACGCCATCCACCGGTTCGGAAGCGAGGAGCAGAAGCAGAGGTGGCTGCCCGCCATGGCCGCCGGCGAGGTGATCGGCTGCTTCGGGCTCACCGAGCCCGACCACGGCTCCGACCCCGGCTCCATGCGCACCCACGCCAAGCGCGACGGCACCGACTGGATCCTCAACGGCCGCAAGATGTGGATCACCAACGGCTCCGTGGCCGGCGTCGCCGTCGTCTGGGCGCAGACCGAGGCCAGCATCCGCGGCTTCCTCGTGCCGGCCGGCACCCCCGGGTTCTCCGCCCCGGAGATCAAGCACAAGTGGTCCCTGCGGGCGAGCGTCACCAGCGAGCTGGTCCTGGACGACGTACGGCTGCCCGCCGACGCCGTACTGCCGGAGGCCACCGGGCTGCGCGGACCGCTCGGCTGTCTCTCGCACGCCCGCTACGGCATCGTCTGGGGCGCCATGGGCGCGGCCCGCTCCAGCTTCGAGGCCGCCCTCGACTACGCCAAGTCGCGCGAGCAGTTCGGCAGGCCCATCGGCGGCTTCCAGCTCACCCAGGCCAAGCTCGCCGACATGGCGGTCGAATTGCACAAGGGGATTCTGCTCGCCCACCATCTGGGGCGGCGCATGGACGCCGGCCGCCTGCGTCCCGAGCAGGTCAGCTTCGGCAAGCTCAACAACGTACGAGAGGCGATCGAGATCTGCCGTACGGCGCGGACGATTCTCGGGGCGAACGGGATCTCCCTGGAGTACCCCGTGATGCGGCACGCGACCAACCTCGAGTCGGTGCTCACCTACGAGGGCACCGTCGAGATGCACCAGCTCGTGCTGGGCAAGGCGCTCACCGGGTTCGACGCCTTCCGGTGAGCCCCGAACGGGGCAGGGCCGGTGTACGGCCCTGCCTCAGCTCTGGTTGAAGAACCCGTCCGCGCGGTGCACCGCCGGGTCCCCGTTGACGATCTCGGTGTCGGCGGGGGACAGCAGGAACACCCGGGTGGACACACGGTCGATGGAGCCGCGCAGCCCGAAGACGAGCCCGGCCGCGAAGTCGACCACACGCTTGGCGTCGGAGGCTTCCATGGCCGTCAGGTTCATGATGACGGGCACGCCCTCCCGGAACAGTTCGCCGATGGCGCGGGCGTCCCGGAAGCTGTCCGGTGTCACCGTGCCGATCCGGCGGCCCTTGTCCTCTGCCGTGTCCGTCGCCACCTTCACCCGGGGATCGGTGACCCAGGCGTCCCCGGACTCGGTCCCCTCCGTGTAGTCGTCGTCGTAGTAGCGCTCGTCATCGTTGTCGTCGACGAGGCCGAGCCACGCACTCGCCTTGCGTACCGATCCCATGGACGCCTCCTCTCACAGCGGTCTTTCCTGCATTCCGCATCCCTATGGTCATCCATGATGCTGACAACGCGCCAAGTGAACAGGCGGCGCACGGGGGGTTTGTGACGGTACTGGTGCACGACCAATACGTCGAGAGCCCGTATGCCCCAAGGGTTCTGCCCTACACGACTGCTGACGGGGAGTGAAATATGATTGTCCTCAGCATATGGGTGACGGTCGGGGCGTACGGGTGAACGAAGGGGTCGATACGATGCCGCGACTCCACGTCCTGCACACCAAGGGGGATGGTCGTGTTCGGAATCGTCAGGCCCTGCCGTCATCGGCTCGGGGAAAGGCTCGGCGCCGAGTGGATGGCCCACTTGTGCGGGCTGTGCCTGGCCCTGCGCGGTGACCACGGGCAGTTCGCCCGGATCGTGACGAACTACGACGGGCTGCTCGTCTCGGTCCTGACGGAGGCTCAGGCGGAGAAGGCCGGCCGGGCCGGCGGCCTGCGGCGTACCGCCGGGCCGTGCCCGCTGCGCGGGATGCGCACCGCGTCCATCGCTCTCGGCGAGGGTCCCCGACTGGCGGCGGCCGTCTCCCTGGTGCTGGCCTCGGCCAAAGTGCGCGACCATGTCGCCGACGGCGACGGACTGCTGGCGCGCCGGCCGGTGGCACTCGCCGCGCGCCGGGTCGCCGACAACTGGAGCCGGGCGGGCGCCCGTACGGGGGCCGGTGTCGGATTCGACACCGCGGTGCTCCTGGACGCGGTGGACCGGCAGACGGGCGTCGAGGCGCTCGCCGGTCCCGGAACGCCGCTCCTGGCCGTCACCGAGCCGACCGAGACCGCGACCGCCGCGGCCTTCGCGCACACCGCGGTCCTCGCCGGGCGGCCGGGCAACGCCGCCCCGCTCGCCGAGGCCGGGCGCCTGTTCGGACGGCTGGCGCACCTCCTGGACGCCGTGGAGGACCGCCAGTCCGACGCTGCCACCGGCGCCTGGAATCCGCTCACTGCCACCGGAACGCCGCTCGGCGAGGCGCGCCGGCTCGCCGACGACGCGGTGCACGGCATCCGGCTCGCCCTGAGCGAGGTGGAGTTCGGCGACGGACGGCTCGCCCATCGACTGCTCGTGCACGAACTCCGGCGCTCCGTCGACCGCGCCTTCGGTACCGAGTCCTGCGGGCACGCGCCCGACGGGGCCTTCGGCCCGCCGCAGGGGCCGTACGCCCCGCAGGCTCCGTACGACCCGAACCATCCGAACCACCCGTACTCCGGGGGCGGTGAGCCGCCGCGGCCCGGCGGGCGCGGGTTCTGGGCCGGGTGCGCGGTGGCCGTCGGGCTGTGCTGCACCTGCAAGGTGTGCTGCGCCGACGAGTTCGAGGGTCCGTGGTCGGGCAAGAAGCGCTCGGGCTGCTGCAACTGCGACTGCTCGTGCTGCGAAGGGTGCGACGGTTGCTGTGATGGCTGCGACTGCTGTGACGGCTGCTCGTGCTGCGACTGCTGACCGTCGCGGCCGGCCGTCCACCCCGTCCACGGGCTCCGGGCCCGGACGGTGGGCGGCAGTGGGGTTTGGCAGCCGGGCCGCGTATGGAAGGGCTCATCTCATGATGGACCTATCCGACCAGCGGAAGCAGGGGCGCGCCCACCGTGCCGAGACGGTGCCGGCGCTCCGCGCCCCGCTCGCCCGGACCGGCGCCCACGGGCTCGGGAACTATCCGGAGCGTCGAGTTCCGGACATCCCCCGAGCCTGGACGGCCGAGAGCGAAGCGGTCGCGGTCACCGCTGCCGAGGCGGACGAACCGGCCTTCTGCGCACGGCCCTTCGGCCGTCCGGTGCGGTTCGCCGCCGGCGCCGGACCGGAGCGGGCCCCACGGGTCGACCTGGGCGAGCGCCCGGCCGGACGGCGCCGCGAGGGCATACGGGGTGCGGGGGCCGCGACGTCGTGACGGCGGTGAGGGGACACGGCCCGCACCTGAGCCGCCTTCCCGCTGCCGACTGGATGTCAATTCACCCTGATCGCACATAGTTCACTCGAATCGCACATGGCCGCACGGCCGAAAGGCGCCCTTGCGCCGACCGGTCGTTCGGCCGAATACTCCCCCACAGCGCTTGTCAGGGGCACGGCATGTTCGGAATCCGAACAGCCGTCCGCTGACTGCGCCTCACGGGCCCCGACCCCACGCGGGCCCCCCGACTTCCTTTGTGGAGGAACGACAAGTGAGGATCAAGCGCACCACTCCCCACGGCGTGACGAGACGGACCCGGCTGATCGCCATCGCCTCCGGCTTCGTGGCCGCAGCCGCGTTCGCGGTCCCCCATGCGAACGCGTCCGACACTCCCACCACCTTCAGTGCGGCCCAACTCACCACCGCGAGCGACTCCGTACTCAAGGCCGACATCCCGGGCACAGCCTGGAGCGTCGACAGCAAGACCAACCGAGTCGTCGTCACCGTCGACAGTACGGTCTCCCAGGCCGACATCGCCCGGATCAAGCGGCAGGCGGGGAACAACTCCGGCGCCCTGACCATCAAGCACACCGCCGGGAAGTTCAACAAGCTGATCTCCGGCGGCGACGCCATCTATGCGAGTAGCTGGCGCTGCTCGCTGGGCTTCAACGTCAAGGACAACAGCGGCAACTCCTACTTCCTGACCGCCGGTCACTGCACCAACGGCGCGGGCACCTGGTGGTCGAACTCCTCCCACACCACCACGCTCGGCACCACCGCCGGCTCCTCCTTCCCCGGCAACGACTACGGCATCGTGCGCTACACCAACACTTCGGTGGCCAAGCCGAGCGCCGTGGGCAGCGTGACCATCACCAGCGCAGCCACGCCGTCCGTCGGCACCACCGTCTACCGGCGGGGCTCGACGACCGGCACCCACAGCGGCCGCGTCACTGCGCTCAACGCGACGGTCAACTACGGCAACGGCGAGATCGTCAACGGCCTCATCCAGACCACCGTATGCGCCGAGCCCGGTGACTCCGGCGGCTCGCTCTACTCCAACAGTGGCATCGCCTACGGTCTGACCTCCGGCGGCAGCGGCAACTGCACCTCCGGCGGTACGACCTTCTTCCAGCCGGTGACCAAGGCGCTGAGCGCCTATGGGGTCCACGTCGGCTGATGTCCCCCTCTGCCGGGCCGCGGAGTGCGCGGCCCGGCCCGCCCCGCGCTCGACATCGATGAGCCCCCGTACGCAACCGGCGTGCGGGGGCTCGCCCTTGGGCGCGGCGCGGGTTACGGTCGAAGGATCGTGAGCCGGCGCGCCCGTGCCGGATTGGGGGGCCGTGATGGTTGAGGAACTGGTGACGGCGGGGGTGGCGCTCGCGTCCGCCGGAGCGGTGGGCCTGGTGGCGGCGGCGCGGGTCGTCAAGCAGTACGAGCGGGGGGTGGTGTTCCGCCTCGGCAGGCTGCGTCCGCAGGTGCGCGGACCCGGGCTCACGCTGATCGTCCCGTTCGTGGACCGGCTTCACAGGGTCAGCCTGCAGATCGTGACCATGCCCGTGCCGGCGCAGGAGGGCATCACCCGGGACAATGTGACGGTGCGTGTGGACGCCGTCGTCTACTTCAAGGTGACCTCGCCGGCCGAGGCGCTGGTCCAGGTGGAGGACTACCGCTTCGCGGTCTCGCAGATGGCGCAGACCTCGCTGAGGTCCATCATCGGCAAGAGCGAACTGGACGATCTGCTGTCCGACCGGGAGAAGCTGAACCAGGGTCTTGAGCTGATGATCGACAGCCCGGCCGTGGAATGGGGCGTCACGATCGACCGGGTGGAGATCAAGGACGTGTCGCTGCCCGAGACGATGAAGCGGTCCATGGCCCGGCAGGCGGAGGCCGACCGTGAGCGCCGGGCCCGGGTCATCAACGCGGACGCGGAACTCCAGGCGTCGAAGAAGCTGGCGGAGGCCGCCCAGCAGATGGCGGACACGCCCGCCGCGCTGCAACTGCGGCTCCTCCAGACCGTGACGGCGGTCGCCGCCGAGAAGAACTCCACCCTGGTCCTGCCCTTCCCGGTCGAGCTGCTGCGGTTCCTGGAGAAGGCCCAGCATCAACTGCCCGCGGCGGCCCCGGCGCCCGCACCCCGGGTGGATCCCGCCCCCGAGGGGCCGAATTCGAGCCAGGGCTAGACCTCACGGAATGTGGGCCGGTCGTCCGCACGCGGTGTTTGCGCTGTGAATGTTGCGTGAACGCTCCTGCGGCGACCTCGGGGGGCAGGCCGATACGCAGGGGGCTTACGTCAGTTGACGTACACGCGTCCAGAACTCGACCTTGTGTGCTCCCTGGGGGCATCGGAATAGTGGGCGCCGTTCAACCGCCTTCCGGCTCGTCGGGTCCCCACTACCTGACGGGCCGATCCCCCCACAGGAGGACGTCAGTTGAAGCACCGACGCATACCCGGACGCCGTGCGGCCGTGGCGGGTGCGGGCATCGCCGCCCTGCTCGTCGCGGGAGTCACCTTCCAGAGTGCGAACGCCAGTGAACCCGCGAAGGCCCCCGAGCTCCGGACCCTTTCGTCCGTGGCGGCCGGAAAGCTCGCCTCGACGCTCGTGCGGGACCTCGGCTCCGACGCCGCGGGCACGTACTACGACGCCACGACGAAGAGCCTCGTGGTGAACGTGCTCGACGCGAGCACCGCCGAGACCGTCGAGCAGGCGGGCGCCAAGGCCAGAGTCGTACGGAACTCCCTCGCCGAACTGACCGGCGCCCGCACCACGCTGGAGAAGGACGCGGCCATCCCCGGCACCTCGTGGGCGACGGACCCCGTGACCAACAAGGTCGTCGTCACCGCCGACAGCACGGTCTCCGGGGCCGAGTGGACCACGCTGAGCCAGGTCGTCGACGGGCTCGGCACCAAGGCCGAACTCAGGCGATCGAAGGGGGAGTTCAAGCCCTTCGTCGCGGGCGGTGACGCGATCACCGGCTCCGGCGGCCGCTGCTCGCTCGGCTTCAACGTGGTCAAGGACGGCCAGCCGTACTTCCTCACCGCGGGCCACTGCACGGAGGCGATCTCCACCTGGTCGGCCGGCGGCACGGTGATCGGCCGGAACGAGCGGTCCAGCTTCCCGGGCGACGACTTCGGTCTGGTCCGGTACACCGCGAGCGTGGACCATCCGAGCGCGGTGAACCTGTACAACGGCTCGACGCAGGCGATCACCGGGGCGGGCGAGGCGACCGTCGGCGAGAAGGTGACCCGCAGCGGCTCGACGACCCAGGTGCACAGCGGCACGGTCACCGGTCTGAACGCCACCGTGAACTACTCCGAGGGCACGGTCAGCGGCCTGATCCAGACCGATGTGTGCGCCGAGCCCGGTGACAGCGGCGGCTCCCTGTTCGACGGCGACACCGCGATCGGCCTCACCTCCGGTGGCAGCGGCGACTGCACCTCGGGCGGTGTGACCTTCTTCCAGCCGGTCACCGAGGCCCTCTCGGCGACCGGCGCCCAGATCGGCTGATCCCGGCCCCGGCCTCCACACAGCCGGTGAAAGCCCCGCCCTCACGAGGGCGGGGCTTTCGCATGGCCGTCACGTCCCTCACGCTCCGGGCGCCCGGGCGTTTGCGCAGGTGGGACACGCTCGAACGGATGTCGCACAGACGTTCGGAAATTGGTTTATGGTGGGGGTGAGAGAGATGGGAACTGATGTTCGAGGGCGGTCACGGCTCACGAGTGCGGGAGGTGCGGATGCCGGACTTCACGCATCTGCACACCGCCTCCGGGTTCTCCCTGCGCTACGGCGCCTCGCACCCGGAGCGGCTGGCCGAACGCGCCGCGGAACGGGGCATGGACGCGCTCGCGCTCACCGACCGCGACACCCTGGCCGGCTCGGTCCGCTTCGCCAAGGCCTGCGCCGCGGCGGGCGTCCGCCCGCTGTTCGGTGTGGAGCTGGCGGTGGAGACCGCGGAGCCCGTACGGCGGGACCGGCGCCGTACCCCGGTGCGCGGAGGCGCCTTCGTCGACGAGTCGGCTCCCCGCGCCACCTTCCTCGCCCGCGCCGGCGCCCGCGGCTGGGCCGATCTGTGCCGCCTGGTCACCGCCGCCCACTCCGGGCTCACGGCTGCGCGCGAACGGGGGGGACCCCCGTCTCCGGGCGCCCCGCTGCTGCCCTGGCCCGGCAACCACGCGGACGGCCTGACCGTTCTGCTCGGGCCCGACTCCGACGTCGGCCGCGCCCTCGCCGCCGGCCGCCCCGACCGGGCCGCCGGACTCCTCGTGCCCTGGCGTGAGACCTACGGCGACGCCCTGCGCCTGGAGGCGGTCTGGCACGGCCGCACGGGCACCGGACCCGGATCGCTGCGCCTGGCCGCCCGCACCGTCGGCTTCGCCGCCGAGCAGCGGATCCGGCCCGTGCTCAGCAACGCCGTCCGGTACGCCGACCCGGGGCAGGGCCCGGTCGCCGACGTGCTGGACGCCGCCCGCCGGCTCGTCCCCATCGACCCGGCCAAGGAACTGGACTCCGGCGAGGCCTGGCTGAAGGAGCCGGACGCCATGCTGCGCGCGGCCGAGCGGATCGTGGAGGCCGCCGGCTTCCGCACCGAGGCCGCCCACCGCCTGCTGGAGCAGACCCTCACGACGGCCGCCGAGTGCCTGGTCGACCCCGAGGACGACCTCGGCCTGGGCACCGTCCACTTCCCCGAGCCGCACCTCGTCGGCGCCGGCCGCCGCACCGCCCAGCGCGTACTCGCCTCCCGGGCGGCGGCGGGCATGGTGCTGCGCGGCTACGCCGGCCGCCGGGACTACTGGGAGCGGATGCACCGGGAGCTGGACATCATCGCCCACCACGGCTTCGCCACCTACTTCCTCACCGTCGCCCAAGTCGTCGACGACGTACGGAGGATGGGCATCCGGGTCGCCGCCCGCGGCTCCGGCGCCGGCTCCCTCGTCAACCACCTCCTCGGCATCGCCCACGCCGACCCGGTCGAGCACGGGCTGCTGATGGAGCGCTTCCTGTCCAAGCGGCGCACGGCCCTGCCCGACATCGACATCGACGTGGAGTCCGCACGCCGACTGGAGGTCTACCGCGAGATCATCGGCCGGTTCGGCACCGAGCGGGTCGCGACCGTCGCCATGCCGGAGACGTACCGCGTACGGCACGCCATCCGCGATGTCGGGGCGGCCCTGTCCATGGACCCCGCCGACATCGACCGCATCGCCAAGTCCTTCCCGCACATCCGCGCCCGCGACGCCCGCGCGGCACTCGACGAACTGCCCGAACTCAGGGCGCTGGCGGGGGAGCGGGACAGGTACGGCAGGCTGTGGGAGCTGGTCGAGGCCCTGGACGCCCTTCCACGCGGGGTCGCCATGCACCCCTGCGGGGTCCTGCTCTCCGACGCCTCCCTGCCGTCCCGCACACCGATCGTGCCCACCAGCGGTGAGGGCTTCCCCATGTCCCAGTTCGACAAGGACGACGTGGAGGACCTCGGGCTGCTCAAGCTGGACGTGCTGGGCGTGCGGATGCAGTCGGCGATGGCGCACGCGGTCGCGGAGGTGGAGCGGACCACGGGGGAGCGGATCGACCTGGACTCCCTGCCGGACGGCGACCCGGCGACGTACCGGCTCATCCGCTCCGCCGAGACCCTCGGCTGCTTCCAGATCGAGTCCCCGGGCCAGCGCGACCTGGTCGGGCGCCTCCAGCCGGCCACGTTCCACGACCTGGTCGTCGACATCTCCCTGTTCCGGCCCGGTCCGGTCGCCGCCGACATGGTGCGGCCGTTCATCGAGGCCCGGCACGGGCGGGCGCCGGTGCGCTATCCGCACCCCGATCTCCGGGAACCGCTGGAGGAGACGTACGGGGTCGTCGTCTTCCACGAGCAGATCATTCACATCCTGCACCTCATGACCGGCTGCGGCCGTGACGAGGCGGACCGGGTGCGGCGCGGGCTGTCCGACCCGGAGTCGCAGGGGCGGATCAAGGTGTGGTTCGCGCAGCACGCGGCGGCGAAGGGATACGACGCGGAAACGATTCACCGCACCTGGGAGGTCGTCGAGGCGTTCGGCTCCTACGGCTTCTGCAAGGCGCACGCGGTCGCCTTCGCCGTGCCGACGTACCAGTCGGCGTGGCTGAAGGCCCATCACCCGGCCGCCTTCTACGCCGGGCTGCTCACGCACGACCCCGGGATGTACCCGAAGCGGCTGCTGCTGGCGGACGCGCGGCGGCGCGGGGTGCCGATCCTGCCGCTGGACGTGAACAGGTCGGGAGTCGCCCACCGTATCGAACTGGTGTCTGAGTCAAAGTCTGGTTCTTCCGGTATGTGGGGACTTCGGCTGGCCCTCTCCGACGTGTACGGCATCAGCGAGGCCGAGGCGGCGCGGATCGCGGACGGACAGCCCTACGCCTCGCTGCTCGACTTCTGGGAACGGGCCCGGCCCAGCCGCCCGGTCGCCGCCCGGCTCGCCCAGGTGGGCGCGCTGGACGCGTTCGGCGCCAACCGGCGCGATCTGCAACTGTACCTGACCGAGCTGCACCGCGGCGCCCGCGGCGCGGGCGGCGGCCAACTGCCGCTGGCCGGCGGGAGGCAGACGGCCGCGGCCGGGCTCCCCGGCCTGTCCGACGCCGAACGGCTCAGCGCCGAGCTGGGCGTGCTGTCCATGGACGTCTCGCGGAACCTGATGGACGACCACCGGGAGTTCCTCGACGAACTGGGCGTGGTCCCGGCGCGCCGGCTGCGCGAGGCCCGGCACGGCGAGACGGTACTGGTCGCGGGCGCCAAGGCGGCCACCCAGACCCCGCCGGTCCGGTCCGGCAAACGGGTCATCTTCACCACGCTGGACGACGGCACCGGCCTGGTCGACCTCGCCTTCTTCGACGACTCCCACGACGCCTGCGCGCACACCGTCTTCCACTCCTGGCTGCTGCTGGTGCGTGGTGTGGTGCAGCGGCGCGGTCCGCGCAGCCTCAGCGTGGTGGGCGCCGCCGCCTGGAACCTGGCCGAACTCGCCGAACTGCGCGCCGAGGGCGGACTCGGCGAAGTGGCGGCGCGCCTGGCCGAACCGGCACCGGAGGAGCCCGCCGACGGCGCCCCCGTGCACGGCCGGACGATCCGCATGTCCACGGGGTACGAGATGCACCCCTGGGCCGATCTGCGTCCCGCGGGCGAAGGCCCGCCGGGCGGAAGGAAGTTGTGGCACCAGAGTCCAGGGAGTGCGGGATGACGGTTCTCTGCGTACGTTTCCAGCTGCCGCCGATGTACGAGGCCGCCCTGCCGGGGCTGCTCGGGCTCCTCGAGGAGTTCACCCCGGTCGTCGAGGCGCTGCCGCCGGACGGGGCGCTGGCCGATCTGCGGGGCGCCGAACGGTACTTCGGGCGCGACGCGGTCGAGCTGGCGTCGGTGATCCGGGTCCGCGCCCTGGCGCTGCACGGCGTGGACTGCGTGATCGGCGCCGGGCCGGGCCCGATGCTGGCCCGCATGGCCCTGCGCGACGCCCGGCCCGGACTCACGTGCGCGGTGCCCGGCGAACCGGACGCCGTGGCGGGGTTCCTGGCCGAGCGGCCCGTCACCGCGCTGCCCGGCGTCGGCGCGGCGACGGCCCGCACCCTGGACGAGTACGGCCTCGACACCCTGGGCCGGGTCGCCGCCGCGCCCCTGCCGACCCTCCAGCGCCTGGTCGGCGCCAAGTCCGGCCGCGAACTCCATGAGAAGGCGAACGGCGTCGACCGGAGCCGGGTCGTACCGAACGCCATCTCCAGGTCGCTCGCGGCGGAACGCCCCTTCGACCGGGACGAACTGGACCCCGACCGGCACCGCAGGGCGCTGCTGTCGGCCGCCGGGGAATTGGGCTCCCGGCTGCGCGCCCTGGGCAAGGTCTGCCGCACCCTGACGCTCACCGTGCGCTACGCCGATCGCTCCGGCACCACCCGCAGCCGCACGCTGGCCGAACCGACCGCGCACTCGGCCGCGTTGACCGGAGTCGCGTACGCCCTGTACGAGGCCCTGGGGCTCCAGCGCGCCCGGGTCCGCGCGCTCGCCCTGCGCGCCGAGGGCCTCGGGCCCGCCGAACACGCCTCCCACCAGCTCACCTTCGACCCCGTCGACGAGAAGGTCCGCCGTATCGAGGAGGCCGCGGACCGCGCGCGAGCCCGGTTCGGCCCGCGGGCGGTGATGCCGGGCACGCTGGCCGCGTGACTCCCTTCGGCTCGCGGTCAGTTGGCCCACGGCGGAGTGAGCACCGTGCCGTCCGCCAGGCGGGCCTGAAGGCCGAGGGACGTGGTGACCCAGGAGACCGCGGTGCGGTCCGCGGGGTTCTCCACGGTGAGCGTCGTACCGGCGTTGATGATCACCGTGTCGCCCGCGGCGACGCGCTCGGTGCGGTCGTCGAGCGTGATCAGGAGTTCGCCGTCGAGCAGGTGGAGGATCTCCTCGTGGGTGACGGTGTGGGCCGGGGCCCTGGTGCCGGCGGGGATCTCGCCGCGCCAGGCGCACAGCTGCCTGGACCCGGTCTGCGGGGTGGCGTACGAGACGAAGCGGGCGCCGTGGATCTCGTGCGTCACGGCGTCGGACGGGCGGACGACGGGCATGGGTGCCTCCTCGGAGTCAATGGTCAAGCTGCTTGACCAAGCGGATGAGAGCTATGGTCAAGTCGCTTGACCATTTCGTCAAGGGTGTTTCAATGCCTCCGTGCAGAACTCCGAAGCCATGGCCCTGTCCGCCGCCCTGCTGGCCGTCGCCGGCGAGCTGACTCAGCGCATCCACGACGGCGTCGTCGCCCGCGGCTTCGAGGGGCTCCGGCCGGCGCACGGCTTCGCGTTCGCGCGGCTGGCCCCGGACGGTGCGACGGTCACCGAGCTGGCCGCCCATCTGGGGGTCACCAAGCAGGCCGCCAGTCAGCTCGTCGACGAGATCGTGCGCAAGGGATACGCGGAGCGCCTGCCGCATCCCGAGGACGCGCGGGCCCGTCTGATCGTGCTGACCGAGCGCGGCCGGGCCTGCACCCGCGCGGCGGAGGAGTCGGCCGCCGACGCCGTGCGGGTGTGGGGCGAGGCGATCGGCGAGGGTGAAGTGCGCGCGCTGTGGGGGCAGTTGACGCGCCTCGCGACGCAGGGCCCAATTCGGCCCACTTGGTGACGGTTCGTCAGGGGCGTTACATCACGACCTTCGGTCGTAGCCGGATGTCGCCCGAAGTTTTTACTGACGCGTAACTTCACAGTTTTACTACTCGTCCGTAACTTGACGAGTGAACAGCATCCCGTGATCCGGATCACAGGGCGTAGCGCCGTCGCACCTCCCTTGAGCCGCAAGGAGATCACCCGATGCTGCCCTTCAAGCGCGCCCTCAGACCACTCGCCGCCCTGCTGCTGGCCGCCGCCCTCGCCACCGCCCCCGCCGCCACCGCTCACGCCGCCAGTGCTCCCAGCAGGGGGTGGAACGACTACGGCTGCAAGCCCTCCGCCGCCCACCCTCGCCCCGTCGTCCTCGTCCACGGCACCTTCGGCAACTCCATCGACAACTGGCTGTCCCTCGCGCCGTACTTGAAGGACCGCGGGTACTGCGTCTTCTCCCTGGACTACGGCCAGTTGCCGGGCGTTCCGCTCTTCTACGGCCTCGGCCCCATCGACAAGTCGGCCGAGCAGTTGTCCGCCTTCGTCGACAAGGTGCTCGCCGCGACCGGCGCCGCCAGGGCCGACCTCGTCGGCCACTCTCAGGGCGGGATGATGCCCCGCTACTACCTGAAGTTCCTCGGCGGAGCCGCCAAGGTGAACGCCCTCGTCGGCATCGCTCCCGACAACCACGGGACCACCCTCAGCGGCCTCACCAACCTCCTGCCCTACTTCCCGGGCGCGAGCGACCTGCTCAAGACCGCCACCCCCGGCCTCGCCGACCAGATCGCCGGGTCCGCCTTCCTCGCCAAGCTCAACGAGGGCGGCGACACCGTGCCCGGCGTGCGCTACACGGTCATCGTCACCAAGTACGACGAGGTGGCCACGCCGTGGCGCAGCCAGTACCTGACCGGCCCCGACGTACGCAACGTCCTGCTGCAGGACCTGTGCGCGGTCGACCTGTCCGAGCACGTGACGATCGGCACGATCGACCGCATCGCCTTCCACGAGGTGGCCAACGCGCTCGACCCGGCCCACGCCACCGCCACCACCTGCGCGTCGGTCTTCAGCTGACGTGGCTCGGGGCCTGCCCGGCCTGAGCCGCCGGACAGGCCCCGCGTTCAACGGGCCGCGTCAGCGGCCTCGCCCGCCGCCGGCCGCGGCGCGCCGGCGGACCGAGGCGAACAGGGCCGCCGAGCCGAGCGCCAGGGCGGCCGCGCCGCCGACCGCGAGGTACGGGGTGCGGTCGTCGCCGCCGGTCTCGGCCAGGTTCACCGGACTGCCGGCGGCCCGCGGCCGGTTCGGCTCGTCGGCGGGGGCCCGCGCGGCGTGGTCCGCCGCGGCTGTGTCCTCTGCCGACCGCACGGCCGGGTCCGACGCCGGATGCGACGCCGGGCTCGCGGCCGGGTCCGCCGACGCGGGCGCCACCGGGTCCTTCGTGGTCCGGACGTCGTCGTCCCCGTGGCCGTGGTGCTCGACCGACGACCTGCCGGCACCGTCCTCGATCTGCCGCTCGGTGGGCGCGGAGGCGGCCGGCGCCGGGGCGGAGCCGCCGGACGCGCCGCCACCGCTCCCGCCGCCGAAGGTGACGTCCGAGCAGGAGTAGAACGCCTCCGGGCTGTCCGAGCGCTGCCACACCGCGTACAGCAGATGCCTGCCCGAGCGTTCGGGCAGCGTGCCGGAGAAGGTGTAGAAGCCGTCCGCGGCGACCGGGTCGGTGGCCGTGGCCACGGGATGCGCCAGATCGAGGTCGTCCCAGGCCGGCGACTTGGCCGGGTCGTAGCCGGGCTTGGTGAGGTAGACCGTGAAGGTGCCCTTGTGCGGGGCGGTCACGCGGTACCTGAAGGTGTACGCGCCGCCGTGCACGCCCGTCGCGGGCCAGTCCGCGCGGGGCAGGTCCAGGCCCTTGAACTCCTCGTTGCCGGCGCTGCACAGCCTGCCGTCCGGGATCAGCTCCCGGTGGCGGCCGCCCGCGTCGCCGATCCGTATGCCGTTCCAGTCGTACAGCGCCTGGGTGCCGCCGGCCGCGCCGACCGCCTTGCAGGCCGCCGACTTCGGGCTCTCCGGCCCCTCCGCGTAGCACTGGGCCACCCGGCTGACCGGGTCCCCCATGGACCCGTGCGCGGCCGCGGGCGCCGCGGCGAGCGCGGTCAGGGCCAGCGGGGCCAGGCCGAGGACGGCGGAAGCGGCGGCCGTACGGCGTGCGGGCATCGGGGGAACTCCTCGGGCCGGTTGTTCTGACACGGCGGGACGGATCCCGTGAGAGGGACGGATCCCGTGGGGCGGGACGGATCCCGTGGGGGTGATCAGAAGCTAGCCGCAACGCACCGCGAAAACGCCGGCTGGAGGCGGTGCGGGGAGATCCTTATGCTCGCGTTAAGGGAGTGCTGAGGCTGCGCTCAGGTGGGGCATCGGGCAGGGACCGGACAGGGGGCGCGCAGGACATGGCGGACGAGGGGATCAGGGCGGCGTCCGCCGCCGACGTACCGGCCGTGAAGGCGGTGACCGACGCGGCCTACCGCCCTTACATCGAGCGCATCGGAGTCGTCCCGGCGCCCATGGAGGCGGACCACGCGGCGGACGTGGCGGCGGGGAAGGTGTTCGTCGTCCGTGAGCCCGAAGGGGGCCCGGTGACCGGGCTCGTCGTGATCGAGGCGCGCGCGGACCATCTCTTCCTCGACAGCATCGCCGTCCACCCCGACGCGCACGGCGCGGGGGTGGGACGGCGGCTGCTGGAGTTCGTGGACACGCGCGCGCGTGCACTGGGCCTGCCCGAGGTCAGGCTCTACACGAACGCGCTGATGTGGGAGAACCAGCGGATCTATCCGCGGTTCGGCTACGAGGTCGTCGAGCGCCGTGTGGACGGGCCCTACGACCGCGTCCACTACCGCAAGCGGCTGGTCTGACGTCTCATCGCCCGGCCGCCGGTCATGTGTCCGGCCACCACGTGCGCGCGATGTCCTTGCGGACCTCGGGCCGCCCGGCGGGACGCTCGTCGGCTTCCTCGCGGACGCGGCGGGTGTCCGTCTTCCTCAGGGGCTTCTGCACTGTCACTCGGCGCATGGCTGCCTCCTTCGAGGCCTACCGGGTCCGTCTTCGTACGGAGGTAGGACCTTTCGGGCGAGAGTCGCTTATCGGTGCGGGTCTGTCTGTGGCGGCTGTCACGATTCGGTTGTCAGTGGCGGGTGTCACTCTGGGGTGCATGAGTGCGCATACGACGACCGACGGTGACGGGGCGGTCCGGGGCGGGGTGGACTGGGATGCCCAGGCCGCCGTCTTCGACGAGGAGCCGGATCACGGGCTGCGCGACCCGGGGGTGCGCGCCGCCTGGGCCGAACGGCTGCGCGGCTGGCTGCCCGGACACCCCGCCGAGATCCTCGACCTCGGCTGCGGCACCGGCAGCCTGTCGCTCCTCGCGGCCGAGCACGGGCACCGGGTGACCGGCGTCGACCTGTCCCCGGCGATGGTGGAGCGGGCCCGGGCGAAGCTCGCCGGCCACGACGCGGTGTTCCTGGCCGGTGACGCGGCGAACCCGCCGGTGGGCGGGCAGCGCTTCGACGCCGTCCTGGTCCGGCATGTCCTGTGGACACTGCCCGACCCCGCCCGCGCGCTGCGGCACTGGCAGGGGCTGCTGCGGCCGGACGGCCGGCTCGTCCTGATCGAGGGTGTCTGGGGCACGCTCACCCCCGTCGGCATACCCCCGGACCGGCTGACCATGCTTCTGCGGCCACTCGCCTCCCACATCCACCTGGAGCCACTGTCGGCGGACGCGCGGCTGTGGGGCCGGGAGGTGGACGACGAGCGGTACGCGGTGGTGGCCTCGAACTGAGCCGCGCGAGCCGGTGCGGGAATCAGGACAGCAGCGCCTCGAAGCCGCCCTCGCGGGCCAGTCCCTCCAGTTCGTCGAGGGCGGCCAGGGCGGCGGCCGCCGCCCCGGGGTCGGTGCGCGCCAGGCCGCTCGCCGCGAACTCGTCCTCGTCCAGGCGCCGTACGTCCGTGCCGTCGGCGGAGCGCCACAGGTCCAGGTCGAGGTCCTCCACGACGAGGTCCGTGCCGGAGCGGGTGGCGGGGCGGGTGACGTCGCAGTACCAGCCCTTCAGCGCGCCTCCGGCCTCGCGGACCTCCTTCACCGAGTACCAGCGGTCCCGCCAGTAGTGCTCGGTGAAGACGTCGCCCGGTTCGAAGCGCACGAAGCCGAAGTCGCGGACCCCTTCGCCCGCCCACGCGGCCCGGACGGTGAGGCGCGTGCCGTCGTCGGACACGAGCGCGCCCCGGTAGCGGATCTTGGTGCGGCCGCCCTTGACGAGGACGACGTCCACCTCCGTCGGCGCCGGCGGCCGGCCGCCGGCCTCAGCCGAGTTCGCGGACATGGCGCACCTCCGTCCCGCAGACCGCGTACCCGAACCACTCGTTGATCGCGATCATCGGCGCGTTGCCGGTGTCATTGCCCGTGAACGCCTCCGTGTACCCGGCGGCCCGGGCGCGGTGCAGCGAGTCGTTCTTGGCGAGCTTGGCCAGACCCCGGCCGCGGAAGGCGCGGGCGGTGCCCGTCATGGCGGTGGAGTACCGGGTACCGCCGTCCGTGCGGGCCGCAGTGAAGGCCGCGGGACGGCCGTCGACGACCGCCACCGAGGTCAGCTCGGGGTTGAACAGCGGGTGCCGCCAGGTCTCGGCCAGCCAGGCCGCGTAGTCGGTGAACTCGTAGTCCACGTCGCCGGGTTCGTCCGCCGCCGTCTCCGCGTCCAGCTCGAACAGGGGGCGCGGGTCGTCGGCGTAGTCCGAGCCCCGGCGCAGCTCCACGCCCGGGGGCGGGTCCTGGAGCGGTGGGAGCGTGCCGTTCGCCAGGTCCAGGCGGAGGAAGTGCGCGCTCCGGCTCGCGCGGTAGCCGTGCCGCTCGGCGAAGGCGCGGTTGCCCGGCTCGTCCAGGACCCAGGAGTACAGCCTGGTCGCCCCGTGCGCGGCCAGATGTTCCTCGGCGGCCCGTACGAGGAGCGTGGCGGCGCCGCGGCGGGTGTGCTCGGGATGCACGTACACGTTGATGTTGCCCTGGCCGGGTTCGGTGCTCTCGTGGGACAGGTGCACCTGCGCGGTGCCGATCACCTCGCCGTCCGCCACGGCGACCAGCGGCCGGTAGTGGGCGTCGGGATGCAGATGGGTGAGGTCGTGGACGAGCGAGTCGGGCGTGAAGAGTATGAACGGCAGCGCGAGGTGCCGGACGCGGGCGAAGCCCTCGAGGTCGGCCCGCGCGTCGGGACGGAGGTCACGGATGATCACGGTCATGGAGGGGCACGCTACGGCGGAGACCGGGCGGGGTGCCTCCCATTTTCCGCTGGGCCGTACGCGTGCGGGTGCGGGACAATCACTCCGTGACCTTGAAGATCCACATCGAGGACGGCGCACCTCCCTACGAGCAGGTGCGGGCGCAGATCTCCGAGCAGGCGCGGTCGGGGGCGCTGCCGGTGGGGTACCGGCTGCCCACGGTGCGCGGGCTGGCCGAGTCGCTCGGGCTCGCGGCGAACACGGTCGCCAAGGCCTACCGGGCGCTGGAGGCCGACGGCGTGATCGAGACGCGCGGGCGCAACGGCACGTTCGTCGCCGCCGCGGACTCGGCGGCGGCGCGGGAGGCCGCGGCCGCCGCCCAGGCGTACGCCGAGCGGGTGCGACGGCTCGGTCTCACCGAGGACGACGCGCTCGCCGCCGTGCGGGACGCCCTGCGGGCGGCCTACGAGGGGCGGTAGGGGAGCGGCGGCCCCGCGAAGTCACCGGCCCGGCGGGACCTTCTGCCGGTCACCCGTGAGCGCCGGAGTGCGGGTCACCGCCAGGCCCGCGCTCCTGGTCACCGGCCCGGCGGGACCTTCTGCCGGTCACCCGTGAGCGCCGGAGTGCGGGTCACCGCCCGGCCCGCGCTCCTGGTCACCGGCCCGGCGGGACCTTCTGCCGGTCACCCGTGAGCGCCGGAGTGCGGGTCACCGCCCGGCCCGCGCTCCTGGCCGCCCGGGCGAACACCACCGCGTCCTGGACCGCCGCCCCCGTCGGGTCGTTGTTGAAGTAGGCGTACACGTCCCGCTCGCCCGGCCAGGTCGTGGCGATCCGGTCGACCCAGGTCTCCAGCGACCGCCGGCCGTAGTGCGGCCAGGCCCGGGCGCGGCCCACGTGGAAGCGGACGTACCCCCAGCCGGCCGTCCGCCACAGCGGCGTGACCGGGCGGGCGTAGGCGTCGGCCCAGCACAGGGCGGCGTCCCGGGCCCGGAGGACCTCGCGCACCCGTGGCGTCCACCACGACTCGTGGCGCGGCTCGACCGCGACCCGGGTGCCGGACGGGAAGCACGCCAGGCAGGTGTCCAGCAGTTCCGGATCCGCGCGCAGGGTCGGCGGGAGCTGGAGCAGTACCGGGCCCAGCCGGTCGCCGAGACCCGCCGCGTGCGTCATCAGGCGGTGCACCGGCTCCTCGGGGTCCTTCAGCCGCTTGATGTGGGTGAGGTACCGGCTCGCCTTCACCGCGACCACGAAGTCCGCCGGAACCCGCTCCCGCCAGGCCTCGAAGGTCTCCCGCGCGGGCAGCCGGTAGAAGGCGTTGTTGACCTCCAGGGTGGCGAACGCGGCGGCGTACTCCTCCAGCCACAGCCGCGTGGGGCACCCTTGCGGGTACAGCACGCCCCGCCAGTCCTTGTACTGCCAGCCCGACGTCCCGACGAACAGGGTCATACGCCCATCAAAGCACCGGTTCCCGCACGGGGACCCGTCACAGGTACAGACCCGCGTCGGCCCCCTCGCGCGGCTCCGGCAGCGCCGTCGGCGACGTGCCCCGCCGCAGCGCGTACAGCTCGGCGAGGGTCGCCCCGTCGCGGCTCACCCCTTCCTCGGTGCCAAGCCAGTCCACCGCCTCCCGGCGGGTCAGCCGGCCCACCTCGATACGGGCCAGGCACCGGCCCGGGCGGACCACGGCCGGGTGCAGGCGCTCCAGGTCCTCGTTGGTCGTCACCCCGACCAGCACGTTGCGCCCCTGGCCGAGCAGACCGTCGGTGAGGTTCAGCAGCCGGGACAGCGCCTGGCCCGCGGTGTGCTTGGCCTCGCCGCGGATCAGCTCGTCGCAGTCCTCCAGCAGGAGCAGCCGCCAGCGCCCCTTGCCCGCCGCGTCCTCCTCGCCGATGGCGATGTCCATGAGGTAGCCGACGTCGCTGAACAGCCGCTCCGGGTCCAGCACGCAGTCCACCTGGCACCAGTCGCGCCAGGACCGGGCCAGGGTCCGCAGCGCCGAGGTCTTGCCCGTGCCCGGCGGGCCGTGCAGCAGGAGCAGCCGGCCCGCGATGTCCTCGGGGGTCGTCTTCATCAGCCGGTCCATGGCGTTCGCGACCGGGCCGGTGTAGTTCGGCCGGAGCTCGTCCCAGGTGCCCGCCGCGATCTGCCGGGTGGTGCGGTGCGGGCCGCGCCGGGGCGAGACGTACCAGAAGCCCATCGTCACGTTCTCCGGCTGCGGCTCCGGTTCGTCCGCGGCGCCGTCCGTCGCCTGCTCCAGGACCTTCGTGGCCAGTTCGGCGCTGGTCGCGGTGACCGTGACGTCGGCGCCCCGGTTCCACCGGGAGACCAGCAGCGTCCAGCCCTCGCCCTCGGCGAGGGTCGCGCTGCGGTCGTCGTCGCGGGCCGCGCGCAGCACCCGGGCGTCCTGGGGCAGCAGGGTGGCGCCGGGGCGCACGCGGTCGATGTTCGCCGCGTGCGAGTACGGCTGCTCGCCCGTCGCGAAGCGGCCGAGGAACAGCGCGTCGACGACGTCGGACGGCGAGTCGGAGTCGTCGACGGTGAGCCGGATCGGCAGAGCGTCGTGTGGGTTCGCGGACATGCCGCCATGATCTGTCACGCGGGCGCCGTGCGCACCCGGTTTCCCCCGCGCGTCCCGTGCCGGCGCCCGGACGGAGCCCGTCGTGGGCCGAGCCTGCCGGAACCCTGTCCCGCGGATGATTTCCGCCCTTACTGTTGTCCTTGATGAGACGTCATGGGGGGAATCCGGAGGCGGGGCGGTGGCGGCTTCCCGCGCTGCTCGGCGTGGGAGTGACGGCGGTGGCCCTGGTCGTGGCCCTGCTGAGCACGCTGCCCGGCGGCGCGAACACCGAGGGCACCACACGCCACGGCGACAAGGTGCACGGGACACCGGCGACCCCGCGGAACGCGGACGAGCCGGACGTCGGCTGGGGCTTCACCCACACCCAGTTCAGCGCCGACGAGGGCAGCGCTGCCGCGACCGGCCGGGTCGGGGCGCTGCTGTCGAAGGACGGCGGCCTGCCGCAGAACCAGGCGATCATGGGCTGGGGCGCCGACAACCCCGAGCCGGTCAAGGGGAGTTACGACTTCGAGGCGCTGGACCGGCGGATCGACTTCGTCCGCGCCTCGGGCGGCACTCCGGTGATCACGCTGTGCTGCGCGCCCGACTGGATGAAGGGCGGCCGGGCCGGCGTGGACAGCACCGACTGGAGCCAGGACGCCCTGGAGACCGCGCCGACCCGCGACCACTACAAGGACTACGCAGCACTCGCCGCGACCGTCGCCAAACGCTATCCGGACGTGCGCCACTTCATCGTCTGGAACGAGTTCAAGGGCTTCTGGAACAACGCCGAGGGCCGCTGGGACTACGAGGGCTACACCGAGCTCTACAACCTGGTTCACAAGGCGCTCAAGCAGGTCGACCCCAAGATCATGGTGGGGGGGCCGTACCTGGTCATGGACAGCGTCGACCCACGCCAGAAGCAGGACGCCTCCACCGTCCTGCGGGGCCCCTGGGGAGCCTTGGACCAGCGGGTCCTGGACGCCTTCGCCTACTGGAACCAGCACAAGGCGGGCGCCGACTTCGTCGTCGTGGACGGCTCCAGCTACACCAAGGACGACGACCTGCTGCCCGACGAGTTCCGCGCCACCGACAAGCTGAAGGACGTCGGCCGGTGGGTGCGGCGGCAGACGGGCGGCCTGCCGCTGTGGTGGGCCGAGTACTACGTCGAGCCCGCCGACCGCAACGACGACCGCAAGGACTGGTCCGAACCGCACCGCGTCGCAGTCCAGGCCGCCGGCCTGATCGCCATGGCCAAGGGCGGCGCCTCCACCGGCTTCTACTGGAACCCGGAGAACCGCACGGGCGACTGCCCCGGCTGCCTGTGGACCCCGACCGACTCCTCCGGCGGCGGCCGGGAGCTGCCCATGCACGACCTGGTCTCCCGCTTCAACCGGGCGTTCCCGCCGGGAACCGGGTACCGGACGGTGTCCGTCGCCCCGGACGACGTGCCCAACGTGCGCGTGCTGGCCGACGACCGGACGGTCCTGGTGGTCAACACCCTGAACCGCACCATCAGCGCGCAGATCGACGGCAGGCGCTTCGACATGAAGGCGTACGAGGTGAAGTGGCTCCAGCGGTAGCCCGCCGGAGCCGCTCCACCCGCCGTCCGCTCAGCCGCCACCCATGGTCAGGAACCGCTGCACCAGCGAGGCGAACAGCACCGCCAGCAGCGGCAGCGAGAACCAGAAGCTGCCCTGGAGCCACCGCAGCCGGCGCACACTGGGCCGCATCGCGACCCTGACGACCTCCCGCGCCGTCAGCATCACGGTCAGCGCCAGCGCCGCGACTCCGCCGACCACCGACCACGGCGTCCACGTCACCCTCGGCCCGATCGGCCCCGGATCCGGCTCGGGCACGGGACCGGAGGGCTGCTCGCGCAGCTCGTACAGGGTCACGTCGTCGTTGCCGAGGACCTTCCTCAACTCCCGCCGGTCGTCGAGGTGGCGCACGAGTCGTGACTCCCAGGTGGCCGAGTAGCCCACGTCCATCCGCAGATACGTCACCTGACTGCGGTTGATCATCAGGTACGCGTTCGGACCCGCGTCCTTGAGCGACTTGACCAGGCCGGAGACCAGCACCGGGTCGGTCGGCGCCAGGGTGGGCACGTAGTCGACGCGCTCCATGTCCCGCGCGCCCCACGGCATGGCCGGAGTGACGTTGGTGGCCGGGTCGTTGCTCAGCCACAGCAGCCGTACCGTCGGTTTGTCGTGGGCGTACACGTAGTCCATGGCCGCGACCTCGCCGGGCCGGATCCGCTCGAAGGTCTCGTTGCCCCACCGGGCGACCAGGAAGCCGCCCATGAGCAGCAGGCCCGCCATCAGCGCGGCCAGCGGCGCCAGGCTCACCCGGTCCTTGTCCCGTTCCTCCGCGGTGGCGCCGGTGCGCGGGAAGAGCGCGAGCGCGGCGAGCAGGGCGGCCCCGGGCAGGGCGAACATGAAGACCCGCAGCGCCATCTCGCCGCCGTAGGACTGCATGCCGAAGCCGAGGAACGGCACGAAGGTGAGCACCAGCAGCGACCGCTCGCGGTACTTGTGCTCGCGCCGCCGCCACCAGCCCCAGCAGGCGAAGGCCATCACGGAGCCGGCCAGCAGCACGCGCGTGTACAGCACCAGTTGGTGGGTCGAGTCGCCGCCCTGGATCCGGCCCGAGACGGACGTCGAGACGTTGCTGCCGACCCCGCCGACCCCGCCGAACAGCTCGTCGAAGTGCCCGGACCAGTACGGCTCGGCCATGAAGCCCAGCCAGAACGCCGCCAGGACCGCGAACAGCACGGGCAGGCCGCGCAGTTCGGATCTGCGGACCAGGACGAGCACGGCCAGCACGCCCAGCATCACGAACGGGGTGAGCTGGTGGGCCGGGACGCTGGCGGCGAACAGGCCGATCACCACCAGGAGCAGCACGGCCCGCTGCCGCCGGTCGGCCGGCTCCACCTCCGCCTCGCCCGGCCGGGCCTTGGTCCACAGCATCCGCGGCGCCCGGAACCAGACGAGGAGGATCGCCACGAAGGCCAGGTACAGCAGATAGGTGAAGCCCTGCGGGGAGAAGTAGTCCTGGCCCACCCAGCCGCTGAGCACGAAGATCCATACGCCGGTCCACCTGGCCCGCCAGCTCGCCCGCAGCGAGCGGGTCAGCAGGAACATGGGGGGCAGGTACAGCAGTTGGACGGTCAGCGGCCACCAGCGGATGACCTCGGTGAAGTCGCTCAGACCGCACGCGCGGGCGACGAAGGCGGCCACCGCGAAGAACCCGGGCCAGCTCCACCGGGCGTCCAGGTCCGGCACGGCCGATCCGGTGCGGTCGATGAAGTCGATGAAGCCGAGGTGCTGCCAGGCGGTGGCGAAGCGCGGCTCGCTCTCGATCACCGCGGGCAGCGCGTGCAGGGAGACGACGGTGGCGACCAGGGTGACCAGCAGCAGCGCCCGGTGTTCGCGGCGCAGCCACAGCAGCGCGGCGAACACCCCGATCAGCAGCGCGGCGCCGGCCAGGGTCGGCAGCGGCAGCACCGAGACGAGGCCGAGGCCGCCCATCCGGTCCAGGTCGGAGTCGTCCAGGCGCAGCGCGGGCACCCAGTACAGCAGCAGTGCCGTGGTCAGCAGACAACCGAGCAGGACGCCGGCCCGGGTGGGCGCGAGTCGGTCCCGCCAGGACGGGTCGGGCCCGCTCCGGGCGGGAAGTTCCTCCTCCGCCGCGGCCTCCCGCGGCGAGGTCCCCACCTTCGGCACGAGGTCCAGGCCCCCGGCCGCGAAGTGCGCCTCCGGCACGACGGCCCGCTCGCCGGTGGAGTACGGGCCGTCCGGTACTGCGGCCCGCTCGCCGGTGGAGTTGGGCCCGTCCGGTACGACGGCTCGTTCCTCCGTCCCGAACGGGGCGTCCACCTCCCGCTCGGTCGGCCCCGGCGAGGACGGTGGGACCGGCTTCAGCTCCTCCACCGGGAGCCCCAGCGCCTCCGGACCGTGCGCCCCGGCCGGCGGCCGATCGGGGTCCACCGCGGCGGTGCCGGCGGGCGGGGTGCCCGGTCCGGGCCGTACGTCCGGCCGGCGCTCCACGTGGTCGAAGTCGACGTGGATGCCCAGGGCGAGGGTGTCGGACTCCACTGCCCAGGCGGGCCGCCGGTGCGGTGCGGTATCGGCGGGGACCTCGCGCGCCCCCAGGTCGGCGAGGTCCCCGTCGGGTGCCGCGTCGTCGGGGACGTCGGCGGCGGGCACGGCCCTGACGGTCCGGTACAGCTTCGGCGCGGCGATCGCGACGATCACGGCGAGGCTGGAGATCTCCGCGACGCCGGCGCCGGTCAGCCCCATCCGGGGGAGCAGCAGCAGCGTCAGACCCAGCACCAGCGCGCACAACAGGCCCTGGAGCCAGGCCAGTCCGGCGGTACGGCTCTGGGCGCGCAGCACCGCGAAGTACGTCTCCATCACGACCCGAAGCAGCGCGCCGACGGCGAACCAGCGCAGCAGCGGGGTGGCCGCGTGCGCGTAGCCCTCGCCGAAGACGTGCAGGATGTACGGGGCCAGCAGGAACAGCAGCCCGCAGATGGGCAGCATGATGCGGGCCATCCGCTTCAGCGCCGCGCGGGTGTTGGCGGCCAGCCGGGCCGGGTCGTGCGACCCCTCGACGGTCAGCGAGGCACCCATGTTGATGGCGAGCAGGTTGACCGTGCCGCCGATGGTGGTCGTGATGTAGAAGTACGCGTTGTCCGCGGAGCTGACCTGCGCGGCGATGATCACCGGCACCAGGTAGACGACCGCGAGGGAGAACAGCGAGCCGGTGTAGTCGCCCGCCAGGAACCGTCCGAGTTCCTTCGCCGTCGGCGGCCTGGCGTGGTCCTCGGTCGCCCGTACGTGCCGGGGCACCAGGCGCCGGAACACCAGCCAGCCCAGCGGCACGATGGAGAAGGCGATCGCCGCGACCCAGGAGACGAAGACGCCGGTCGTCGGGATCGCGACGGCGAGCCCCACCAGCAGGGCCAGCTTCACCGCCGAGAACACGGTGTTGCCCACCGGGACCCAGGGCGCGCTGCGCAGCCCGGTCAGCACCCCGTCCTGGAGGGTGAGCAGGTTCCACGCCATGACGGCGACGACGAAGCCGAGGCCGTGGGCGAGCCCGTGCAGGAAGCGGTACGACGGCCCCCACATGTCGAGGGTGAGCAGGAACACCCCGGCCGCGCACGCCACGATCAGTGAACTTCCCACGTACGTACGGGCGATGAGACGCCCGGTGGCGCGGCCGGAGATCGGGATGAAGCGGGCCAGGGCCCCGGTGAGCGTGACCGCGGTCAGCCCGGCGAGGAGCTTCATGGCGGCGATGGCCGCCGAGCCCTGGCCGACCGCGTCGTCGGAGTAGTAGCGGGCCGCGACCAGCCAGTAGCCGAGGCCCAGCACCGCGGAGATCCCGGTGTTGAGCATCAGCGCGTAGGCGTTGCGGAACAGCGGGTTGCCGCCGGGGGACCGGCCCCGTCCGGGCAGCCGCAGACGGCGCCCCGGCTGCTCGGTCGCTTCGGGCCCGGTGGCGGATGCCTCGGTGGTGGTGGTCGTGTCAGACACGGGTGCTGATGGCCTTCCGGCGGACCTGTCGGGCTCTGCGGACCATGGCGTAGCCCTTGGTGAGGGCACGGTCCCTGGCGAAGTTCCGGGTGATCGCGCGGCCCTGGACGATCCGCTCGAACTCCTCGGTGGTCGTGCTGCGGCGCACCGTGAGCCGGTGCAGCGCGTAAGGGCCCTGACGTCGGCGGGCCAGGGCGTTGCCGACGGCGAGGGCCTGGGTGAAGCCCGCCGCCCGCACCCGGGCCCGTACCCGGCGGCTGGAGTAGCCGTAGGGGTAGGCGAACGAGGCGGGCACGGTGCCCAGTTCACCGGCGACGATCTCCTTGCAGCGGATCAGCTCCGACCACAGGGTGTCGTCGTCGAGCTGGTCGAGCTGCGGGTGGGTGTGGCTGTGCCCGCCGATCTCGACCCCGCCGGCCGCGAGTTCGCGCACCTGGTCCCAGTCGAGCATGGTGTCCAGGCCCCCGCCGGTGTCGTGGGCGCCGCGGATCCAGCCCGTGGAGACGAACAGCGTGGCGGGGAAGCCGTAGTGCTCCAGTGTCGGCAGGGCGTAGCGGTGCACGCCCTCGTAGCCGTCGTCGAAGGTGATCAGGACGGGGTTCGCGGACAGCGGCGGCAGGCCCGTGCCGCGCCAGTGCTCGGCCAGCCGGGCCGTGGTGACCGGCTGGAAGCCCCGGTCCTTGAGCACGGCCATCTGCTCCGCGAACGCCTCGGGCGTCACGGACAGTTCGCGGGTGGCCTCGTTGGGCTCCGGCGCGACCGCGTGGTACATGAGCACCGGCACGGGTGCGCTGGTACGGCCGTTCATGCCGTGCGTCCCCCCTCGTCCTGCCCGGTTCCCCCGCTGCGCGGGGTCTGCCCGGTCCTCCCGTCCTGCGGGGTGCGCGCGATCCCGGTCACCGAGGTCACCGAGAACCCTGTGCCGCCCCGCCGGGCCCTGACACTGCCGACGGCGTAGCCGCCCGCGGCGGTGAGCACCCCGGCGACGATCGCGCCGGCCCGGCCCGCGCCGCCCGGCCGGGCCAGCAGCGCGTCCCGCAGCCCGCGGGCCACTCCGGCGGGCAGCACCCGGGTGGTGTACCGGCGCTCGGACTCGAGGCCCTTCTGCGCGCCGACACTCCGCGCGACCAGCGCCTTCGACAGGCCCTCCGCGTAGACGCGGGTGCGGAAGTAGCGGAAGTGCTCGCGCGCCTCGGGCACCCGGTGGTGGATGACCGCCCGGTCGTCGATCAGGAGGACCGCGTCCGGCCGGGACCGGGTGAGCCGGATGCACAGTTCCGTCTCCTCGCAGCCCAGCGGGCGCTTGTCGCCGTCGCGGCCGATACCGGTGGCGAAGCCGCCCGCGGCGTCGAACGCCGTGCGCCGGAAGGAGGCGTTGCCGCCGAGCACGTTGCGCACCCGGACCCGGCCCGGCGGCAGGCCGCGGTAGGTGCAGCCCACCACCCAGTCGAACTCCTCCGGGAACCAGGCCGGCCGGCGGCCCGACGCCCAGACCGGGACCGTCCGGCCGCCGACGGCCATGACCCGCGGGTCCGCGTACCCCTCGGCGAAGTGCCGCAGCCAGTCCCGCTCGGCCACGGCGTCGTCGTCGAGGAAGGCGACGATCTCGCCGCGGGAGGCGGCGATGCCCGTGTTGCGGCCGGCGGACAGGCCGCGCGGGCCCGCGTTGGCGAGCACCCGTACCTCGCCGCCGTCCCGGTACTCCTTGTACTCCTCGGCCAGCCTCTCCAGAAGCGCCGGGTTGTGGTCCACCACCAGGAGGGTCTCCAGGGCCGGCCGGGACTGCGCCCGCACCGAGGAGACCGCCGCGAGGATGTCCTCCCAGCGGTCCTCGGTGTAGACGCAGACCACGACGGAGATGCCGAGACCGCTCAAGACGCCTCTCCCCGCACCGCGTCGAGCATCGGTGACCGGCGGCCCTGGCGGCGCAGCTCGCGCCGGTTGGAGCGCTCCTTGAGGATCACCTTCAGCACCCGCAACCCGTCCCGCACGGCACGCAGATTGCTGGCGCCGTGGATGCGCAGGTACTCGTGGCTGGGGATCTCCTGCACCTTCAGTCCGGCCTTGACCACTCTGATGTTCATGAGCGTCTCGACTTCGAAGCCGGTGCAGTCCAGCTCGATCTTGTCCAGGCAGTGCCGCCAGAACGCGTTGTACCCGTAGCACAGGTCGGTGTAGCGGGCGCCGAACTTGCGGTTGACCACGGCGCACAGGGCCCGGTTGCCGAGCTTGCGGATGAAGGTCATGTCGTCGGTGCCGCCGCCGTTGGCGAACCGGGAGCCCTTGGCGAAGTCCGCGCCCGAGACCAGGGCGGAGACGTAGGAGACGATCTCGCCGCCGTCGGCCGAGCCGTCCGCGTCGACCATCACGATGATGTCGCCGGTGCACTCCTCGAAACCGGTGATCAGGGCATCCCCCTTGCCCTTGCCGCGCTGGTCGACGACCTTCACCTTGGGCCACAGTTCCCGGGCCACTTCGACGGTGTCGTCGGTGGAATTGCCGTCCACGAGGACCACTTCGTGAATCCAGTCCGGAAGTGTCTTGAAGACGTAGGGCAGATTCTCGGCCTCGTTCATGGCGGGAATCACCACGCTCACCGGCGGTGTGATGGCCAGGTGCGAGGAAATGGGCCGGTATTCCGCGGCGAGCGTCGGATCCTGTTCCGACGAAGGCGAGCGCAGAACGGAGCTCATGAGTCGTGTTCCCTCTCGTCCGGCGGACCGCCCGCCCCTCGGGCGGCCCGGCTGTGTATCCGGTTCGAAAGGGGGGTTGATCACCCGGGGCGCGCCGGAACGGCTCTCCGAACACACCGGGTGAGCTGGCAAAGCTGTCCGGCCTGCCGGAAGAACGGCAGCCGGTCGCGCGGCACGGCTCGGTCACACCTGTGGTCACCGAGCACGGCACCCCCCTACCGCGCTCCGCGCCGGAACGTCCCGGCCCTGAGCCCTCCCCTAGAGCCGCTTGCCGACGGACCGATGCGGGTGAGATGTACGACGGTATTGATGATTGAACCAGTATGGCAAGACCTGGAACGAGGCCTCACGTTTTTGTTGGTTTTGCCGTAACGAAACCCTGTACGTACTGTTCAGCGCCTGGAACGGATTTGTCCCATGCGTTTGAGGATCCTGTCCGCGGGCTCGAACAGTTCCGGCCGCGACAGCACCGCGTTGCGCAGCGCCCGGACCGGGGCGCGGCGCGCCCGATGCCCGGCCGCCACCGGGTGGCGGCGTGTCACCCACCCTTCGGACACGCTGAGTTCGCGTGTCTTCAGGGAGTCCTTGTACTCCTTCTGGCCCCGGCCGAGATCCAGGTACGCGATGCCGTCGGCGGCGGCCGCCTCGGCCATGCGCAGATGCAGGATCAGTCCCGGGGAGAACTTCGCGTACGCCGGGTCGTAGGCCGGGAACCAGCAGGCCAGCACCCGCTCGGAGCGCAGCCCGAAGTGGGCGGCGACCGGCCGGCCGTCCGCGTACAGCACCGACAGGATCCCCGCGAAGGAGTCGGAGCGGGTGTGGAACAGCTGTGTCACCAGGCGGGAGATCCACTCGTGCGCGAAGCGGTCGCTGCGCCCGGTCCGCCGGTACTGGGCGGACTTCCAGGCCATCAGCCTGCGCAGCGCGGCGGGGTCGCGCTCGTCGTGGACGTAGCGCACCGGGCCCGTGTCACGGCCCAGCCTGCGCTCCTTGGCGAGCGTGGTCCGGGTGAACTTCGGCGACCGGGCGCGCAGTTCGCGCACGTAGGTGTCGTAGCCCTGGTCGACGTCCATGACCGGGGACGGGAAGCTGCCGGAGGCTCCCGCCTCGAACGGCTCCTGGCCCGCCACCAGGTGGTCGAACTCCCAGACGGCCAGTGAGCAGGCCCGCAGCAGCTCACGGGCGTCCCAGGTGAAGCCGGGCCGGTGCACCAGGCCCTGGCAGTCGGAGACGCCGAGCCCGACGGCCCGGCCTACGCCGGTCGCCGATCTCTGGAACGGGAAGAACGCGGCGGGCTCGCCGTCCTCGCGGACCACCGCGATCCGCACTCCGCGTCTGCACCGGCCCACCGCGAGCGCGAACTCGGGGCACAGGAAGGGGTTCGCCAGTTCCTCCGCACCGTGCAGATGCGCCTTGGACTGCATCGCGGTCCACGCCGCCCGGTCGGCGGCGCTCAACTCGCCGGGGCGGTACACGTTGATGTCCACGTCAGGAGCCCTGTCTTCTCGCCGTACGGCCGCGCTGCCGCCGCACCAGAACCAGCAGGAGAACGAGGGAGCTGAACGCGGTGACGGCCAGCAGTCCGCCGCTGACGGACCATCGGTGCACGGCCAGCATCCCCTGGGCCACCAGCATGTCGAGGACGACCGCGCCCGCCACCGAGGCGAGGACGCGGCCGAAAGGATCCAGCCCGCGCAGCGCGGCGGCGATTGCCGTGGCCGGCGCCGCGAGCAGGAAGAACAGCGTCAACGGGCCGCGCAGAGGGGAGTCGGAGCCGGTGAGCGCGAGCAGCGCACCGATCCCCCCGACTGCCGTCGCGGCGCCCGCGAGCAGCGGTGACAGGTCCCTCCCCGGCCCTGGCCGCGCCCGCTGACTGCCCGGTGTTGAAGCTGTCTTGATGCGTATGGTCTGCATTGGCGACTTTGCCCCCCGAAGCGCCGGATGCCGGGCTTCAATGTCGCGCAGCCCGCGGCGCCAGTCAAGATGCGGAAGCCGCCCGTACGGGTTCTCGCCTGCTTGCGAACTCCGTTCGAGTGGCCGGTTCCCGACCTCCCAAGCCCCTTGTGCCACAGCGGATTTCGTTGATCGCTGAAAAGTTTTGGCATGGACACTTCCAGTCAACACGCGTAACTGCTACGACGGTTACGGCAGAGATCCTGCTAAAGGGAGGTTCCATGAGACGAAGTTCCCGAATTTCCGCCTATATCGGTTCCCTCCTCCTGACCATCGGCTTCGCCCTGACCGGGGTGACGACGGCTCAGGCGTCCCAACTGGCGGCGAACGGCCCATATGTGGCCCTCGGCGACTCCTACTCCTCCGGGGTGGGCGCCGGCAGCTACATCAGCTCCAGCGGCAGCTGCAACCGCAGCACGAACGCGTACCCCTACCTGTGGAACGCGGCCCACTCCCCGTCGTCGTTCTCCTTCACCGCCTGTTCGGGTGCCAGGACCGACGACGTACTGGCCAACCAGCTCGGCCCGCTCAACTCCGCCACCACCCTCGTCTCGATCACCGTCGGCGGCAACGACGCCGGGTTCTCCGACGTCATGACGACCTGTGTGCTCCAGTCCGACAGCGACTGCCTTTCGCGCATCAACACCGCCAAGGCGTACGTCGACTCGACGCTGCCCGGCAAGCTGAACAACCTCTACTCGACGATCCGCTCCAAGGCTCCCAACGCGCGCGTGGTCGTCATCGGCTACCCCCGCTTCTACCTGCTCGGCCAGCTCTGCCTGGGCCTCAGCGAGGCCAAGCGCTCCGCCATCAACGGCGCCGCCGACCACATCGACGCCGCCACCGCCAAGATCGCCGCCAACCACGGCTTCGTCTTCGGCGACGTCCGCACCACCTTTACCGGCCACGAGATCTGCTCCGGCAGCTCCTGGCTGCACAGCGTCAACTGGCTCAGCATCGGCGAGTCCTACCACCCGACGGCGGCCGGCCACTCCGGCGGCTACCTCCCCGTGTTCACCAAAGCGGCCTGACCCACCGTCACCACCAGGGCCTCTTCGCGCCCGAAGCGGAGACTCCGCCCGCCGGGGTCTCCGCCGCGCCGGCCCGCCCCTCGGGCCGAGCCTCCGGGATCTCTCGGCCAGTGCTCAGCCCAGTGCCGCTGCCGCCCCCTTGAGCATCAGCCCGGCTCCCAGGGCGACGACCACGCACGCCGACCCGAGCGGCGCGGTCCTGCGCACCAGGGCCGCCGCCGGGCCCGCGGTCCAGCGGGGGCGCCCGTCCAGCAGCCGGTTCACACCGCTGCCCAGCTTCACCACGGCGATCCCGGCCGCGGTGAGGGTCAGGGCGAGCCCGACGCCGTACGCCACCACGAGCAGCAGCCCGAACCAGGCCTGCCCCAGCGCCGCCGCGCCCACCAGGACCACCACGGCTGACGGACTGGGCACGAGCCCGCCGGCGAACCCGAGGAGCAGGGTGCCGCGGAGGGTGGGGACCGCGGGGTGCGTGTGGGTGTGGCCGCCGTGGGTGTGTTCCAGGCCGTGGGAGTGGTCGTGAGCGTGATCGTGAGCGTGATCGTGGCTGTGCGAATGCCCGTGCCCGTGGTCGCGGTTGCGCCAGGCGCGGCGTACGAGGCCGGCGCCCGCCAGGGTGACCAGGACACCGCCGGCGACGCCCAGCCAGGCGATCACCGAGGGCGCGGCCGCGGAGCCGGCCGCGACCAGCAGCCCGAGGGCGACCACGCCGAGGGTGTGGGTGACGGTCACCGAGGCGGCCAGCGGCAGGACGTCCCTCGGGCGGGCCCGGCCGCCGCGCGCCGCCGCCATCGCCGCCATGACGGTCTTGCCGTGGCCCGGGGCCAGGGCGTGCAGGGCGCCGAGCCCGACCGCGACGACCAGGGCGAGGGCGGCGAAGCCGAGGGTGAGGTCGTGCCGGGCGATCAGGTGGTCCAGGGCCCGCGTCCAGCGGTCGGCGCCGCGGGGCAGCACGGAGGCGGCGGGCGCGTCGCGCCGCTCGTCGGCGAGCGCGGGGCCGCCAGGCCGCACCCGCAGGGACGCGGTGGAGGTGTCGGCCGGGGAGGACAGCAACCGTGCCGGATAGCGGGTCAGTTCGCCGGACACGGAGGTCTTCGGCACATCGGACGCGGTGAGCGTCATCCGGTCGCCGCGCGCCGTGATCTCCCGCCAGCCGGGCCCGGAGGACGCCTCCGCGCCGCGGAAGCCGACGGCGGCGGTGGCCCCCTCGGGCAGCGGCGCGCTCAGCCCGCACTCCACCCGGAGGGTGTCGAGGCCCGCCTGGCCGGGGCGCACGCGCGCGTGGCTGCCGTGCGCGGTGAGCGCGACCGTGCGTCCGTCGACCGTGACGGCGCTGTCCCGCGCGGCTTTCTCGCACCGCTGCCGGGCCCACGCGGCCAGGCCGATCCGCTCGATGTCCGGCTTGGCCTGGGTCGCAGGGATCTCGGCGAGGTCCTCGACGTGGTCCACGCGGAGCGCGCCGGGGGTGGCGACCAGTCCGTCGTAGCGGTTGACGGTGAAGTTTCCGAGCGGGTGCGCGCTCGCGGCGCCGGCCGGGACGAGGACGAGCGCGCAGGCCGCGACGAGGGCGGCCGCGGCGGCGCGGAGTGGGCGGAGGCGCATCACCGGGCCGCTTCCGCGGAGTTCAGGGTCGTACGTGCTGTGCGGGCGCCGAGGGGGGAGAAGGCAGGGTTCAGGTTCACGGCGGCCTTGCAAGGGGAGGGCTTCCCAGGCACGGTCGTTCCTGTGCGGCGCCCTGGCGAGGGCGGCCGTGGTGGCGGGGAGTGGATGGAGGTGCTTCACCGGGCTGTCTCCAGGGACTTCAGGGTCGTGCGTGCCGTGCGGGCACCGAGGGGGGAGAAGCCGGGGTTCAGCTTCAGGGCGGCGGTCAGGTGGGTGCGGGCGGCGTCGGTGCGGCCGGTGGCGTGCTCGATCATGCCGCGGTGGTAGAGGAACGCGGCGTTGCGGTAGCCGGTGGCCGTGGCCTGCCGGGCGTAGGGGTGGGCTTCCCGGGCGCGGCCGTTCCGGTGCAGCGCCCAGGCGAGCGCGTCCGCGGTGTGCACGGTGTGCCGGCGGGCCCACTCGGCGCGGGCCGCGCGCAGCGCCGCCCCGGCGTCGCCGTGGTCGGCGGCGGCGAGCGCCGTGTCGAGGTCGGCGTTGACACCGCTCGCGCGGGCGAGCGCGATCCAGGCGTCGACGAGGGCGTACTGGTTCCGCGCCTTCGCCCGGTCGCCGGCGGCGGCGCGGGCCTCGTACAGCTCGCCGAGCGCGACGAGCGGTCCGGGCAGCGGGTAGCGGGAGACGACGTCCTCCAAGTCCCTGACGGCGGCGGCGAGGTCACCGCTCGCCGCCCGGGCGCGGGCGCGCCCCTCCAGGGCGGGCAGGTAGCCGTCGTCGGTGGCCAGGGCCCGCGCGAAGTGGCCGAGGGCGGCCTTGTAGTCGCCCTGGTTCCAGGCGAGTTGGCCGAGCTGGGTGGCGACGTAGGCGATGTCGCCGCGGGAGGCGGCGGCGAGCGCCTGTTCCAGGACACGGCGGGCGGTGGTGACGTCGCCGCGCAGTTCGCGCACGTAGGCGTAGCGCGTGAAGACCGGCACGCCCGGGCGCCGGGCGTCGGCGGTGTCGGCGGCCTCGGACGCCGCGTCGTACCGGCCGAGTTCGACGAGGGCGTCGATCCGGGAGGACAGGGCGCGCTCGCTGTAGGGGTTCTGCTCCAGGGCCTGGTCCGCGTGGGTCAGGGCGCCGGCGAAGTCGTGCCGGGCGGCGGCGAGCGCGGCGCGGCCGGCGAGGGCCTGGTCGTTTCCGGGCGCCAGCTTCAGCGACCGCGCCAGCGCCCTCTCGGCCTGCGGGTACCGCGAGGGATCGCCCTTGGTGCGCGCCTCCTCGACGTAGGCGAGCCCGAGGGCGGCCCAGCCGGCGTGGTCCTTCGGCCGCACCCGCAGAAGCGCCTGGAGCGACGTGATGCCGGTGCCCGGACTTCCCCCGGCGAGCAGCTCCGGCGCCACGGCCCCGCCCGCGGGGCCGGCCGCCTCGTGGCCGTCCCGCCCCGCCCCCACGGCCAGGGCACCCCCGGTCATCGCCACGGCCAGCAGCACCACGAGTCCGACGAGCGGCCCCCGCCGCCGGCGGTGTCCCGTCGCGGCGACGCGCCCGTCCGTGACGGCTCCGTCGACGCCCTCGCCGGTGCCGTCCTGCGGGCCTTCGGCCTCGCGCTCCGCCGGGGCCGCGGGGGTGTCGTCGTGCGGGTGTTCGCGGTGGTGTTCCCTCGGGGGGTCCGCCGGGCCGTGTTCGGGCTCGGCGGGCCGGTTCTCCGAGGGCGTCGCGGGACCGGTGGCGTGGTGTCCGCGGTCAGGTGGGATGGGGTCGTCGCGCCGGGCCATGCCCTCTCCTTGGTCGCCTGGGTGTTCGGGCCGTACCGCCGGTACGGCCGGGTTCGCGTGGGGTGGCGCGGCCCGCGTCGTGAGGGATGGGTGGAACGCGGGCCGCGCCGGCCGGTGGGGGCGTGAGTCGGCACGGGGTCAGTACGGGCGCTGCGAGCGGCGGCGCCACCAGGACAGACCCGTGCCGATCAGCAGGACTCCGGCCGCCCCCGCGGCCGCCGAACCGGCCATCAGCATCGTGTCCCCGGAGGCGCCCGCCGGCCGCAACGCGTCGCCCAGCCCGCTGCGCACGTCCGCGCCCGTGCTCTCGGCGGCCCGTCCGCGCGAACCGGACGTCGGCTCGGCCACGTACGGGAACGAGCGATCGAACTCCTTGTCGTTCGCGTCGACCGCGTCGCCCAGGTCGTTCTTCGCGCCGAGCAGCGCGCCCTCCATCACCTGGAGCGCCGCGTCGATCACGTCGTCGGTGAGCCTGCGGCCGTTCGGGAAGCCCGCGTTGTCGCCGTCGAGAACGCCCAGCCGCTTGGGATGCGGGCTCGGCGCGATCGAGGTGTTCAGCCGCAGCTGCTCCGAAGGCCGCACGTACGGCGGCTGGTTGAGGTCCTTCACGCCCTTGAGGAACACCTCCACGAGATCGTCGCGCGGCTCGGCGGGCGCCTTGATCTTGTAGATCTGTTCGACGAGCTTCGGCAGTTCGGGATGGGTGACGTTCCGGAGGAACCGCGCGTCGCCGTAGGGCGAGGAGGCGTTGAACCCGTCCTTGTCCTTCTGCGGGTTGACGACCTCGTTGACGAGCGGGTTGCCCAGGCGCGAGACCTGCGTGAAGCCGCCGCGGGCGTTCTTGCGCTGCGTGGTCGACCAGATGCCCACGACGGGCTGCCCGGCCGACTCGCGGATCAGGTCGTTCGGCACCTGGAGCGCGATCGTGTTGACGTTGTAGCCCTTGAGCGTGTCGTTGCCGACCTCGGAGAGGTCCCCGCCGTACAGCAGGTCGAAGACGCGCAGGTCCGCGAAGAACGGGTCGTCGGCCTGCCCGGCGAACGTCGCCGCACCGCCCGGCGTCCGGTGGACGGCCTGCTTCCGCAGTGCGCCGTAGTCCGGCATCGACGCCTTGCCGACGTTCGACGGCGCCACCGGCACACCGTCCGCGAGCCGCGTCGTGGACATCTCCCGCCCGTGGCGCAGCCTGATCAGGTCGACGTCGTACGTCTGGGTCACGTTCAGGTTCGGGTCGTCCAGGCTGTGCACCGGGCCCGTGTTGTAGAGGAACGTGTTCTCGTCCTTGACGTGCGTCCTGAACGTGTACCGGAAGACCAGGTCGCTCCGCGCGTCACCGTCGTTGTCGATGTGCAGGTCGTACTGGGCGTCCTCAGCGAACGTGTAGAAGTTCGGACCCCCGGCCGGCTCCTCGAACGGTATCCAGTTCGCCACGAGGGTCGTGGTGTCGGGCTTGTCCGGGCTGACGAACGCGTACAGGTCCGTGTTGTCGTACTGCGGGGCGCCCGAGACGAGCGGCGCCTCCCGGTGGCTGGAGGCGGCGGCCCGCCCGGGTTCGAGCACGGCCGTGCCGGCGGCCGCGAGCCCCCCGGCGGCCAGCGCGCCGCAGACGAGGGAGGCGAGGCCTCTGCGTCCCTCCCCGGGAGCCGAACGCCTGGGGGTGCCCCCGCCGCGCTTGGAGAGACTGGAGAAAGGTGTCATGCCGATCCGTCCTCAGTGCCGACTTGCCTGTCGTAGGGGATTCGGAGACCGGCCCGGGACGGATCGGTCCGCCGGCGGATTTCTTTTCCCGCCGCTCGACCCGCGTTTTCGGCCCGCGGATCCGTACCACATCCGAGGGGCACGCACGCCGCGCGCCCCGCGCGCGTGAGGACGAGCCCACGGCGGCCGGGGGAGAGGGGGCGGCGGGTGGAGGCGGACGAGTTTCTGGTGCTCGTGGCGGGGGGCGACCACAAGGCGTTCGAGGAGCTGTACGGACTGGTGTCCGGGCCCATCTACGGGCTGGTGCGGCGCGTGGTGCGCGACCCGGCCCAGTCCGAGGAGGTCACCCAGGAGGTGTTGCTCGAAGTGTGGCGCTCCGCCCCGAGGTTCGACCCAGGGCGGGGCAGCGCCCTGTCCTGGGTGCTCACCCTCGCCCACCGCCGCGCCGTCGACCGGGTGCGCAGCGTCCGCGCCGCCGGCGAGCGGGAGCGGCGCGAGGCGGCGCGCGCCGCCTCGCCCGCCTTCGACCACGTCACCGAGGAGGTCGAGGTGGGCCTGGAACGCGAATGGGTACGGCGCTGCCTGGACCGCCTCACCGCCCTCCAGCGCCAGTCGGTCACCCTCGCCTACTACGACGGTTACACCTACCGTGAAGTGGCCGAGCGGCTGTCCCTGCCGCTGGGCACGGTCAAGACGCGGATGCGCGACGGGCTCATCCGGCTGCGCGAGTGCCTGGGATGTGCCGCATGAGCCTGCTCGACCGCCTGCTGCGCCGCGAGGACCCGCACTCCTTCGCCGCGCCCTACGCCCTCCACGCCCTGGAGCCCGCCGAACGGGTCCGCTTCGACAAGCACCTGAGGAACTGCTCCGCGTGCGCCGCCCAGGTGCGTGCCCTGGCCGAGGACGCGGTGCGTCTGGCCTGGTCCGCCGCCACCCCGGCGCCCGCCGGGCTGCGCGAGCGGGTGCTGGCCGCGATACGCGACACCCCTCAGGATCCCGCCCCGGCGCGTGAGCACACGCCCCAACTGCCCCCGCACGTCTGGGGCACCCGGCCGCCACCCGCGCGCACCCGTGCGCCCCGGCCGCGCCCCCTGTTCGTGCCGTTCGCCACCGTGACCGCAGCCGCGGCCCTCGTGGTCGCCGCGCTCTTCGCCGTCCAGGCGAACCGGACCCAGGACGAACTGGCGGCCCAGCGGGACCGGGCACGTGAGATCGCCCACGTTCTCGCCGCCCCGGACACCCGGGCCGCCACCAGCCGGGACGCGGAGGGCTGCAGTATCGGAGTGATTGCTTCCGCCTCCCGGGAGCAGGCCGTGGTGACCCTGGGCGGGTACGCGGACCCGCCCAGTGGCCGGGTGCGCCAGCTGTGGCTCATGCGCCCCGGCGCACCACCGAGCTCCCTCGGCCTGTTCGAGGGTGACGCGCCCCTGGTCGTCTCGGGTCTCACCCGTTCGGCGACATCACTCGCCGTGACGGTCGAGCCCGACGGGGGGTCACCCGGGCCCACTACGCGGCCAATTGCTCAACTCGCCTTGAATGCGGTCGGATTCGGAGAGTAATCGTCAACACCCCTCCAGGGAAGGTGAATCCTGCCACCGCGATACACGAGTGCCCCAACGGGGCGATAGGGTTACTCTGCCCGGGCCGGGTGGACTCGTACGGGTGGGGAGTGACATGGAGCAGATAACAGTGCGCAGCAGGGCCAGGGTCCCTGCGATCACCTGCGGGAGCAGCGCGACCAGCTCGCGTCTCGACCGTCATCTGTCGGTGCTGGCCGGTCCTGCCGTGCCGCAGCGGGAGACGGCCGAGGCGACGTCGCTGATGCGCGAGCTGACCGCACGTGGCCCGCACGACCGCACGGGCAGGCGCGCCCGGGTCCACCGCGTGTCGCTGTTCGCGCCGCTGCGCAGGCTGCGCCGCTCGCTGTTCGGCGCGCGCTGAGCTCCGACCTGCGTCTCCTCGGCCCGTTCACCCGACCCGCGCTCAGGCCACCACGCCGTCCCGGCGCAGCGCCGCGATCTCGCCGTCCGTCATTCCCACGGCACGCAGCAGCGCCCCGGTGTGCTGTCCGAGCGCGGGAACGTCTCCCATGCTCGGCCCGGTCCCGCCCGGCAGCGTGATCGGCGGCAGCAGCGCCCTGAGCGGGCCGGCCGGCGTACCCACCTCCCGCCACCGCTCCCGGGCCGCGAGCTGCGGATGCTCCGCGAGCTCGTGCACGTCCCTCAGACGTGCGCAGGCGATGCCCGCGCCCTCCAGCCGGGCCAGCGCCTCGTCGGTGTCCAGCGCTCCGAGCGCCTTGCCGACCAGTTCGTCGGTGCGTTCCCGGTGCGCGACCCGTGCCGCGTTCGTCGCGAACATCGGATCGTCCCCCGACTCAGGCTGCCGCAGCACGTGTTCGGCGAGCCGGCGCCACTCCCGGTCGTTCTGCACCGACAGCAGCACCCGTCCGCCGTCCGCGGTCGGAAAGGCGTCGTAGGGGGCGATGACGGCGTGCGCGAGGCCGGTGCGCGCCGGGGCGGTCCCGCCGTGCATCGCGTGGTGCAGCGGATGCCCCAGCCACTCGGCGAGCGCCTCCAGCATCGACACCTCCACCGGACCGCCGCGCCCCGTCGTGCCGCGCCGCACCAGCGCGGCCAGCACGCCCGAGAAGGCGTACATGGCCGCCGCGATGTCCGCCGCCGGGATCCCCGCCTTCACCGGCTGCTCCGGCGTGCCGGTCACGGACACCAGCCCCGCCTCGCACTGCACGAGCATGTCGTAGGCCCGCTTGTGCGCGTACGGACCGCCCGACCCGTAGCCCGAGATGTCGACGGCGATCAGCCGCGGATGCCCGGCGCACAGCGTCGCCGCGTCCAGGCCGAGCCGGGCCGCCGCGCCCTGGGCGAGGTTCTGCACGAACACGTCCGCGCGGGCGATCAGCCGCCGTACGACGTCCAGACCCCGCGGGTCCTTCAGGTCCAGCGCCACGGATTCCTTGCCCCGGTTGCACCACACGAAGTGCGAGGCGAGTCCGCCCGCCGCGGTGTCGTATCCCCGCGCGAAGTCACCCCCGTCCACCCGCTCGACCTTGATGACCCGAGCCCCGAGGTCGGCGAGCTGCCGGGTGGCGAACGGCGCCGACACGGCCTGCTCGACAGCGACCACGGTGACGCCCTCCAGGGGCGGCGGAAGCTGATCCATGCCCCGGATCATGACCCGCGCCCAGTGGGTTTGTCAGCAGCGGGCATGGCCGGCCACCGACGGGTCACCGCGCCGTGCGGCTCGTCGAGCCGGCCGGGGCGCGGGCCCGGGTGCCGGCCGGGGCCCAGACCGGGGCGTGCAGGCCCGGGTGCCGGCTGGCGGCGCGGGCCGGGGCTCGGCGCGGGGATGCCGGGGCGGGGGTGCCGACTGGCGGCGGGGGCCCTGGCGGGCGCTGCCGACCGTGGCGCCGCCGACCGGCGCTCGACGGACCCGGCGGTGGGCCCCGGTCTCCAGGTGGGTAGACGGATCCGGCGGCGGGAGCGCCGCGCCGGTCGGCGGGCGACCGCCACGGGCGGCCGCGCACTTCCGGGCGGCGGCCGCGCTCTTCCTGCCGGAGGTCAGGGCAGTCCGGCGCCCGCTGTCAGCCCTCTTCGCGGGCGTACCGCCGGACGGCGAGGGGTCCGCACAGGGCGATCAGGAGCGCGCACCAGGCCAGCGACCCGGCGACGGGGTGGGCCACCGGCCAGGCGGCACCCTCGGGCACGGGTGCGTTGCCGAAGAGGTCCCGCAGGGCGGTGGTCACCGCGCTGATCGGGTTCCATTCGGCCGTCGTGCGCAGCCAGCCCACCAGGTTGTCGGTCGGGATGTAGGCGTTGGACAGCAGCGGCAGCACGAAGGTGGCGGCGCCGAGCTGCCCGGCGGCCTCCTCGCTGCGGGTGAGCAGCCCGAGGAGGATCCCGATCCAGGTGCACGCGAACCGGAACAGCAGCAACAGGCCCACGGCGCCCAGCGCTTCGGGCGCCGACCCCTCGACCCGCCAGCCCACCGCGAGCCCGACCAGCAGCAGGGGCACCGTTCCGGCGGCCGTGACGACGAGGTCCGCCACCGCCTGTCCGAGCGGCACCGCCGCCCGGCTCACCGGCATCGTGCGGAAGCGGTCCATCACGCCCCGGTGCGTGTCCTGGGCCGCCTGGAACATGCCGGTCATGATCCCGCCCGCGGCGGTTGCCACCAGCAGCCCCGGCACCAGGAAGGAGCGGTACTCCCGGCCGGGCATCGCCAGCGCGCTGCCGAAGACGTAGCCGAAGAACAGCAGCATGTTGATCGGCATGACCTGGGTCAGGATCGCCAGTCCCGGACTGTTGCGGACCCGGCGCAGCTGCCGGCCCACCATCGCCATGCCGTCGTACGTCAACGCGCTCATGCCACGAGCTCCTTGGTGTCGGGGGAGGTGCCGGGGGGCTGCCCGGTCAGCCGGAGGAAGACGTCGTCGAGGGTCGGCGGCCTGAGGCTCGCGTCGAGCAACGGCACGCCGGCCGCGTCGAGTTCGCGCACCAGGCGGGGGAGAGTGAGCGTCGCGTCGGTGGTGACCGCGCCGACGGTGTGCCGTTCGTGGTCGAACGCCGGCTCGGAGCCGGTGAGCCGGTCGAGGACGCCCGCGGCCCGCTCCATCGCGTCGGCCCGCGCGACGACGACTTCCGCGTAGGAGCCGATCAGCGACTTGAGCCGGGCGGGCGATCCGGTGTGCGCGACCCGGCCCCGGTCCATCAGGGCGACCTCGTCGGCGAGTTGGTCGGCCTCCTCCAGATACTGGGTGGTCAGCAGCACCGTCGTCCCCTGCTGCTTCAGGTCGCGTACGGCGTCCCGGATGCGGTTGCGGCTGGCCGGGTCGAGCCCGGTGGTCGGCTCGTCCAGGAACAGCACGTCAGGGCGGCGGATCAGGCTGGCCGCCAGGTCGAGGCGGCGTCGCATTCCGCCGGAGTAGGTGGACGCGGTCCGGTCGGCCGCCTCGGCGAGGCCGAACCGCTCCAGCAGTTCGTCGGCCCGCGCGGCCGCGTTCCCGACCCGGTGCAGCCGCGCGAACAGCCGCAGGTTCTGGCGCCCGGTGAGGTCCCCGTCGACCGATGCGTACTGCCCGGTGACACCGATCCTGCGGCGCACCGCGGCCGCCTCCCGGACGAGGTCGTGCCCCGCGACACGTGCCGACCCCGCGTCCGGACGCAGCAGCGTGGTCAGCAGCCGAACGGCCGTGGTCTTGCCCGCCCCGTTCGGCCCGAGCAGCCCGCAGACGGTGCCCTGTGGCACGGCCAGGTCCAGCCCGCGCAGGGCGTGGACCTCCCCGAACCGCTTCTCCAGACCTTCACTAAGTACAGCGTACGTAGTAGCCATGTGTCGACGATAGCGCACTACGTACGATGTACGTAACTACGATGGTGGGGCGAGGTGATGATCAATGACTGGCCGAGCGGCCGTACCCGAAGTGATCTGGGCCCGTCCCGAGCGGGCGGGCCGGGGGCCGAGGCCGGCGTACAGCCGTGCCGACATCGCGGCCGCCGCGGTGCGGATCGCCGACGCCGGAGGCCTGGACGCGGTCTCCATGCGGCACGTGGCGGCTGAACTCGGCTGCGGCACCATGTCGCTGTACAACTACGTCCCCCGCAAGGAGGACCTGTACGAGCTGATGGTCGACGCCGTCAGCGGTGAGCACGAACTGTGGGAGCCCTCGGGCGACTGGCGCGCCGATACGCTGCGGGTCGCCCACCAGACCCGCGGCCTCATGCGACGCCACCCCTGGCTGCCGCGCCTGATGTCGGGCATCTACGGCTTCAGCCCCAACGCCCTGCGGTATCTGGAGCACTGCCTGGTCTGCCTCGACCCGCTCGAGGTGTCCTACGGCACCAAGATGGAACTGGTCGCGATGGTCAACAGCGTGGTGACCATGTACGTGGCGAACGAGCTGGCCACCGCCGAGCGCGCCCGGTCGTTGCCCTGGTCGGAGGAGCAGGAGCACGCGGTGCGGATCGCCTATCTCGGCGGGCGGATTGCCACGGGTGAGTATCCGCGGATGGCGGCGGCCTTCGCGGAGGACGCCGGGCCGATCGACCTGGAGGCGGTGTTCGATCGGGCGCTGGGGCGGGTCCTCGACGCGTTCGCGCCGCGCGGCTGAGGCGTCCTCAGATCAGGGCGAACTGACCCTCCGGACCCTCTTCGAGGTGATCGAGGACCGAGGCCGGCCGGCGGGCCGCGTCCGGGACCGGAAGGATCCCCGCGGACCGCAGATCGGCCGCGGTGATCGGGGCCGTCACCTCCAACGCCTCGCGCCGCGGACGCAGTTCCGCCAGCAGGGCGAGGACCGTGATCAGCTCCAGGAGCTCGGACGTCCACGACTGCGGCCAGGTCGCCGGGCGGACGGCCGCCAGGGTGCCCGGTTCGCCCTGCGCGGTCCGCGCGGCGAACCACTGTTCCAGGACCCGCCCCGAGCCGGCCTCGAAGTCCCAGGCCTGTGGCGGGACGGGGGAGACGCGGCCCTCGTCGAGGTGCAGGGCCTCCTCGTCGCGGTCGTAGCGCAGGGTCAGCGGGCGGGCGGGCAGCGGGGCGCGGACGTAGGGGCGGCGACCGCCGGGGAGCTTGGGGCGCTCGCCGTCGCGGCGCATCAGCCACAGCGTCCGGCGGCCCAGCTCCACTCCGGCCGCCCAGACCCCGGAGTCCCCGGTGAGCGGGACCACCGGGGACTCCGGACCGGGGCGCGCCGCCGCGAGCGTCCAGGCGAGGACGTCCTCCGGGGCGGGGCGGTGCCCGAGGCGGGCGGCCAGGTGGTCCAGGAGGCCGGGCGCCAGGTTCGGTTCCGCGGCCGCCGGGCGGCGGTACAGGGGCCGGACGCGTCCCGGACGCAGGACGGGCAGCAGGGACGTCGCCAGCAGGGGCGGTCCGGTGCCGGGCGCGGCGGCCGTCTCCGCCACGAAGACCTGCCGGGCGTCCGCCACCCGCCACAACTCGGGGCGGGCCGCGTCGATCAGACGGTGGTCGGGGATCAGCCACTGCTCGTCGAACGGCGCCACGAGCACCCGCACCGGCTCCGGACAGGGGCCCGAGGCGCGGATCAGCCTCTCGGTGCCGCCGGTCCGGCTCGGCAGCTGCCCGACGGCCGTGTACGGCGTGCGCGAGCGCGTCGGCTCGAACAGGGCCTCCCGGTCGGGGCCCTCGGCCTTCAGCAGGGCCTCCCAGCGGGCCCTGAGACAGTCCGCGTCGGGAGCCATCGGCCACCCCCGGCCCAGCCGCGGCGGTGCGACGGACCACGGCATGAGGTCGGCCAGCGGCGGAGCGTCGTCGTGCGTCACGCCGGGCATCGTACGACCTGACCCGGACGGCCGGGTCAGGTGGCGTCGAGGGTGACCGTGAAGGAGAAACGATCCCCCCGGTAGTGGATCACCGCCACGTCCAGCGGCCGCCCCGCCGCGTCGTAGGTGATCCCCGTGTAGTGCAGGATCGGGCTGAGCAGTGGGACCTGCAGCAGCCGTGCCGTCTCCGGATCGGCCAGCCGGGCCTGCACGGTGTCCGTGATCCGGCTGATGTCCGCGCCCACCACGTCCCGCAGCACCTTGGTCATCGGCCACCGCACCAGATCCTCCGGCGCCATCCGGCGGGCCAGCTCCGGACGGAGGTAGTTGCGGGCGTGGTTGGTCGGCTCACCGGTCTTCTCGTCGCCGCGAAGACGGTGGTACGTCGCCACCTCGCCCAGATCCGGGAAGAACTCGGCCAGTTCGGCGGGCACCGCCTCCGTACCGTGGGCCAGCAGCTCGGTGGTCATGCCGGACTGCTGGGCCACGATGGCGTCCACCGAGCCCAGCAGCCGCACCGGGGTGCCCCGCCGGGCACCGGGCTCGATGAACGTGCCGCGCCGCCGGTGCCGGGTGATCAGCCCCTCGTCCTCCAGCTCCTTCAGCGCCTGCCGCATGGTCAGCACGCTCACGCCGTAGTGCCCCGCCAGCTGCTCCTCGGTGGGCAGGCGCAGCGGGTCCTGGGGCGAGCGGCCGAGGATCGAGGCGCGCAGCGACTGCGACACCTGGTACCACAGCGGCAACTTGCGGTTCAGGACGATCGAATCCGGGGCGAAGGAGGTCACGGTCCATCCGTACCGGTAGGGAATCGATCAGGGCAAGGGGCGGAAGTGCCGCTCGAGCCCCTGCCACACGTCGTCGTACCGCCGCTGAAGGTGCTCGGCCCCGGCCGCGTCCGACGTGAGCGTCAGCGGCCAGCGCGTCTCGAACATGAACGCCAGACCGTCGTCCACCTTGTGCGGCCTCAGCTCCGCCGCGCTCGCCCGGTCGAAGGTCTCCCGGTCCGGGCCGTGCGCCGACATCATGTTGTGCAGCGAGCCGCCGCCCGGCACGAAGCCCTCCGCCTTGGCGTCGTAGGCGCCCTCGATCAGGCCCATGTACTCGCTCATCACGTTCCGGTGGAAGTACGGCGGCCGGAAGGTGTCCTCGCCGACCAGCCACCGCGGCGCGAAGACGACGAAGTCCACGCCGGCCAGGCCCGGGGTGTCGGAGGGCGAGGTCAGCACCGTGAAGATCGACGGGTCCGGGTGGTCGTACGAGATCGTGCCGATCACGTTGAAGCGGCGCAGGTCGTAGACGTACGGCACGAGGTTGCCGTGCCACGCCACCACGTCCAGCGGGGAGTGGTCGTAGGTGGCGGTCCACAGGTTGCCGCAGAACTTGTTCACCACCTCCACCGGGCCCTCGGTGTCCTCGTAGGCGGCGACCGGAGCGCGGAAGTCGCGGGCGTTGGCGAGGCCGTTGGCGCCGATGGGGCCGAGGTCGGGGAGGCGGAAGGGGGCGCCGTAGTTCTCGCAGACGTAGCCGCGGGCGGTGGTGTCGAGAAGCTCCACGCGGAAGCGCACCCCGCGCGGGATGAGCGCCACGTCGCCCGGTTCGGCGTGCAGCATCCCGAACTCGGTGTGCAGCAGCAGCCCGCCGCGTTCCGGCACGATCAGCAGCTCGCCGTCCGCGTCGCTGAAGACGCGCTCCATCGAGGAGTCGGCGTGGTAGAGGTGCACGGCCACGCCCGTGCGCTGGGTGGCGTCGCCGTTGCCGCCCAGTGTCCACAGTCCGGCGAGGAAGTCCGTGCCGCGGGCGGGCTCCGGCAGCGGGTTCCAGCGCAGCCGGTTCGGGTCGGGCACCGTCTCGGTGAACGGCGCCGTGCGGATCGTGCCGTTGCCGGTCCGGGTGAACGCCGGGTGCGCGGCCGACGGGCGGATCCGGTACAGCCACGAGCGGCGGTTGTGGGCCCGCGGCTCGGTGAACGCCGTACCGCTGAGCTGCTCCGCGTACAGCCCGAGGGGGGCGCGCTGCGGGGAGTTGCGGCCCTCGGGCAGCGCGCCCGGAACCGCCTCGGAACCGTGCTCGTTGCCGAACCCGGAGAGGTAGGTCAGTTTCTCGGCGGTCTTGCGTGCGTCCCCGCTCATGATCGCTCCCTTGCAACCTGATTCCTATGGGACACCGTAGGATTGCGTATTCCGGGGCGCAAGACCCCCTACTCCGGGCGGAGGGCGGAACCCGACCTCAGGGGGATCCGGCGGGTCCGGCCGCTGCTCTACGCTCCCCAGTCATGTCGTCGTGGACGCGGGGATCACTCGCTGCGCTCGCGGTCTGTGCCCTGCTGTTCGCCGGGCCGGCGGGCTGTGGACCAAAAGGCGCGCACGGGCCGGTGGACGGGAAACCGGCCGAGCCCGTGGGCAAGCTCCTCGACCACACCGACGAGGAGGGCCGGCTCTACCGCGAGGTGGACCGGAAGACCGCGCCCGAGGTGCGTGTCGAGGTGCGGCCGGACGCCGACGGCGACTGGGACGTACGGCTGGCCGTGCGCCGCTTCCGCTTCTCCCCGGCCGGCACGGCGGCACGGGCGACGGCCGGCCGCGGCCTCGCCCAACTGCTGGTGGACGGCCGGCTCGTCGTCCGCCTGCGCGCCCCGGAGTACCGCCTCTCCGGCCGGCTCGTCCCCCACGGCACCCATCACGTCACCGTCCGCCTCTACGCCGACGACGGCACGGTCTGGGCCGTCGCGGGCCATCCGGTCCAGAGCACGGCCGACATCACGGCCGCGCCCCCGGAGTCGCCGGAATCGCCGGAGTCGTCCCAGGCCGTGCCTCCGAAGGAGCCTGCCCAGGCCGCGTTTCCGAAGCCGTGGCGGGTCGCGGCCCGGCCCAACGGGAGGCGCGCTTCACCCGCTCGCCGGGGGAAGGCATGATGAAGCCGTGCCCCACCCGACCCAGCTTCGCCGTGCGCCCGTGCAGCGACGCAGCGCCGAACGGCTGACCAGGATCCTCGACGCCTGCGCCGATCTCCTCGACGAGGTCGGCTACGACGCGCTGACCACGCGTGCCGTCGCGGAGCGCGCCGGTGTGCCCATCGGCTCGGTCTACCGGTTCTTCGGCAACAAGCGGGCGATGGCGGACGCGCTCGCCCAGCGCAACCTCGACCGGTATACCGAGCGCGTCACCGAGCGGCTGAAGAAGGCGAAGAAGACGGGGACCAGCGGATGGCGTGCCGCCATGGACGCCGTCCTGGACGAGTACCTGGCCATGAAGCGGACCGCCCCCGGGTTCTCCCTCGTCGACTTCGGCAACCAGATCCCCGTCGGTGCCCGCTACGCCGAACCCAACCACCGCGTCGCCGACCGGCTCACCGACCTCCTGTCCGGCTATCTGCGCCGCCCGCCCGACGACGACCTGCGCCGCACCTTCCTGATCGCCGTCGAGACCGCCGACACCCTGGTCCAACTCGCCTTCCGTGTCGACACGCAGGGCGACGAGCGGATCATCGAGGAGATGCGGCGGATGCTGCGTGCCTACCTGGAGCGGGTGCTGGACTGAGGCCGTCCGCGCTTCGACAAGGCCCGCTTCCCGGACAAGGAGGTGTACGGCACGTCCCGGCGCTCCGAACTCCGTGTGATCACCTGCGGCGGCCTCTACACCCACCGAGCCGGCCACTCCGGCAACGTCGTCGTCTTCGCCCACCTGACCTCGACGACCTGGCACCGGGCGGTGCGGCGGGCGGGTGGCCCACGGCCGGCCGCCCTGAACGCGATCGTCCGCTTTCTCGCCCGGCGGACGGCGGCGCCCGATCCTGCCCGGTCCCTTCCCCCCGGCGCGCACATTCCGTTAACTTCCGTGGCTCATACGCCCCGTACGACCCGCACGAGGCGTTCGACCCGCGGAGCCTCAGTGCTCTGGTGAGTCCCGGGGGAATGCCTCATGACACGCGCCATCTCTCTGCACGACGTGACCAAGACCTACACCAAGGGCGTCCGCGTGGTGGACCGCCTCTCGCTCGACATCGCGCCCGGCGAGTTCCTGGTGCTGCTCGGGCCCTCCGGCTGCGGGAAGTCCACCGTGCTCAGGATGATCGCCGGGCTGGAGGAGATCACCGAGGGGCAGTTGCTGCTCGACGGCGAGTACGGCAACGATCTGCCGCCCTCCGGCCGGGACATGGCGATGGTCTTCCAGAACTTCGCCCTCTACCCGAACATGACCAGCCGCGACAACATCGGCTTCCCGCTGCGCATCGAGTCGCCCGGAGCGGATCCGGCCGGCCGCGTCGACGCCACCGCCCGGATGCTGGGCATCGAGGACCTCCTCGACCGCTTCCCGAGCCAGCTCTCCGGCGGCGAACGCCAGCGGGTCGCCATGGGCCGCGCGATCTCCCGGCATCCCTCCGCCTTCCTGATGGACGAGCCGCTGTCCAACCTCGACGCCAAGCTCCGCAACCATCTGCGCGCCGAAATATCCAAGCTGACCCGGGAATTGGGCGTCACCACGGTCTACGTCACCCATGACCAGTCCGAGGCCATGTCCGTGGGCGACCGGGTCGCCGTCCTGCGCGGCGGCGTCCTCCAGCAGGTGGACACCCCGCGCGCGGTGTACGCCCTGCCCCGCAACGTCTTCGTGGCCGCCTTCATCGGCACCCCGCGCATCAACCTGCTGCGCGGCCTGGTCCGCGCCCCGCTCGACGGCGCCATGACCATCAGCCTGGGCAAGCAGTTCCTGCGCCTGCCCGAACCCCTGTCCCTGGACCACCAGTTGCTGCGTGTGCAGCAGGGCCGCGAGGTGATCGTGGGGCTGCGCTCGGAGGCCGTTCGGATCGCCCCCAAGTTCTCGGCCTCGTCCCGGCGGACGGGAGCCCCCGCGCCCGCCGCGCGGCCCGGGGAGGTGGCGATCACCGGGCTGGTGGAGCACATGGAGTTCCAGGGCCACGAGGTCCTCGTCCACTTCAACACCGGCTCCCGCCCCGCCGTCGTACCCGATCTGGAGGCCCCGCGTCCCACCCGGCGCCCGACCCGGCGGCGCCGGCGCGAGGGCACGGTCCTGAACCGGCTGCGGGACCGGGCGGGCGCCCTGCGCGCGGGACCCGTGGTGGTGCTGGAGCACCCCGCCGGACCCGCGCCGGAACAGGTCGCCGCGCCGGAGCAGCGCCTGCCCGGCGACCTGGTCGTGCGGACCACGCCGGACATCGAACTGCGGCACGGCATGCAGGTGCCGCTCCTGGTCGACATCGCCCGCCTGTTCGTCTTCGACCAGCGCGGCGAGCGCATCTGCCCGGCCCCGGACCGCCTGCCCGACCTGGAGGAGTGAAGGGCCCCGGCAGGTCGCGGGCCGGGCGGGTGAGGGGTGTGCGGTTGACGGAAAGCTACCGGCGCTGGTTTATGGGCTGTCAGTAGCTTGTTCACGCGGAAGCTTGTCCACGCGGACGAGACCGACGACGGCCCCCGCCCCGGAGGAGCACGATGAAGGCACACGACGGCATGTACATCGACGGCGCCTGGCGTCCCGCCGAGGGCCGGGACGTCATCGAGGTGGTGAACCCGGCCGACGAGCGGGTGATCGGCACCGTGCCCGCGGGCACCGCCGAGGACGTCGACGCGGCCGTACGCGCGGCCCGCGCCGCCCTGCCCGGCTGGTCCGCGACCGCGCCCGCCGAGCGGGCCGCGCGCCTGGCCGCCCTGCGGGACGTGCTGGCGGCCCGCGAGGAGGAGATCGCCGAGACCGTCACCGCGGAACTCGGCTCGCCGCTCGCCTTCTCCCGGACGGTCCACGCGGGTGTGCCGATCGCGGTCGCCGACTCCTACGCCGACCTCGCGGCGACGTACGCCTTCGAGGAGAAGGTCGGCAACTCCACCGTGTACCACGAGCCGGTCGGCGTGGTCGGCGCGATCACCCCCTGGAACTACCCGCTGCACCAGATCGTCGCCAAGGCCGCCCCCGCGCTGGCCGCCGGCTGCACCGTCGTCCTCAAGCCCGCCGAGGACACCCCGCTCACCGCCCGGCTGTTCGCCGGCGCGGTCGACGAGGCCGGGCTGCCGGCGGGCGTGTTCAACCTGGTCACCGGCCTCGGCCCGGTCGCCGGGCAGGCGCTCGCCGAGCATCCGGACGTGGACCTGGTCTCCTTCACCGGCTCCACGGCCGTCGGCAGGCGGATCGGCGCGATCGCGGGCGCCGCCGTCAAGAAGGTCGCCCTGGAACTGGGCGGCAAGTCCGCCAACGTCATCCTGCCGAGCGCCGACCTCGCCAGGGCGGTGAACGTCGGCGTCGCCAACGTGATGTCCAACTCCGGCCAGACGTGCAGCGCCTGGACCCGCATGCTGGTCCACCGCGACCAGTACGAGGAGGCGGTCGCCCTGGCCGCGACGGCCGCCGCCAAGTACGGCGAGCGCATCGGTCCCGTGGTGAACGCCAAGCAGCGGGCACGTGTGCGCGGTTACATCGAGAAGGGTGTCGCCGAGGGCGCCCGCCTCGTCGCGGGCGGCCCCGAATCCCCGCGCGAACGGGGCTACTTCGTCAGCCCCACCGTCCTCGCCGACGTCACCCCCGAGATGGCCGTCGCCCAGGAGGAGATCTTCGGCCCGGTCCTCTCCGTCCTCCGCTACGACGACGAGGAGGACGCCCTGCGCATCGCCAACGGCACGGTCTACGGCCTCGCCGGCGCCGTCTGGGCGGGCGACGAGGCGGAGGCGGTGGCCTTCGCCCGCCGGATGGACACCGGCCAGGTCGACATCAACGGCGGCCGCTTCAACCCCCTCGCCCCCTTCGGCGGCTACAAGCAGTCCGGCGTCGGCCGCGAACTCGGCGCCCACGGCCTCACCGAATACCTCCAGACCAAATCCCTCCAGTTCTAAGGGAGTCACGCGTCATGGCCGTACGTGCCGCCGTCCTGCCCGCCATCGGCTCCCCGCTGGAGATCACCGGGATCGAGTTGCCGGAGCCCGGGCCCGGCCGGGTCTGTGTCCGGCTCGCCGCCGCCGGGGTCTGCCACTCCGATCTGTCCCTGACGAACGGCACCCTGCGGGTGCCGGTGCCCGCCGTCCTCGGTCATGAGGGCGCGGGGACCGTCGTCGCGGTCGGCGAGGGCGTCACCCAGGTCGCGCCGGGGGACGCGGTGGTGCTCAACTGGGCGCCGTCCTGCGGGAACTGCCACGCCTGCTCGCTCGGCGAGGTCTGGCTGTGCGCCAACGCGATGAACGGCGCCGCCGACGTGCACGCCCGCACCGCCGACGGCACCGAACTGCACCCCGGCCTGAACGTCGCCGCCTTCGCCGAGGAGACGGTGGTCGCCGCCTCCTGCGTGCTGCCGCTCCCGGACGGCGTCCCGGTCACCGACGCCGCGCTCCTCGGCTGTGCCGTCCTCACCGGCTACGGCGCCGTCCACCACGCGGCGAAGGTGCGCCCTGGTGAGACGGTCGCGGTGTTCGGCGTCGGCGGGGTGGGCCTCGCCACCCTCCAGGCCGCCCGGATCGCCGGCGCCGAGCGGATCGTCGCCGTGGACGTCTCCCCGGAGAAGGAGGAACTCGCCCGCCGGGCGGGCGCCACCGACTTCCTCCCGACCACCGCGGACACCCCCCGCGAGATCCGCGCCCTCACCGGGAAACAGGGGGTCGACGCCGCCGTGGAGTGCGTGGGCCGCGCGGTCACCGTCCGCGCCGCCTGGGAGTCCACCCGCCGTGGCGGCCGCACGACGGTCGTCGGCATCGGCGGCAAGGACGAGCAGGTCACCTTCAACGCCCTGGAACTCTTCCACTGGGGCCGCACCCTGACCGGCTGCGTCTACGGCAACTCGGACCCGGCCAGGGACCTGCCCGTGCTCGCCGGACACGTCCGCGCCGGCCGGCTGGACCTGACCACCCTGGTCACCGACCGGATCTCCCTGGACGACATCCCGGCCGCCTTCGGGAACATGCTGGCCGGCAAGGGCGGCCGGGCGCTGGTGGTGTTCTGAGGCCCGCCGCTCGCCCCGGGGTCAGGACACGCGTTCCGGCCGGGGCTCCTCGCGCGCCGTACGGGAGGTCCGGCGTTGCGGACGGGAGCGGGAGACCGCCACTCCGGCCAGGCACAGGGCCCCGCCCACCAGGGTCACCGGCCCCGGCACCTCACCCAGCGCCAGCCACGACATCAGCACGACCAGGGCCGGTACGGCGTACGTCGTCGCGCCCATCCGGCTCGCGGTCGTGCGGGACAGCGCGTAGGCCCAGGTCGTGAACGCGAGCGCGGTCGGGAACACGCCGAGGTAGACCATGTTGAGCGTGGCCGGCAGCGGGGCGCGGGCGGCCTCGTGGAGCAGTTGGCCGGTGAACGGGAGGCAGACGACCGCGCCGACCAGGCACCCGAACGTCGTCACCTGCAACACGCTCGCCCGGCCCAGCGCCGGCTTCTGGGCGACGACCCCGGAGGCGTACGCGACCGCCGCCAGCAGGCACAGCACCACGCCCAGCACCGAGGAGCCGCCGCCGCCCGACATCGACAGGCCCACGGTCACCGCCCCCGCGAACGACACCGCCATGCCCGCCAGCAGCCGAGGCGGCATCGGATCCCCCAGCAGCCGCGCCCCGAGCAGCGCGATCAGCAGCGGGCCGACATTGACCACCAGCGCCGCGGTACCGGCGTCCACCTGCTGCTCGCCCCAGTTCAGGGCCACCATGTAGAAGCCGAACCACAGCAGCCCTGATATCGCGATCCCGCGCCAGGCCGCCCGCGGCGGCCACCCCTCCCGCCGCACCAGGCAGATCGCGCCCAGTGTCAGGGCTCCGGCCAGCAGCCGCCCGAGGGCCAGCGCGCCCGGCGAGTACGCGGCACCCGCGCTGCGGATCGAGACGAAGGCGGAGGCCCAGAGCACCACGGTGACGGTGGCGGCCGCTGCGGCCAGGCGGGACGGGGAGACGTTCATCATGCTTCCTGAGGCTAGGCGGGCAGGGGTGGGCGGGGCTCGCGGATTTCGGACGGCCAGGACCGGCCGGCGGTGCGGTCAGCGCAGCGCCGCCGTCTCGATCCCCAGCAGGTCGGACAGGGCGTGTGCGCCGGCCGGGGTGACCCCGACGGCGCGCTCCGAGCCGATGCGCACGCACCAGCCCGCGTCGAAGGCGTGCCGGCACAGGGCCGCGCCGGCGGCCCCCGCGAGATGGGGGCGGCGTTCCGTCCAGTCGAGGCAGGCCCGGACCAGTGGGCGTCGCCCCGTGCGGTCCAGGCCGATGCCCAGCGTGCCGAACCAGTTCAGCCCGGCGTCCGTGAGCGCGAAGCCGAGGTCCTGGCGCAGCAGCCCGCGTGCGGTGAGCGCGTCGGTGAGCGCGATGCCGAGCCGCCCGGCGAGATGGTCGTAGCAGGTGCGCCCACGGGCCATCGCCGAGCCGGCGCTCGACTCCCGCAGCGTGCGCGGCCGGCGCGCGGCCCGCGGTGCGGCCTGGGAGGCCAGGTCCTCCACGAGGTGGGCGACCCGCGCGTCGGCCAGGCGCACGTACCGGTGCCGGCCCTGCCGCTCCTCGGTGAGCAGCCCGCCCGCGACGAGCTTGCCCAGGTGCTCACTGAGCGTGGAGGCGGCGACGCCCGCGTGCCGGGCCAGTTCGCCGGCCGTCCACGCCCGCCCGTCGAGCAGCGCCAGCAGGCACGCGGCCCGCGTCTCGTCGGCGATCAGCCCGGCGAGCGCGGCCAGCGATGGTGCCACGGGGTCCGCGCGCCGGGTCCGTACCCGTTCTCCGGTGCTCATGAGGCCAGCATGGGACACGGACGGTTCGGCGCGTGCCGAAGTGTGCTCACGCGTTCCGCCCCATCTGCTCGTACTGCCGCGCCAGCCCGTCCAGCAGGGCCGCGAGACCGGTCTCGAAGGCCCGTTCGTCGATCTTCTCCTGCTGCTCGGCCAGCAGATGGGCCTGCCCGAGACGCGGGTAGTCGGCCGGGTCGTAGGCGTCGGCGTCGTCCACGAAGCCCCCGGCGAAGGAGCCGAGCGCGGAGCCCATGACGAAGTACCGCATCAGCGCGCCGATGGAGGTGGCCTGCGCCGGCGGCCAGCCCGCGTCGGCCATCGCGCCGTAGACCGCGTCGGCCAGCCGCAGCGCGGCGGGACGGCGGCCGGGGCCGCGGGCCAGGACCGGAACGATGTTCGGATGGTCGCGCAGGGCGGCCCGGTAGGACACGGCCCAGTCGTGCAGCGCGGTCCGCCAGTCCCGGCCGTCCTCGAACATCGACAGGTCGACCTGGGCGCTCACCGAGTCCGCGACCGCCTCCAGGATCTCGTCCTTGGTCCGGAAGTGGTTGTAGAGCGAGGGCCCGCTCACCCCCAGCTCGGCGGCGAGCCGGCGGGTGGAGACGGCCGCCAGGCCCTCCGCGTCCACGAGCTCCCGCGCCGTCGCGACGATGCGGCCGGTGCTGAGGAGGGGGGTGCGGGGTCGGACCATGGCGCACATCGTAGAGCCGCGGGATCGAACAGGCGGCGCCCGCGCGGGCGGGCGTTCCGGGCCCCGGCGCCGGTACCCGGACATCTGAGTACGCGAGCTGAGTACCCCGGCGGATGCGGCGCCGGGCCCGTGGGCCGACGCTGGTCGCCATGAGTGACACACCGGTCAAGCAGCAGAACACGGCCGCCTTCTACGGCCAGGCGGTCGCCTCCTTCGGCATCGCCATGGCGGCCACCTCCCTCGGCATCTTCCGACTGAACGCCGACGCCTGGGTACGCGCCTTCCTCGCCATCGCCGTCCTGTACCTTGTCACCTCCGCGTTCACGCTCGCCAAGGTGATCAGGGACCGCCAGGAGGCCGTCCGGATCGTCAGCCGGGTCGACCAGGCACGGCTGGAGAAGCTGCTCTCCGAACACGATCCCTTCGAGAAGCTGTGAGGCCGCGGGCCGCCGTACACCGCCGGCCCAGCAGGCTAAGCGAGCGCTCACCCTCGGCGGTATGGTGGACGCCCTGACGCGAAAGAGGGGCGAGCGATGACTACGGCGGAGGAGACGGCCGGCGGTGACCCGCAGCCGTGGGGCGAGGTCACCCCGGACGCGGCCCGGCGGCTGCTCGTGGCCGCCGTGGAGGCCTTCGCCGAACGGGGCTACCACGCGACGACGACCCGCGACATCGCGGGCCGGGCCGGAATGAGCCCGGCCGCCCTCTACATCCACTACCGGACCAAGGAAGAACTGCTCCACCGCATCAGCCGGATCGGCCACGAGAAGGCGCTGGAGATCCTGCGCACCGCCGCCCGGCGCGAGGGCGGCGCGACCGAGCGGCTCGCCGACGCCGTCAGCTCCTTCGTGCGCTGGCACGCGGGCGGGCGCACCACCGCCCGGGTCGTGCAGTACGAACTGGACTCGCTCGGTCCGGACGCCCGCGCGGAGATCCTCGCACTGCGCCGCCAGGTCGACGCCGAGGTGCGCGGGATCATCGAGGACGGCGTCGCCTCGGGCGAGTTCGACGTGCCGGACGTGCGTGGCACCACGCTGGCGGTGCTCTCCCTGTGCATCGACGTCGCCCGCTGGTTCAACCTCGACGGCCCCCGCACCCCCGAGGAGGTCGGCGCGCTGTACGCCGACCTCGTGCTGCGGATGGTCGGGGCCGGCCGGAACCTTCCCGAGACGCTCTAGAACCCGAGACGCTCTAGAAGTAGTAGCGCACCACCGACTCCGCCACGCACACCGGCTTGTCGCCGCCCTCGCGCTCCACGGTGAAGGCGACGGTCACCTGCACCCCGTCCGGCACGTCGTCCACGCCGGTGATCGCGGCGGTGGACCGCAGCCGTGAGCCGACCGGGACGGGGGCGGGGAAACGGACCTTGTTGGTGCCGTAGTTGACGCCCATCCGCACGCCCTCGACCGCGATCAGCTGCGGGCCGAAGAGCGGGAGCAGCGACAGGGTCAGATAGCCGTGGGCGATGGTGGTGCCGAAGGGGCCCGCGGCGGCCTTCTCCGGGTCCACGTGGATCCACTGGTGGTCGCCGGTCGCGTCGGCGAACAGGTCGATCCGCTTCTGGTCGATCTCCAGCCAGTCGGTGTACCCCAGCCGCTCACCCACCGCCGCCCTGAGTTCGTCAGGGGACGTGAAGATCCTCGGCTCTGCCATGTGTCCGGCCTCCCGCCTCGCGGTCGAAGTCTAAGCAACTGCTTAGCATGGTCGCGTGCGGGGCCCCTGTCAACGGACCGGGCGGGTGGCGCGGTGGGTAGGCTCTGAGAGGTGCCCCAGATCCCCGAGAAGATCCACGAGCTGACCGTCGGCCAGCTGTCGGCCCGCAGCGGAGCCGCCGTCTCCGCCCTGCACTTCTACGAGTCCAAGGGTCTGATCAGCAGCCGCCGCACAACGGGCAACCAGCGCCGCTACTCCCGCGACACGCTGCGCCGGGTCGCCTTCGTCCGGGCGGCACAGCGCGTGGGCATCCCGCTCGCCACGATCCGTGAGGCGCTCGCCCGGCTCCCCGAGGAGCGCACCCCCACCCGGGAGGACTGGGCACGGCTCTCCGAGGCCTGGCGCTCCGAACTCGACGAGCGCATCAGGCAGCTCAACCGCCTGCGCGACCACCTCACCGACTGCATCGGCTGCGGCTGCCTGTCCCTGGACACCTGCGTGCTGTCCAACCCGGACGACGTCTTCGGCGAACGCCTGACGGGCTCGCGCCTGATGGCGGAACGGGGGAGCGGCGCCGGCCGCGCGTAGCCCCCGCGGTGGGCGGCAGCGCATCCCGGCGGAGCCGGCCGCCGCCGAGCCGAACTCCCCGGACCGCCCTGCGGGACGCGCCGGTCCGCCGCGTGCCGACGGGCGCCGGCGGTCCCCCGGCCGCCGGGCGGACTCCGAGGCGCCCCGTCATCCGTCCGGCAGGACCGGCGCACCTCACCTCAAGGGCCTGATGTCGTGGTCAGGCGGACATCAGCAGCCGCCCCCGCCTGGCGTACGCCAGGGCCTCGGGCGTGAGAACGGGCAGCGGGACCAGGATCCCGCAGACCGCGCAGACCGGGCCGGACGACGGCTCGTGATCCAGGTCGTACGTCCAGGCCAGCCGCTCACCGCCGCACACCGGGCACGCCGCGCCCGGTTCGCGCTCCAGCGCGGCGATCAGCCGGCGCAGCACCTCGGCCAGCGGTTCCCGCGGGTGCACCCGCGGGTCGTCGCACCAGGCGACCCCGAAGCCGCCCCAGGTCATCCGGTGCCAGTCGTCCACGCTGCCCGGCCTGCGCAGCCCGTCGTGCTTCTCCTGCTTGCGGCGCCTGGCGAACCCGGCCTCGTAGTCGAGCCACACCGAACGCGCTTCTTCCAGTTCGTCCAGTGCGGCCACGAGCCGCACCGGATCGGGGGACCTGTCCTCGGGTCCGAACCCGGCCCGGGAGCACAGATGGTCCCAGGTCGCCCTGTGCCCATAGGGAGCGAACCGCTCGAGGCACTTGCGCAGCGAGTAACGCCGCAGCGCCAGATCGCACCGCGGGTCCCTCACCTGTCTCGCGAGACTCCGGAAACCGGCCATCGCCCTGCACCTCCGTCACACCTGCATCCGCACTTCGGTCACTGCGGCGTCGTCGTACGGAGCCGTCGCGACGGCTCCGCCGGATAGACGTGCCGACATCCGATCCGGCTCCATCCGTTTTCCGATGCCCGCCATAACGCCGCCCTGGTTGACCTCCACGAGGTGGCCCCAAAAAGTGACGCATGTTCATCTTCCCCCTGGGTGATACCGGCGGTAACGTCCCGGCACCACCCCCGTCGGGAGGAGCTGCCATGCACCGGCGCACCCCACACTTCGCGCTTGCCAGACTGAGAACTCCCCGCAGATTCCCCGGGTTCCTGAAGACCGCATCGGTATGCGTCCTCATTGCCGGTCTTTTGTCACCCTTTTCCCAAGCGGCCGCGGCCGGGACGCCGGCCGGCGGCGCCGCCGGCGTGACCGCCGCGGCCTCGAACGACTACTGCGGCGGCCAGTGCTCCGACATCCTGCCGCCCGGCGAGAACGGCAACGCCACCCTCGCCCAGATCCTCCTCAACCAGGCCTTCGGCACCCAGCCGAGCCACGCCGAGGACCAGCTCGGCCCGTACGCCAACCTGGCCACGGGCTACCCGGCGCTCACCGACGCGAAGATCAACTCCTTCTTCAACGACGCCTCGTTCGGCGTCGCCTCCGGGCAGATCGCCTCCACCGAGAAACCCGCGGGCCGCAGTGACGTGACGATCGTCCGCGACAAGAAGACCGGTGTGCCGCACATCACGGGCACCACCCGCTACGGCACCGAGTTCGGCGCCGGATACGCCGCCGCCCAGGACCGGCTGTGGCTCATGGACGTCTTCCGGCACGTCGGCCGCGGGCAGCTGACCTCCTTCGCCGGCGGCGCGGCCGCCAACCAGGGCCTGGAGCAGGAGTTCTGGCGCAACGCCCCGTACACCGAGGCCGACCTCCAGGCGCAGATCGACCGCGCAGTGGCCGGGAACGGCGCCCGCGGGCAGCAGGCCCTCGCCGACGTGAACGCCTACCTCGACGGCATCAACGCCTACATCGACGCCTCCGACTCCGGCCGCTACTTCCCCGGCGAGTACGTCCTGACCGGCCACAAGGACTCGATCACCAACGCCGGCACCATCGCCCACTTCAAGGTCACCGACCTGGTCGCGCTGGCCTCCGTGGTCGGCGCCCTGTTCGGCTCGGGCGGCGGCGGCGAGGTGGACAACGCGCTGTCCCTGCTGGCCGCCCAGTCCAAGTTCGGCGTCGAGGAGGGCACCAGGATCTGGGAGTCCTTCCGTGAGCGCAACGACCCCGAGGCCGTCCTGACCGTGCACGACGGCAAGAGCTACCCGTACGCGACGAAACCCGACGACCCCAGGGGCCGGGCCCTGCCCGACGCCGGCTCGGCGGCCCAGGAGCCGCTGGTGTACGACCGCACCGGCAGCGCGGCGACCGCGGCCGCGCGGGGCGCCACCTCCTCGGCCGCGAAGAGCGCCCTGACCTCCGCCCGGCGCGGCATGTCCAACGCCCTCGTCGTCGGCGGCGAGCACACCGCGAGCGGGCACCCGGTCGCCGTCTTCGGCCCGCAGACCGGCTACTTCGCGCCCCAGCTGCTGATGCTCCAGGAGATCCAGGGCCCGGGCATCAGCGCCCGCGGGGCCTCCTTCGCCGGCCTGAGCATGTACGTCGAACTCGGCCGCGGCCAGGACTACTCGTGGAGCGCCACGACCTCCGGCCAGGACATCATCGACACCTACGCCGTCGAACTGTGCCAGGACGACTTCCACTACCTGTACCGCGGCACCTGCACCGCCATGGACAAGGTCGAGCAGACCAACTCCTGGAAGCCCACCGTCGCCGACGGAACGGCGGCAGGCTCCTACACCATGCGCGCGTGGCGCACGAAGTACGGCCCGGTCGAATACCGCGCCACCGTCGGCGGCAAGAAGGTCGCCTACACCACCCTGCGCTCCTCCTTCCTGCACGAGGCCGACTCGATCATCGGCTTCCAGATGCTCAACGACCCCGACTTCGTGAAGGGCCCCGAGGACTTCCAGAAGGCCGCGCAGCACATCAACTACACGTTCAACTGGTTCTACGCCGACTCCCGGCACACCGCGTACTACAACAGCGGCGACAACCCGGTGCGGGCGAACGGCGTGGACGCCGAGTTCCCGGTGTGGGCGCAGTCGGCGTACGAGTGGCGGAACTGGAACCCGGGGGTCAACACCGCGGACTACACCCCGCCCTCCGCCCACCCCGCCTCCGTCGACCAGGACTACTACGTCTCCTGGAACAACAAGCAGGCTCTGGACTACGCCGCGGCCTCCTGGGGCAACGGCTCCGTGCACCGCGGCGACCTTCTGGAGGACCGGGTGAGGAAGCTGGTCGCGGCCGGCGGGGTGACCCGTGCCTCACTGGTGAAGGCGATGACGGACGCGGCCGTGGCCGACCTCAGGGCCGAGGACGTGCTGCCGAACCTGCTGAAGGTGATCAACAGCTCGCCGGTGACCGACTCCGCGGCCGCGGCGGCGGTGGGCAGGCTCCAGACATGGCTCTCCGCGGGCGCCAGGCGCACCGAGACCTCGCCGGGCTCCAGGACCTACGCCGACGCCGAGGCCATCCGGATCCTGGACGCCTGGTGGCCGCTGCTGGTGAAGGCCGAGTTCGAACCGGGGCTCGGCAGCGACCTGTACAGCGCCTTCACCGCCAACCTGTCGGTCGACGAGTCCCCGTCGGCCGGGCACGGCCCGACCGGCTCGCACGCCGGAAGCGCCTTCCAGTACGGCTGGTGGAGCTATGTCGACAAGGACATCCGGGCCGTGCTCGGCGAGCCGGTGCAAGGCCCACTGGGCCGGACGTTCTGCGGCGGCGGCAGCCTGAGCACCTGCCGCGACACCTTGATCGGCACCCTGAAGCAGGCGGCGGGAGCGAAGGCGGCCCAGGTCTACCCCGGCGACGACCAGTGCTCCGCGGGTGACCAGTGGTGCGCCGACTCGATCGTCCAGCGCGCCCTGGGCGGCATCAAGCACGGGAAGATCAGCTGGCAGAACCGCCCGACCTTCCAGCAGGTCGTGGAGTACACCGGTCACCGTTAGGTCTTCCGAACCGGCGGCTCGACCGGGGCGGCGGGCCGGTGTCAGCGGACACGGCCCGCCGCCAGCACCACCCGCGCCAGTTCCGGGTGGACGATGTCGCTGTGCGCGCCGGACGGCGGGCCGCCGCGCCTGACCACCTCGGCCGCGTCCACGTTGACGCATCCCGACGCCGGGAAGGGCGTTGCCAGGGCCGCGGAGAGGGTGCACGCGCGCGTGCCGGGCACCGCCTGCACGCCGTCGTGCCCCATCGCACCCCAGGCGGACCCGAGCAGGGCGCCCACGTCGAGGCCGAGCACCGACCGGTCGTCGTCCGCCATCCGCGAGGCCAGCGGATACAGCGTGCCGAGGGCCGTGTCGAAGCGGGAGTAGCAGCACACCAGGGGACCGCCGACACGGCGTTCCCGGCCCCGCAGCACTCCGCCCGCGCGCGGATCGCCCGGCAGCCGGGGCGCGAACGCGTAGTGGGAGAAGGCCCCTTGGAGCAGCGTCACGGACTTCACCGTCCGCACGCCCTCGGGCAGCCCGCTCAGCGCGAACGACACCAGCCGCCCGCCGAAACTGTGGCCCACCAGATGGACCCGCATCCCGGGCGCCGCCTGCGCGAGCCGTCCGAGCACCGGGCCGAGCCCCCGCTCGCCGACCGTGCCCGCGCGCCGCTTCATCGTGTAGTACGTCGCCTGCCGCAGCAGCTCCTTCGCCCCGTCCCACGGGTTCGGCAGCGTGAACGACCGCTGCCCGCCCGGGTCCCCGAGCCCGGCGAGGGCCCCGGCGAACTCGGCGCAGACCTCCGCCGCGGGCCGAGCGAACATCGCCGGCTCGCGCTGCGGCACGCCCTCCGTCACGGTGTCCGCCGCGAAGCGGCCCCACGGCCCCGGCGACACGTCCTCGACCAGCCGCCGCACCAGCCGTCCGAACTCCTCCAGCGCGGCCGGTTCGCGCGCGGGGCCGTCCAGCATCCGCGCGAGCGCGTCGACCACCGCCGCCCGCCCGGGGAAGGTGTCCCGCAGCGCCTTCCGGGTGTCCTTGTCGAGCGCCGCCGACGGCACCGGCCCGGCGGCGGTGGACCGGGGGAAGTCGGGGATGGGCTCGTCGCAGAACCGCATCGACGGCCATACCACCCCGACGTACCCGATCCGGGCCGCCGGGGCGAGCCGCGGGACGGGCGCGAAGAAGCTGCTGTAGAGCCGGGTCGCGCCCGAACGGTCGTTGTTCCAGCCGTGCGCGAAGACGATCAGGTCGCGCACCTCCCGCCGCTCGACTCCGGCGAGCAGCCGGTCCCGCTCGGCGCCGTCCACGTCCCCGTCGGCGTCGAAGGTCAGTTCCCAGTAGGGAGCCACACTGATGTCCGGTACCGCCATGACCGACCCCTTCGTTCCCGGAAGCGGAGCGATGTGTCGCGCATCGTCCTGCCAACGGGCCGGGCCGGCCAGGGGTCACGGCCCGTCAGTAGAGGAGGTATTCCTTCCGGGTCTTCCGGAACGCGGCCAGCTCCTGCCGCCAGGCCGCCACCACCTCGTCGGTGTCCGCCCCGGCGTCGATCATCGTGCGCACCTGGGTGGAACCGGTGAGCTTGTCGATCCAGTTGTCCGAGCGCCAGGCGAACCCGCTCCAGACCCGCTTGGCGGTCACGAGCAGCGCGATCCCGGTCCGCACCGGATCGAAGGCGTCCCGGTTGTGCACGTGGATCTGCACCCCGCCGACGGTCGTGTTCTGGAACTTGGAGAAGGTGGGCGCGAAGTACGCCTCCCGGAAGTGCACGCCGGGCAGGCGCAGCGCGTTGGCCGCGGCCGCCCAGCGCCCGTCGACGCCCGCCGCGCCCAGCAGCTCGAAGGGGCGGGTGGTGCCCCGTCCCTCCGACAGGTTGGTGCCCTCGAACAGGCACGTTCCGGAGTAGACCAGGGCGGTGTCGGGCGTCGGCATGTTCGGGCTCGGCGGCACCCAGGGCAGCCCGGAGGCGTCGTAGAAGTCCGACCGCCTCCAGCCGGTCATCAGGACGGTCTCCAGCGGAACCGGCGTGGTCAGGAACTCGCCGTTGAACAGCCGCGCCAGCTCGGCGACGGTCATGCCGTGCGCCTGCGCGATCGCCTTCCGCCCGACGAAGGTCGCGAACTCCGGGTGCATCACCGGCCCCAGGGCCTCCCGGCCGGTCATCGGGTTGGGCCGGTCGAGCACCACGAACCGCTTGCCGGCGAGGGCCGCGGCCTCCATGCAGTCGTAGAGCGTCCAGATGTAGGTGTAGAAGCGGGCGCCCGCGTCCTGGATGTCGAAGACGACCGTGTCCACGCCGGAGGCCGTGAAGACGTCGGCGAGCGGCTGCCCGCTCTTGAGGTACGTGTCGTACACCGGCAGCCCGGTGGCCGGGTCGTCGTAGCGGCCCTCCGAGCCGCCCGCCTGCGCGGTGCCGCGGAAGCCGTGCTCGGGGCCGAAGACGGCCACCAGGTCCACCCGGCGGTCGGCGTGCATCACGTCCACGATGTGCCGCACGTCCCGGGTGATGCCGGTCGGGTTGGTGACGATCCCGACCCGCTGCCCGCGCAGCGAGGCGTAGCCCTCGGCGTCGAGGCACTCGAAACCGGTGCGCAGCGGGCGGTTGCCCCCGGGGGCGGCCTGGGCCGGGGCCGCCACGGCTCCGGAGGCCGCCGCGGCGGCGGTGGTGGCGAGCAGGCTCCGTCTGGACAGCTTCATACAGTGACCTCCGTGATCGCGGCGGGTGTCATGTTCACGCACGCTAGCCTGCGCCCGTCCGTCAGGGAACGGAGCGGACGGCGCCTCCTGCGGAACATGCCTTCCTGCACCACATACCGACTGGTTAGTCTGAGGCGGCGGAGTCGAGTCGATCCGTGTCGTGTCGGAGCCATGCCGAAGGAGACCGATGGTGCAAGCCGTGCAGGGTGCGGGAGTGGTCGTCACCGGGGCCGGGGGCGGAATCGGCGCCGCGCTGGCCCGCCGGTTCGCCGCCGAGGGCGCCCGGGTCGTCGTCAACGACCTCGACGCCGACCGGGCCGCGTCCGTGGCCGGGGAGATCGGCGGCATCGCGGTCCCGGGCGACGCCTCCGAGGCCGTCGCCGCGGCCCGTGACGCGCTCGGTGGCACGGTCGACGTCTACTGCGCCAACGCGGGCCTCGGCTCGGGCGGTTCGGAGGCGGCCGGCGAGCAGGTGTGGGCACAGGCCTGGGACGTCAACGTCATGGCCCATGTCCGCGCCGCCGAGGCGCTGCTCCCCGGCTGGCTGGAACGCGGCAGCGGCCGGTTCGTCTCCACCGTGTCCGCGGCCGGGCTGCTCACCATGATCGGCGCGGCTCCGTACAGCGTCACCAAGCACGGCGCGTACGCCTTCGCCGAGTGGCTGTCGCTGACCTACCGCCACCGCGGGATCAAGGTGCACGCGATCTGCCCGCAGGGCGTGCGCACCGACATGCTGGCCGCCACCGGCAGCGCCGGCGACCTGGTGCTCCAGCCCACCGCGATCGAGCCGGAGGACGTGGCCGACGCCCTGCTCGAGGGCATCGCCGAGGGCCGCTTCCTGATCCTGCCGCACCCCGAGGTCGCCGGGTTCTACCGGGCCCGGGCCGCCGACCCCGACCGCTGGCTGACGAACATGAACCACATCCAGCGGACATGGGAGGAGACCCGCTGACGCCGGGGGCGGGGCGACCGGGGCCGACCGAGATCCTGCCGGACTTGCCGAGGACGGCAAATGGGAAGATCCTCCGTCGGGAACTGCGTTCCCCTAGGCAGCACAGCGAGCAGGAACACGGAAGGCAGGTGGCGGCAGGTGCCCAGGACGACGGACTCAGGCGGTACTCCGGTGACGCAGCGGCTCCTGGCCGCCGCCACCCGGCTCTTCGCCGAGCAGGGCTACGACCGCACCTCGGTGCAGGAGATCGTCGAGGCGGCCGGCGTCACCAAAGGGGCGCTCTACCACTACTTCGGCTCCAAGGACGACCTCCTGCACGAGGTGTACGCGCGCGTGCTGCGCGTCCAGCAGGAGCGCCTCGACGCCTTCGCGGACGCCGACGAACCGGTCGAGAAACGGCTGCGGGACGCGGCGGCGGACGTGGTGGTCACCACCATCGAGAACCTCGACGACGCCATGATCTTCTTCCGCTCGATGCACCATCTCAGTCCGGAGAAGAACAAGCAGGTGCGCGCCGAGCGCCGGCGCTACCACGAACGCTTCCGCGCGCTCATCGAAGAGGGCCAGCGGGCCGGCGTCTTCTCCACGGCGACCCCTGCGGACCTGGTGGTCGACTACCACTTCGGCTCCGTCCACCACCTGTCGACCTGGTACCGGCCCGACGGCCCGATGGGTCCCCAGCAGGTCGCCGACCACCTGGCCGACCTGCTGCTGCGGGCGCTGCGGCCGTAGCGCGTTCGTACGCCCGGCCCGCGTCCGAGCGGATGCTGGGGGGCGGCTCCGCCGTGCCGACGCCGGGGCCGGTTCACCCCCGTGACCGGTGCGCCTTCAGCCGTTCGTAGGCGGCCAGGCCGTCCGGTACCCACTCCCACTCGCCCAGGCGGCGTTCCACCTCGTCCTCGGGCAGGAAGTCGTGCCAGGCGACCTCCTCGGCCTGCGGCCGCACCGGCAGGTCGCAGCGGACCTGGTAGACCGCCGACCACCAGGTGCGGCCGGCGCCGTCGTCGTACAGGAACTTGAAGAGGTACTCGGGGCGGGGCAGTCCCGTCACCCCCAGTTCCTCCTCGGCCTCGCGCAGGGCCGCGTCGTCGTAGGCCTCGCCCGCGCCGACCACCCCGCCGACGAACATGTCGTGGAGGGAGGGGAAGACCAGCTTGGTGGAGGTGCGCCGGTGGACGAAGAGGCGGCCCTCCGCGTCCCGGGCCTGGACGAAGACGCAGCGGTGGCGCAGCCCCTTGGCGTACGCCTCGCCGCGCGGGCACCGCCCGACGACCCGGTCCTGTTCGTCGACGATGTCGAGGATCTCGTCTTCAGCGCTCATGCCGCCATCCAAGCAGGCCGCCGTGCCGGCAGGCCGCCGTCCGGGTGGGTGGCCGTCACCGTCCGCGTGGCCGCTGGCCGGGTCCGGCTCAGCGTGGTTGCAGGTCGTGCTTCCGCTCGGGCACCGCCGCCCCGTACGGCATCGCCGGGTGCAGGCCGAGCAGGACGATGCCCGCCACGATCGCCGCGAGGCCCGACGCCTCCCAGGCCAGCGCCCCGGTGTCGGTGCGCAGCCGGTCGCCGAGGAAGCCCACCCCGCAGACGATCCCGGCCAGCGGCTCGGCCGCGGTCAGGGCCGGCAGGGACATGCGCAGTGGCGCCGTCTCGAACGCGCTCTGCACCAGGATCAGCCCGGTGACGCCGATCACCAGCAGGCCGTACGGCTGCCAGCCGGTGAACAGCTCCGTCCAGCCGCCCGCCGAGAACCGCAGCCCGCTCACCCGGGTCAGCGCGTCCTGCACGCCGTAGAGCAGCCCGGCGGCCACCGCCAGCAGGACCGGTCCCCAGCTCAGCCGCGAGCGCTTGGCGTACGCCGTCAGCAGCAGGGCCACGCCCACCATCACGCCGATGATCAGCCAGTGCCGCAGCGGGTCGGTGACGGCGCTGCCGGCACGTGGCCGGCCCGCCACGATGAACGCGGTCACGCCCCCGGCCAGCAGGGCGAGCCCCGCCCAGCCCTGGCGGCCCAGCGGCTGCCTGGTCTGCCGTCGGGACAGGGCGAGGGCGAACAGCAGGTTCGTGGCCAGCAGCGGCTCCACCAGCGAGATCTCGCCCCGGCCCAGGGCGAAGGCGCCCAGCACCATGCCGCCGATCATCAGCCCCAGACCGCCCAGCCAGCGCGGCACCTTCATCAGGTCCAGCAGCAGCCGGGGCGAGAGGAAGTCGCCGAGTGGTGCCCGCTGGGCCGCGTTCTGCTGGAGCACGAAACCGACGCCCAGGCAGCAGGCGGCGCTCACGGCGAGAATCACAACCAGAACCGACACGCTGCGTACCTCGATCATCCGGCCGGGCCACGGGGTGCGTAGTGGCCGACTGTAGCGTCCCGGGGTCCGGCCCGCTGCCGGGATGACCCGGATTTCGGGCGGTCCGTCCGGTCACGGTGCCCCGCGGTCGGGGGAGATGGCGCGCCCCCGGGCCATGGTGGGACCCGCGGCATCGCCGCGCCATGGCGTACGCCACAGGAGTGATCCTCGCGCGGGACGGGCCGCCGTACCGCCCCGGCGACCGGACATCTCCACAAGTACCTCCTGTGTAAGGGCAGTTGACGCGTGTAACGCGAGGGTGACCCTTGACGGAGCGCATTGGCTGGGGGTTTGCTGTCCGTGATCAGCCGATGGCAAGCCGATGACCGACGAGCAGGCCGAGGCCGGTGGGCCGAACGGGGGGCCGCTCCCGGGGCGTACCGGGCCACGAAACAAAGAGCGCGTGAGGAAGTCCCGCGGTGTCCCCACCCCCGCCTCCCCTCGGACGCGGCCGCAAGCGAGCGGCCCAGGCCTTCGACACCGCTCTCGACGACACCGAACTCCGTGACGCGCGCATGGCGTTGGCGCAGGGCCGGTGGCAGGCGGTGCGCTCGCTGCTCGTGCGCACCAACGACGACTGGGACCGCCGGGGACATCGCGTCACCGTCCTCGCCGAGGAGTCCCACACCGTGGCCTGGACCCGTGACTGGCTGCTCGCCGAGCCCGAATCCGCCGACGCCTCCGTCCTGCTCGGCATGTCCCTGGTGCAGGGTGCCCTGTGCGGCAGGGAGAAGCCCGACCGGGCCCGCGAGGCCTGCCGTGCGGCGGCGGAGCTGGCGCCCGAGGACCCCACGCCGTGGCTCGGCCTGCTCCTGCTGGAGCGGGGCCTGGGCGACGAGGAGGAGGTGGTCCGCCTCTTCGACAAGGTCCACCACCGCCACCCCGACCACCACCACGCCCACCACCTGATGGTGGCCCAGCTGGCCGAGCGGCACGCCGACGCCGGCCCGGATCCTCTGCACGAGGTCTACGACTTCGCCAACTGGGCCGCCGAGCGGGCGCCCGCCGACTCGCCGCTGGCCATGCTCCCGGTGGTCGCGCACGCCGAGCGCTACCGCGTCCTGGCCGGCGCCGGCCACGCACAGGCCGACCCGGCCGCGTCCGGGCACTGGACCGGCCGCCGGGCCCGCCAGGTGATGAAGGCCGCCTTCGACTGGTGGCTGGAGTGGGAGCAGGAGGGCCATCCCCGCCGCCTGGTCGATCTGAACTTCCTCGCCCACGCCAAGCACTGCGAGGGCCGGGGTGCCGAGGCCGCCGCCCTGTTCCACCGCATCGGCGACCATCCCACCCAGGCGCCGTGGGCGTACCCCGACCGAGATCCGTACACCGCCTTCCGCATCGCGCGCGCCGGCGCGCTCGGTGCGGTGTAGTGCCCCGCAACCCCGTACGCACCACGACCCCGACGCCCGAAAGGACGAACCCCCGATGACGACGGGCAGTTCGAGCACGAGCAGAACCACCACCGCCGACGGCGGCGGCATCAGCACGTTCAAGGGACAGGAGCGCGCCCTGCGCGCCGACCGCCTCGGCACGGGGGGTCTGCTGCTCTCCGTGCTCGCGGCGACCGCCCCCCTCATGGTGGTCGCGGGTGTCATGCCCACCACATTCGCGGTGATGGGGATCGTCGGACAGCCACTGCTCTTCGTGGTCCTCGGCACCGTGCTGATCCTCTTCAGCTTCGGGTACGCCGAGATGAGCCGCCACGTCCACAACGCGGGCGCCTTCTACGCCTACATCTCCCGGGGCCTCGGCGGCACGGCGGGCGCCGGCGCGGCGCTCGTCGCCCTCGTCGCCTACAACGCGCTCCAGGCCGGCATCTACGGGATCTTCGGCTTCGAGGTCTCCAACCTGTTCGCCACCTACGCCGACGTCACCGTCGCCTGGTGGATCCCCGCGCTCGCGGCCGCGGCCGTCGTCGGCGCGCTCGGCTGGCTGAAGATCGACGTCAACGCGCGCGTGCTCGGCGTGCTGCTGGTCATCGAGGTCGTACTCGTCGTGATCTTCGACGTGGCGGCGATCGCCGACCCCGCCAAGGAGGGCCTGTCCCTGCACGCCTTCAACCCGGACACCCTCGCCGGCGCCGGCATCGGCACCGCGCTGTGCTTCTGCATCGCGGCCTTCCTCGGCTTCGAGCAGGCCCCGGTGTACGCGGAGGAGACCAGCCGCCCGCACGTCCTGGTCCCGCGCGTGATGTTCCTCGCCGTCGCCGGCGTCGCCGTCTTCTTCGCGGTCAGCAGCTGGGCCCTCACCGTCGCCACCGGCCCCTCGGCGATCATCGGCACGGCGCAGAAGGAGAGCGCCGGGCTGCTGTTCACCCTGACCGAGTCGCGGCTCGGCGGCACCTTCACCGACGTCCTGCACGTCCTGTTCGTCACCGGCATGTTCGCGGCCATGCTGAGCTTCCACAACGTCGTCGCCCGGTACGCCTTCGCCATGGGCCGCGAGGGCCTGCTGCCGGCCGCCTTCGGGCGCACGTCCAGCTCCAGCGGCGCGCCCGCGACCGGATCCCTCTCGCAGACCGTCGTCTCACTGGTCATCGTGATCGCCTTCGCCGTCACCGACGACAAGCCGACCGGCGACCCGACCGCGCCCGTGCTGCACCTGTTCACCTGGTTCGGCAACCTCGGCGCGCTCGGCGTGATCGTGCTGATGGCGGCCGCCAGCGTCTCGGTGATCGTCTTCTTCGTGCGGCGCGGCGCGGCGGCCGCGCAGGCCTGGCGGCTGGTCACCTCGGCCGTGGCGGGCCTGGCCCTGCTGGTGATCGCCACCTACACCGTCAAGGACTTCGACGTCCTGGTCGACGCCGGCCCCGGCTCGGCCCTGAGCCGGGTGCTGCCCGGCATCATCGGCCTCGCCCTCGTCGTCGGCCTGGTCCAGGGCGCCGTACTGCGCTCCCGCAGGCCGGAGGCACACGCCCGCATCGGACTGGGCAACGAGGCCTTCCAACTGGAGAAGGCCGCGGAGGCGGCGGAGACCTCGGAGGCGGCGCCCTGAGCCCCGGGTACGGGAAACAGTGACGGAAGTCTGACGGGCACCCGCGATCCCTGGCCCGCACGGGGGCGCGGGTGTTCGAATGAAGGCGTGAACCCCGAACTCCCCGACGAGGAGGGACGGTCCGAGGAGGAAGGCCGCCCCATGGGCCGCCGTATCTTCCTCGCCACCCTCGGCCTCGGTGCCCTCGGCGTTGCCACCGCGCCCAGGCTGCAACGCGGCATGGAGGGCCTCCTCGGCGCGGTGTCCGGCAAGGACCCCACCGGCCTGACCGGGCTGCTGCCGAACGGCGGCGGCTTCCGCTACTACTCGGTCGCCGCCTCGGTCCCGCACGAGGACGCCACGGACTACCGCCTCACCGTCGACGGCCTCGTCGACCACCCCGCCGCCTACACGCTGGCCGACCTCAGGGCCATGCCCCGCACCCGCATGGTCCGCGACGTCCAGTGCGTCACCGGCTGGCGGGTGCCCGGCACACTCTTCGAGGGCGTACGGCTCTCCCGGCTGCTCGACGCGGCCGGAGTGCGGGCGGGCGCCAGAGCCGTCCGCTTCACCTGCTTCGACGGCACCTACACCGAGAGCCTCACCCTTGCCCAGGCCCGCCGCCCCGACGTGCTGGTCGCGCTGCGCATGCAGGACAAGGACCTGACCCACGCGCACGGCGGGCCGGTCCGCCTGTACGTGGCCCCCATGTACTTCTACAAGTCGGCCAAGTGGCTCTCCGGCATCACCGTCACCGACCGCGTCGAGCCCGGCTACTGGGAGAAGCTCGGCTACGACGTCGACGCCTGGGTCGGCCGTTCGAACGGACGCACCGATGTCCCTACGAGCTGACACCCCGGCCCCGCCCGGCACCCGCGTCCGCCGCTTCACGCGGGCCGAGCGGTGGGTGCACCGGACCACGGCCGCGCTCATGGGCGTGTGCGTGGTGACGGCGGCCTGCCTCTACATCCCCCAGCTCGCCGAACTGGTCGGCCGCCGCGAACTGGTGGTCCGCGTCCACGAGTGCGCGGGCCTCGCCCTGCCCGTACCGGTCCTGCTGGGCCTGGCCTCCCGCGCCTTCCGCGCCGACCTGCGTCGTCTCAACCGCTTCGGCCGGCACGACCGGGTCTGGCTGCGCGCCGCCCTGCGCCGCGACCGCCGGCCCGCCTCCCGCCCGGCCGGAAAGTTCAACGCCGGACAGAAGGTCTACGCCGCCTGGATCGCCGGCGCCGGCCTGGTCATGCTCGGCACGGGCCTGCTGATGTGGTTCACCCACCTCACCCCGGTGGCCTGGCGCACCAGCGCGACCTTCGTCCACGACTGGCTCGCCCTGACCATCGGCGTCGTCCTGGCCGGCCACATCGGCATGGCCCTGGGCGACCCGGAGGCCCGCCGCGGCCTGCGCACCGGCCTGGTGACCCGCGACGACCGAACCCATCGAGGGTTCCGAAGAACTGAACACTCCCAGCGACACCCTGCCGCCGCGTCGTCGGCGCCGTGCCGCGTCCCGCCCGGCGGGT
>NZ_JBEYTS010000022.1:46817-114715 GCF_040643155.1 Streptomyces sp. NPDC047453 | reverse complement strand
GCCCCATTCTCAATCTCCCACTATCCCCCAACCCGTCCCCCCCGCTCCGCCGGGGCGCCCCCCCCTCCGCGGAGGGGCGCCCTCAGCGCCGTCCAGACGCCGTACGGGTGACACGCGTGTGCCGTACGGCGCTCGGGGTGGGCCTCAGCCCATGAACTTCTTGAACTCGTCCGGAAGCTCGAAGTCCTGGCCGCCCTGCTGCGGCAGCCCCAGGGCGCCGCCGGCCTGGGCGGCGGCGCGGCGGGCCGCCTCCTCCTGCTCCTGCTGCTTGCGCTTCATCGGGTTTCCGGAGCGCTGCTTGCCCTTGGTCTTCTTCGGCTGCTTCTTGGTCCGGCCGGGGCCGCCGCCCATGCCCGGGATCCCCGGCATGCCCGGCATACCGCCGCCCTGGGCCATGCGGGACATCATCTTGCGCGCCTCGAAGAACCGCTCGACCAGGTTCTTCACCGCGCCGACCTCGACGCCGGAACCCTTGGCGATACGGGCGCGGCGCGAGCCGTTGATGACGGTCGGGTCCTGGCGCTCGCCCGGGGTCATCGACTTGATGATCGCGGCCGTGCGGTCCACGTCCCGCTCGTCGATGTTGTTGATCTGGTCCTTGATCTGACCCATGCCGGGCAGCATCCCGAGCAGCTTGCTGATGCTGCCCATCTTCCTGACCTGCTCCATCTGGGCCAGGAAGTCGTCCAGGGTGAAGTCCTGGCCCTTCTTGGACGCCAGCTTGGAGGCCATCTTCTCGGCCTCTTCCTGGCTGAACGTCTTCTCCGCCTGCTCGATCAGGGTGAGCAGGTCACCCATGTCGAGGATGCGGGAGGCCATCCGGTCCGGGTGGAAGGCGTCGAAGTCGTCGAGCTTCTCACCGTTGGACGCGAACATGATCGGCTTGCCGGTGATCTGCCGGATCGACAGGGCCGCACCACCGCGGGCGTCACCGTCGAGCTTGGAGAGCACCACGCCGTCGAAGCCGACGCCGTCGCGGAAGGCCTCCGCGGTGTTGACGGCGTCCTGACCGATCATCGCGTCGACGACGAACAGGATCTCGTCGGGGCTGACGACGTCCCTGATGTCCGCCGCCTGCTGCATCATCTCCTGGTCGATGCCGAGGCGGCCGGCGGTGTCCACGATCACGATGTCGTGGACCTGGGTCCGCGCGTGCTCGATGGAGTCCTTGGCGACCTTGACCGGGTCGCCCACGCCGTTGCCCGGCTCGGGCGCGTACACGGCGACGCCGGCGCGCTCGGCGACGACGCTGAGCTGGTTGACGGCATTCGGGCGCTGGAGGTCACAGGCGACCAGCAGCGGGGAGTGGCCCTGCTCCTTGAGCCACTTGGCGAGCTTGCCCGCGAGGGTGGTCTTACCGGCACCCTGCAGACCGGCCAGCATGATCACGGTGGGCGGCTGCTTGGCGAAGCGCAGGCGGCGGGTCTCGCCGCCGAGGATCGTGACCAGCTCGTCGTTGACGATCTTGAGGACCTGCTGGGCCGGGTTCAGCGCCTTCGAGACCTCGGCGCCGAGGGCACGCTCCTTGACGTTCTTGATGAACGAACGCACGACGGGGAGGGCGACGTCGGCTTCGAGCAGGGCGATGCGGATCTCGCGCGCCGTGGCGTCGATGTCCGCTTCGCTCAAGCGCCCCTTGCCCCTGAGGGACTTGAAGGTGGCTGAGAGGCGGTCGGAGAGAGTATCGAACACGGCGGCGTCGGTCCTCGGCATCGGCGACAGGATGGATCGCCCTCCAGGGTATCCGGCCCCGCAAGGAATTCGTCCCCGCCCGCCCGCGAGGTCATGTCCGCAGCGTCTCCTCCAGCCGCCGCGCCACGGACGCCGCCTCCTCGTCGGGCAGCGGGTCGCCCGCCGGGCCGGTGACGTAGAAGGCGTCCGCGGCGTTCGCTCCCAGCGTGCTGACGTGCGCGCTGCGCACCCGCACCTTCGCGTCCTCCAGAGCCCGCCCGATCCGGAACAGCAGCCCCGGCGCGTCCTGGGCGCGGACCTCGATCACGGTGGCGTGCCGGGAGGCGGCCGGGGCGACCGTGACACTGGGCGGGGGTGCCGCCACGCCGTGGCGGCGCGGATACGCGGCGTCCCGTTCGGCGAGGCGGCTCGCGATGTCCAGGGAGCCGTCCAGGGCCCGGACGAGGTCGGCGCGCAGCCGGGCGGCCTGGGGCAGGGCGCCGTACTCGGCGGCGACGCGCCAGTCCAGCAGGAGTACGGAGGCGCGGGCGACGCCGTCCGGCAGGTCCAGGGGCCGCAGCTCGGCCGTGCGGACGGTGAGCCGGTGGGTCGCCAGTACTCCGGCGACCGAGGGCAGGACGCCGGGCTGGTCGGGGACGGCGATCAGCAGCTCCACCCCGAGTTGCTCGGGCTGCCCCGGGTACTCCTCTGTGGGCTGCTCGGTCCGCGCCCGCAGGGCCAGGGCCGGCCCGCCGGTGCGGAAGGCCTCGATGGCGAGCCGTTCCTGCTCGGCGGTGGGCGCGGCGGGTTCGGGCTCGTCGGGGGCATCCCCGGCGAGGACCGCGCGGACCCGTCCGACCAGGTCGGTGACGAGGGAGCCGCGCCAGGACGACCAGGCGGCCGGCCCGGTGGCCAGGGCGTCCGCCTCGGTGAGGGCGTGCAGGAGTTCGAGGGTGCTCTGGGTGCCGACCGCCTCGGCGACGGCGCGGACGGTGGCCGGGTCGTCCAGGTCGCGCCGGGTGGCGGTCTGGACGAGCAGCAGGTGGTGGCGTACGAGGGTGGCGAGCACCCGGGTGTCCGCCGAGTCGAAGCCGACGCGCCCGGCCACGTCCGCGGCGACGGTCTCGCCGGCCGCGCAGTGGTCGCCGGGCAGGCCCTTGCCGATGTCGTGCAGCAGCGCGGCGACCAGGAGCAGATCGGGGCGGCCGACCCGGCGGGTGAGGGCGGAGGCGCGTACGGCGGTCTCGATCAGGTGCCGGTCGACCGTCCAGCGGTGGACGGGGTTGCGCTGCGGGCGGCAGCGCACCCGCTCCCAGTCGGGCAGGAACCGGGTGATCAGCCCTTCCGCCTCCAGCGCCTCCCAGACCTCGACGGTGGGGCGGCCGGAGCCGAGCAGGGTGACGAGCTGTTCGCGGGCCTCGGCGGGCCAGGGCCTGGGCAGGGGGCGCGCGGTGGCCGCGAGATGCCGTACGGCGTGCGGGGAGAGCGGCAGGCCCGCCTGCGCGGCGGCGGCCGCGGCGCGCAGCGGAAGCACCGGGTCGCGTTCGGGGCGTGCGGTGCGGGCGAGCCCGACCTCGCCGTCGTGCTCCACCACGCCTTCGGCGAGCGGGGTCCGCTCCGCGGCCGGCTTTGGGCCGCCGAGCAGGGCGCGCAGCCTCGGCCGCACGGCGCGCGACCGGAGCACGCGCCCCACTTCGCGCCAGGTGACGTCGCCGGCGTACGAGAGGACGCGTGCCGCCTCGTACACCTGGCGCAGGAGCGCGTCGGCGTCGGGCAGGCCCAGTTCCGCGGCGACCTGGTCCTGGTCCTGCAACGCGAGCCGGTCGGAGGCGCGGCCCGTCGCCAGGTGCAGGACGTCGCGCACGTCGAGCAGCCGGCGGCGGGCGTCGGCGAGGCCCTCGCGCGGGGCGTCGGCGAGCCAGGAGGCGGCGACGGCACGCAGGGCGGTGGCGTCCCGCAGGCCGCCGCGGGCCTCCTTCAGGTCGGGTTCCAGGAGGTACCGCAACTCGCCCTGCCGTTCGGCACGCTCGGCGCACAGCTCCCGGAGTTCGGGCAGGCGTCTCGGTGCCTGGTTGCGCCAGTCGGCGAGGATCGCGGTGCGCAGTGCGGTCGTCAGACCGAGGTCGCCGGCGAGGTGCCGGGCGTCCAGCAGTCCGAGCTGGACCTTGAGGTCGTCGCGCGCCGCCCCGCGGGCCTCGGCCGGGGTGCGAACCGCGTGGTCGAGGGCGATGCCGAGGTCCCACACGGGGTACCAGAGGCGGTCGGCGACGGCGGCGATCTCCTCGGTGCCGCCGCCGTGGTGCAGGAGCAGCAGGTCCAGGTCGCTGCGGGGCGACAGCTCTCCGCGCCCGTAGCCGCCCACGGCGACGAGGGCGACGCCCCGCGGTCCCCCGGCCGCGCTGGTGAACAACTCCGCGAGCCAGCGGTCGGTCAGTCCGGCGAGCGCGGCCCGGCGCGATGGCCCGGACCACGTACCCTCGGTGAGGAGGCGCAGCCGGGCCGCCGCGTAGCCGCCGGGCCCCGCGTTCTCCGCTTCGCTTCGCACGTCCGTGCCCGTCACCGGCGGCTCCTGTCCTCGCCCCGTCAGAGCGCGTCCGGGCCGCGCTCGCCGGTGCGGACCCGGACCGCCGTCTCGACCGGCACGGACCAGACCTTGCCGTCACCGATCTTGCCCGTGCGGGCTGCCTTGACGACGACCTCGATCAGCTGCTCGGCTTCGTCGTCCTCGGCGAGCACCTCGATGCGGATCTTGGGCACCAGGTCGACGGTGTACTCGGCTCCGCGGTAGACCTCGGTGTGGCCGCGCTGACGTCCGTAACCGCTCGCCTCGGTGACCGTGAGGCCGTTGACGCCGTACGCCTGGAGGGCCTCCTTGATCTCGTCGAGCCGGTGGGGCTTGACCACGGCGGTGATGAGCTTCATGCGTCCACCTTCCTGCTCTGCGTGGCGGCCTTCTTGATCTGCGCGGCGGCCAGGGCCGGGGTGGTGACGGCGGTGACGACTCCGCCGCCCGCGCCGGTGAGGTCGTAGGCGGTCTCGGCGTGTTCGGCCTGGTCGATGCCGGAGATCTCCTCGTCCTCGGTGACCCGCATGCCGATGGTCCGGTCCAGGAGGAAGGCGAGGACCGCGGAGGCGATCAGGGAGTAGGCGAGGACGGCGAAGACACCGGCGCACTGCTTCCAGAACTGCTCCAGGCCACCACCGTAGAACAGGCCCTTGACGGCGGACTGGCCCTTGCCGCTGGCGAAGAAGCCGATCAGCAGGGAGCCGACGACTCCGCCGACCATGTGGACGCCGACCACGTCGAGGGAGTCGTCGTAGCCGAACCGGTACTTCAGGCAGACCGCCATGGCGCACAGGACGCCGGCGACGGCGCCCACGGCCATCGCGCCGAGCGGGGAGACGGCGCCGCCGGACGGGGTGATCGCGACCAGGCCGGCGACCGCGCCGGAGGCGGCTCCGAGGGTGGTGAACGCGCCGTGCCGGATCTTCTCGTAGGCGAGCCAGGCGAGCATGGCGGTGCCGGTGGCGACCTGGGTGTTGACGAACATCAGCGGGCCGACGCCGTCGTCGTTGCCGAGCCAGGAGCCGGCGTTGAAGCCGAACCAGCCGAACCACAGCAGGCCCGCGCCGAGCATGACCAGCGGGAGGCTGTGCGGGCGCATCGGGTCCTTCTTGAAGCCGATGCGCTTGCCGATGACGAGGATCACGCCGAGTGCCGCCGCGCCGGCGTTGATGTGGACCGCGGTGCCGCCCGCGAAGTCGATCACGCCCAGTTTGTTGGCCCAGCCGCCGGCGCCCCAGACCCAGTGGGCGACCGGGAAGTACACGACCGTGGCCCACAGCACCAGGAACAGCGTCCAGGCGCTGAACTTGACCCGGTCGGCCAGGGCGCCGCTGATCAGGGCGGGGGTGATGATCGCGAACATCAGTTGGAAGACGGCGAAGACGAAGACCGGGATGGTGGATCCGGGCCACAGTTCGGTCTTGCCGATGCCGCTGAAGCCGACGAAGTCGGAGGTCCAGCCGATGAGGGAGCCCCGGTCGGCGCCGAAGGCCATCGAGAAGCCGTAGAGCACCCACAGGACGGTGACGACGCCGAGGCTGATGAAGCTCATCATCAGCATGTTCAGCGTGCTCTTGACCCGGACCATGCCTCCGTAGAAGAAGGCCAGACCGGGGGTCATCAGCATCACCAGGGCGGAACAGATGAGCATGAAGCCGGTGTTGGCGGACGACAGTTTGGGCGCGTCCGCCGCCAGCAGGATGGCGGCTGATGCCATCGGCGTCTCCTCGTCGGTCGGTGCGGCCCCGTGCGGGCGGCCGGGCGAAGCCTTGCGCGGTCCGGTCGGCGAGGGGGTGGCCGACCGACCATGCCACGAGACTGGCCCGGCGCGGTTTCGGTGGACGCCTCGCGTTGTTTCGCCGGGGTGACGAAGAGGTCTGCTGTGTTACGTGCCGGTGAAGCGCGTGGTGACGTGCCGTGAAGCGCGAGCGGAAAAACAGGCCGACCGCGGGCGGCCTTCCGATGACCAGGCATGGGGGAGCCGAGTCGGGCAGTTCGGGAGGGCCGGCCGCGGCCGGGGTCGGGGAGGCGCTGTCAGACGGCCTCGACGGTCTCGGGCAGTTCGGCGGCGAGCTGTTCGGTCAGGTCGATGACCTCCGCGAGGTCCCCGTAGCCGCGTACGGCGTTGTCGACGGTCTTGCGGATACGGGTGTTCACGCGCTCGGAGCGGACCTTCTTGGCCACCCTCATGGCCTGCCTCGCGTACTCGGTGCTCTGCTCGGGCTCGCGCTGGAGCAGGTGGACCGTGGCCATGCCGATGAGGTTCAGGGCGTACGACCGCTGGTGTTCGCGGTCCTCGGCGAACCGCTCCACGGCCTTCTGCATCAGCGGCTCCGCCAGTGAGGCGTAGGTGGGGCTGCGGCCGGCGACGTAGGCGAGGTCGCGGAAGGAGTGGGAGTTCTCGCCGTACAGCTCGGCCTCGGAGAAGAAGCGGATCCAGTCGGGGTCGGGCTCGTCCCAGTCCTCGGCGTCGGCGAAGGCGTCCTCGGCCATGCGCACGGCGCGCTTGCACTTACCTGGCTGGCCCGTATTGGCGTAGGCGCGGGCCTCCAGCGCGTACAGCATGGACTGGGTGCGCGGGCTCGCGCAGTCGCGGCTGCCGTACTGCGCGAGGTGGATGAGCTCCAGGGCGTCCTCGGGGCGGCCGAGGTGGATCATCTGGCGGCTCATGCTGGACAGGACGTAGGAGCCGAGCGGTTTGTCACCGGCTTCCTTGGCGGCGTGCAGGGCGAGGACGAAGTACTTCTGCGCGGTGGGCTGGAGTCCCACGTCGTAGCTCATCCAGCCGGCCAGTTCGGCGAGTTCCGCGGCGACCTTGAACAGTCGGCGGCCGGTGGGCTCGGGCTGAGGCTCCTGGAGGAGGTCCGTCACCTCGTGCAACTGGCCGACGACCGCCTTGCGGCGCAGGCCGCCGCCGCACTGTGCGTCCCACTGCCGGAACATCACGGTGGTGGTCTCCAGCAGCTCCAGCTCGGGCCGGGAGAGCCGGCCGGGGCGGCGGGAGGCGGCCTGCGGCTCGGGCTCCTCCAGGGGGGCCGGGGGCGCGGGCACGAGCCAGCGCTGGAGCGGTTCGATGAGGGACGGGCCCGCGGACAGCGCCAGCGACGTTCCGAGGAAGCCGCGCCGCGCCAGCATCAGGTCGCTGCGCGAGAACTCGCTGAGCAGGGCCACGGTCTGCGGGCCCGTCCAGGGCAGGTCGACACCGGTGGCGGAGGGGGTCGGGCGGGAGGTGCGCAGACCGAGGTCCTCCACGGCGACGACGCAGCCGAAGCGCTCGGAGAACAGCTCCGAGAGGATCCTGGGGATCGGCTCGCGCGGGTTCTCGCCGTCCAGCCACCGCCTGACGCGCGAGGTGTCGGTGGAGATGTGGTTGGCGCCCAGCTCGCGGGCGCGGCGGTTGACCTGGCGGGCGAGCTCGCCCTTGGACCAGCCGCTGCGCACGAACCACGAGGCGAGCAGCTCGTTCGGGCGCTTGTCCGCGCTCGCAGCGCTCGTCCCGCTTTCGCCGTTGCCGCTCACTGGAACGCCCCCATCCCTGAGACCACTTGTCGCTTGGTGCGCCAAGCCCTATCAGAATGCCGGTCAACAAGGCCGTTCGTCCGCCGATTCTCACCCTTCGAACCGACTGCCGACTTGCCTCCGGCATACCCACGAGTGCATGTGCCCCCAGGCCTCGCACACTCACAGTAATCCTACGATCACCCGCTCAGCCACAGGGATCCCTGAAACGCCACCATTCGCCACCCCTTCGAATGAACCCTCGGTTGCCTCTGCGCGATTCACTTGACATAGGACAGTCACGGGCGAGTGGAGCGGTGCACGCGAGGGCGTGCGCCGCCGGACGCACCACCCGCGACGCTTCCGCACACCGTACGGACCCGGCCGGGCCGGGGAGGGGCGGAAACAGAGAGTGACAGTCGGCATCCGCCTCGTAACCATCGGGGCGGTGGACCCGTTGGAGGGGGCATGGGCTTCACGATCGGCGGCATTCGCGAGATCCGCTCCGGCACGCGGCGACGCGGCCGGTCGTACCGCTCGTCGGAGTGCACGGCGGTGGCCGAGTACACCGGGCTGTGGGGCTGGGACGTGGTGCGGGGTGCGCGGGCCGTCGGCGGCGCCTGCTCCTGCGGCCGCACGAACTGCCCGGCTCCGGGCGCCCACCCCCTGGAGTTCGCGCCCGAGATCCCGGCCGGGGCCACGCTCGACGAGGTGACCAGGGCGTGGCGGGAGCTGCCGGGGGCCGCAGTGATGCTGGCCGTCGGCCGCGTGTTCGACGTCATCGAGGTCGCCGAGCCGGCCGGGCGCCGTGCCCTGGCCCGGCTGGAGCGCATGGGCCTCCCCCTCGGCCCGGTGACCGCCACCCCGGACGGCCGGGCCCAGTTCTTCGTCGCCCGCGGCGCCGCCGCCGAGCTGCCCGCCCTGCTCTACCGCCTGGGCTGGGACGATCCCGCCGCCCTCGACCTGCGCGGTCTCGGCCCCGGCACGTTCCTCACGGCCCCGCCGTCCGACCGCGGCGGCCGCGGCCCGGTCCGCTGGCTCCGCCCACCCGCCCTGGACACGGCCAAGCCGCCCCAGGCCCGCCTCCTCCTGGGCACCCTGGCTTACGTGGCCCACCGGTCGCGGGCGTAGCCGGAGGACGGAACTCGAACGGCGGCACCGGGGACACCTGTCGGCGAGCGGGTGCGGGGCGTCCTGTAGAGCAGGGTCGCCCACGGGGTCAGCCCGCCGAACGGAGCCGGGGCTCGACCCCGCCGACCGGGTCGCCCATGGATTCAGTCCCGCCGAGCGCGACCGCCGGCGGCTCAGCCCCGCGGAACACGGGGGCTGCGGGCTGTCCGTCAAGGGGTGCGCGGGGGTAGTGCGTGAACGGCGCTCGCCGACAAGCGGGCCCGCCCTCGGCAGCAGACCGAAAATGCCTCGCGGGCCGCATCCCTCGCGCGGCGCCTGGCCGGGCGGACGACGCGGGATCCGTCCGGACGCGGCGAGCCGATGGCCCGAGCGGCCAGGCGGCCGGGCCGGGGGCCCGCGGCCCGAACGTATGGCGGCCCTCGGCTCGTGTGCCGGACGGATCTGGCCGTATGGGCGACCCCCCACCGTGGGCCCAGTGTCCTGTGCGGGTGCGCGTCCGGGTCGGGGCGGTGGCGCGTGCGGGTGCTTACGCGGCGCGTGCGACTCGGCGCGTGTCCGCGCCCGCCGGTGTCCCGCGCTGGGCATCGAGGCCGCGACGGCCGACTTCCACGAGGAGGCCGCCAAGGTCGGCTGAGTCCGATAGCTGCCGACCGCCGAGGACGGTGAACCCGTCGGGCCGGCCCGCGCCGTGTACGGGCGCGGGGCGGGCTGCGGCCGAAGGTGCCGGCGTCCGGCCGGGGCCGTTCTGGGAGCGGCCGCGGGTGAGTTCGGCCCGACGGGCCGCCGGAGCGACGAAGCGTCCGGGTGTCGTGGCTTCCCGGCGACCGGGGCACGGACCCGTCCGGCGGCCCACGGCTCGGCGTGCCGGGCCCGGCTCGGTGTGCCGGGCCCGCAGACGCTCGGGGTGCTGGTCCCTCAGACGTGCCGACTCCGCAGACGCTCGGTGTGCGGCTCCGCAGACGGAAGCGCCCGCCCCGGTGGTTTCGGGGCGGGCGCTGTGGAGGGTGGGGAGTCAGTCTCCGATGAGGGCGTCGACGAAGGCCTCCGGTTCGAAGGGAGCCAGGTCATCCGGGCCCTCGCCGAGGCCGACCAGCTTGACCGGCACACCCAGCTCGCGCTGGACGGCGACCACGATGCCGCCCTTGGCCGTACCGTCCAGCTTGGTGAGCACGATGCCCGTGATGTCGACGACCTCGGCGAAGACGCGGGCCTGAACCAGGCCGTTCTGGCCGGTGGTCGCGTCGAGCACGAGCAGCACCTCGTCCAGCGGCGCGTGCTTCTCCACGACGCGCTTGACCTTGCCGAGCTCGTCCATGAGGCCGGTCTTGGTGTGCAGGCGGCCGGCGGTGTCGATGAGCACCACGTCGGCGCCCATCTCCTTGCCGTCCTTCACCGCGTCGAAGGCGACGGAGGCGGGGTCGCCGGCCTCCGGGCCGCGCACGGTGTAGGCGCCGACCCGCTCGCCCCAGGTCTGCAGCTGGTCGGCGGCGGCCGCGCGGAAGGTGTCGGCGGCGCCCAGCACGACGCTGCGGCCGTCGGCGACCAGGACACGGGCGAGTTTGCCGGTCGTCGTGGTCTTGCCGGTGCCGTTGACGCCGACGACCATCACGATGCCCGGCTTGCTGGTGGCCGGCTCGGTCTTCACCGTGCGGTCCATGTCGGGGCCGATCAGCGTGAGCAGCTCCTCGCGCAGCAGCCCGCGCAGCTGCTCGGGGGTGCGGGTGCCGAGCACGCGCACGCGCTCGCGCAGCCGGTCGACCAGCTCCTGGGTGGGCTGCACACCGACGTCGGCGGTCAGCAGGGTGTCCTCGATCTCCTCCCACGTGTCCTCGTCGAGATTCTCGCGGGACAGCAGGATGAGCAGGCCCTTGCCCAGGGCGTTCTGCGAGCGGGAGAGGCGGGTGCGCAGCCGCACCAGACGGCCGGCGGTGGGCTCGGGCACCTCGATCGGGGGTGCCGGAAGCTCCTCGACGGGCGGCTCCTCGACGGCGACGGGAGCCGAGCCGTCGGGTAGATCCACCTCCTCGATCGTCCGCCGCGGCTCCTCTCGCGGCGTCTCGGCCTCCTCGCCGACGTGTGGCTCGGCCGGAGGGGCGGTGATGTCGGGCGCCGAGGGCGGCGGCGGGGGCGGCGGCTTCCTCCGCCGGCTGCCGACGATGAGCCCGCCGAGCGCGCCGAGCACGACCACGGCGATAACTACAGCAAGGATGATGGTTTCCATAACGCGTCCAGTATGCGCGACTACCTGGGCGGTCAGTGGTAGTCCCGACGGGGCCGCGTGCCCCTGGAATACCGGGCCCGCCGGCCGCCCGGCGCACACGGGGTGGAACGCCCCCGGCGAGCACGCACTGCCCCGGCTCGGTGCGTGAGCCGGGGCAGTGAGGCAGGGGCGGTTACCCCATCTCCTCCAGCGCCTTGCCCTTCGTCTCCTTGACGAACTTCAGGACGAACGGGATGGAGAGCGCGGCGAAGGCCGTGTAGATGACGTAGGTCCAGGAGAGGTTCCAGTCGGCCAGCGACGGGAAGCTCGCGGTGATGGCCCAGTTGGCGATCCACTGCGCGGAGGCTGCCACGCCCAGGGCGGCGGCGCGGATCTTGTTCGGGAACATCTCGCCGAGCAGGACCCAGACGACCACACCCCAGGACAGGGCGAAGAAGAGGACGAAGACGTGGGCCGCGATCAGGGCGACCCAGCCCTGGGTGGCCGGCAGCTTGCCGCCGACCAGGGGGTACGAGAACGCCCAGGCCTCCAGGGCCAGGCCGACGACCATGCCGCACGAGCCGATGAGCGCGAGCGGCTTGCGGCCGACGCGGTCCACGAAGATCATCGCGATCACGGTGCCGACGATGTTGATGATCGACGTCGTGAACGAGTAGAGGAACGACTCCGTCGGGTTGACGCCGACCGACTGCCACAGCGTCGCGGAGTAGTAGAACGCGACGTTGATGCCGACGAACTGCTGGAAGGCCGACAGGCCGATGCCGATCCAGACGATCCGCTTGAAGAGGAAACTGCCGCCGAGCAGGTCCTTGAAGGTGGACTTGTGCTCGCGCTTCATGGCGGTCTCGATCTCGGCCACGCGGGCGTCGAGGTCGATGTGGTCGCCCTCGACCTCGGCGAGGATCCGGCGGGCCCGGTCACGGCGGCCGACGGAGAGCAGGAAGCGCGGGGACTCGGGGATGGCGAAGGAGAGCAGTCCGTACAGGACGGCCGGGACGACCATCACGCCGAGCATGACCTGCCAGGCCTCCAGGCCCATCAGCCGGCCGCGCTGGTTGCCGCCGGCGGCGTTGAGCAGACCCCAGTTGACCAGCTGGGAGATGGCGATGCCGACGACGATCGCGGCCTGCTGGAAGGAGCCGAGGCGGCCGCGGTAGGCGGGCGGGGCGACCTCGGCGATGTAGGCGGGGCCGATGACCGAGGCCATGCCGATGGCGAAGCCGCCGACGATGCGCCAGAAGGCGAGGTCCCACAGGGCGAACGGCAGGGCCGAGCCGACAGCGCTGATGGTGAACAGGGTCGCGGCGATCCGCATGCAGCGGATGCGGCCGATGCGGTCGGCGATACGGCCCGCGGTCGCGGCGCCGATCGCGCAGCCGATCAGAGCGATGGCGATGACCTGGGCCAGCTCCGCGGATCCGATGCCGTAGCGGCTCCGGATGGCCTCGACGGCGCCGTTGATCACGGAGCTGTCGTATCCGAACAGGAAGCCGCCCATGGCGGCGGCCGCGGTGATGAAGATGACGTGCCCGAGATGTTCGGGGTGAGCCGTCCGGGCTCCGGGCCCTGGGGCCTGCGTTGTGGTCACGTGTACTCCTCGGGCACACCGGCAGCACTGCCGGGGTGGAGATCAGCCCCTCCAGATGATGAGATCTGAAGACAAAAACTACGACACAGAGATTATGGCTTCATCTATCGAAGTCAATATCACCCCTTCTGGGGGCAATCAGCGACCATCCACCATGGACAGTCCTGGACTTTGAATCAAGTGTTGTAGTCAAGCTGCGGACACGGTTCCGTCTACCCCGAAGTGACGGAGGCACGCGGGATCCCCGGCACCGCACGTGCCGGGGCGCTGACGCAGTGCTAACGCAGGCGCTGACTGATGACCTTCGACACACCGTCGCCCTGCATGGAGACGCCGTAGAGCGCGTCGGCGACCTCCATCGTGCGCTTCTGGTGCGTGATCACGATCAGCTGCGAGGCCTCCTGAAGCTCCTGCATGATCCGGATCAGCCTTTGGAGGTTGGTGTCGTCGAGGGCCGCCTCGACCTCGTCCATGACGTAGAAGGGGCTCGGACGAGCCTTGAAGATCGACACGAGCAGCGCGACGGCGGTCAGCGACCGCTCGCCGCCGGAGAGCAGAGAGAGCCGCTTGACCTTCTTGCCCGGCGGACGTGCCTCGACGTCCACGCCCGTGGTGAGCATGTTGTCGGGGTCGGTCAGTACGAGCCGGCCCTCGCCGCCCGGGAAGAGCCGGCCGAAGACGCCCTCGAACTGGCGGGCGGTGTCCCGGTAGGCCTCGGTGAAGACCTGCTCGACGCGCTCATCGACCTCCTTGACGACCTGGAGCAGGTCGGCGCGGGTCTTCTTGAGGTCCTCGAGCTGCTCGCTGAGGAACTTGTGGCGTTCCTCCAGCGCCGCGAACTCCTCCAGGGCCAGCGGGTTGACCTTGCCGAGTTGCTGGTAGGCGCGCTCGGCGGCCTTCAGCCGCTTCTCCTGCTCGGCCCGCACGTAGGGACGGGGCCGGTTGCGGGGGTGCTGCGGGTCCTCCGGCAGCTGCTCGCCCTCGGCCGGCGGCGAGGGCGGGACGAGCTGGTGCGGCCCGTACTCCGCCATCAGGCCCGCCGGTTCGACCCCGAGTTCCTCCAGTGCCCTGGTCTCCAGCTGCTCGATGCGCAACCGCTTCTCGGCGCCGAGCACCTCGCCCCGGTGGACCGAGTCGGTCAGCTTGTCGAGTTCGGCCTTGAGCTCCCGGCCCTCGGTGCGGGCGGCGGTCAGCTCCTGCTCGCGCCGGGCCTTGGCGGCCTCGGCGGCGGCCCGCTCCTCCTCGGCGCGGGCCACGGAGACCTCGACGTGCGCCAGCAGCTGCCGGGCGCCGGAGGCGACCGCCGAGGCGACCTCCGCCTCGTGGCGCAGCCGGGCGCGCCGCTGCTCTGCACGCGCGCGTGCCTCACGTTCGACGCGGGCAGCCCGGTCCAGTGAGTCGGCCCTGCCGGCCAGCCCCCTGACCCGTTCCTCGTGCGTACGGACCTGGAGGCGGGCCTCCATCTCGGTCTGGCGGGCGTTGGCGCCGTCGGCCGCGAGCCGGTCGCGTGCGAAGGTGTCGGGCTCCTCCTCGATCGGAGTCTCCTCGGCCACGGCGAGCCGCTCGGCGAGTTCCTCCACCTCCTGGAGGGCGTTGTCGAGGGCCTCCTGGGCGCGGGCGGCGGCGGCCGCGGACCGCTCGGCCTCCCCGGCGGCGCCGCGCGCCTGCCCGGCGAGCCGGCCCAGTTGCTGGGCGACGGCCGACTTCTCCCGGTCGGCGGTCCGTCGCCGCTCCCCCAGCTCCTCGACCAGTGCCGTGCACCGGCCGCGCCGCTCGGCGGCCCGCTGCTGGTTCTCGGTCAGCTCCTCGCACCGCACGGCGAGCCGCTCCAGCTCGGCGGCGGCCTCGTCCACGGAGGCCTGCACCTCCAGCAGACTGGGCGCCCCCGCGGAGCCGCCCTGTGCGAAGTACGCCCCGAGCAGATCCCCTTCTCCGGTCACGGCGGTCAGCTCGGGTCGGGCGAGGACCAGATCCTCCGCGTCCTCCAGCGTCCCCACCACGACGATTCCCCGCAGCAGCCACCGCACGGCGGGCATGAGCTCGGCGGGACCGCGCACGAACTCGGCGGCGAAGGGGTGCCCGGACACGGGGGTGCCGGTGGTGACGGATGCGCCCGCCGCACCGCCGGTACGGTCCTCGGACCCACCCCACCCCGCAGCGGCACCATCCGGCCCACCGGCCACGGGGGACCCAGCTCCCGCGGCGCCGCTCCCACCCGCGTCGGCGGCTGCCACGCCTCCGGCCGCGGACGGACCGGCGCAGGCCTCGGAGGTCGTGGCCTCGGCCGGTCGGGGGGCGTCCGGCGTGCCCGGCGAGGTGGTGGGCGTCGTCGGGGCCGCCGTCGGCGCGGGCTGCGGGGCGCTCGGGAGTGCTTCGCCCGACGGCGTGGGTGCTCCGGTCGTGGGGGTTTCGGGTGCGGGGCCCGCGAGGAGCAGGGCGGCTCGGCCCGCGTCCTGTTTGCGCAGCAGGCGGAGGGCTTCGGCGGCGGCGGAGGGGGTGGTCACGGCCAGGGCGTCGGCGGCGGTACCGAAGGCGGTGGCCAGGGGGGTTTCGTAGCCGGGGGTGACCGTCAGGAGTTCGGCGGCGGGGCCCAGCAGGCCGGTGAGGCGATCCTTGGCGTCGAGCAGGGCGCCCGTGCCGTCCTTGCGGCGCAGGCCCAGGGCGAGGGCGTCGTGCCGGGCCCGGGTCGCGGCCCGCCTGCGTTCGGCCCCGGTGACCGCCTCTCGGGCGGCGGTGAGGGCGGCCTCCGCCTCGGCCAGTGCCGCCTTCGCCGCCTCGTGCCGCCCGGCCAGTTCCTCGTCGCCCGCGTCGAGGCCGTCGACCTCGGCCTTGAGCGCCTCGTACTCCTCCTGGGCGTGGACGGCCCGTTCCTGGGCCTCGTCCCGGGCGGCGGCCAGCCGCTCGATCTCGGCCTGGGCGGAGGCGGCGCGGGAACGTGCCGCGTTCACCTGGCCACCCAGCCGGGCCAGGCCCTCGCGGCGGTCGGCGATGGCGCGGGCCGCGTCCTTCAGGCGCCGCTCCTCGACGGCCAGTTCCCGCTCCAGCTCGGCGCGGTGGCCGATGGTGTCGTCCAGGGCGCGCTGGGCCGCCTCCAGGGTCGCCTCCAGCTCGGCTTCCTGTTCGCGCACGCGTTGGGCCTCGTGCTCCAGTTCCTCGGGGTCGCGGCCGCGCCGCTCCTCGGGTGGCGCGGAGGTGGCGCTGTGCACACGCGCGTCGGCGAGCGAGATCGTGCCGCGCACACGTTCGGCGAGCTGGGACAGTTCGTACCAGGTCTGCTGGGCGCGCTGGAGGCGCGGGACGAGCCGGCGCACCTCGTCCTCCAGCAGGGCCTCGCGCTGGAGGGCCTTCTTCAGTTCCTGCTCGGCGGTTTCCTTGCGTTCCTTCAGGGCCGCCTCGTCGGCGACCTCGGCCTTCAGGGCCTCGCGCAGGCCGACGAGGTCGTCGGCCAGAAGCCGCAGGCGCGCGTCCCTCAGATCCGCCTGGATGACCGCGGCTCTGCGCGCGACCGCTGCCTGCCGTCCCAACGGCTTGAGCTGGCGGCGCAGTTCGTCGGTGAGGTCCTGCACGCGCGCGAGGTTGGCCTGCATCGCGTCCAGTTTCCTGAGCGCCTTCTCCTTGCGCTTGCGGTGCTTGAGGACGCCCGCGGCCTCCTCGATGAAGGCGCGGCGGCCCATGGGGTCGGCGTGCAGGACGGAGTCGAGCTGGCCCTGGCCGACGATGACGTGCATCTCGCGGCCGATGCCGGAGTCGGAGAGCAGTTCCTGGATGTCGAGCAGCCGGCAGGTGTCGCCGTTGATCTGGTACTCGCTGCCGCCGTTGCGGAACATGATCCGCGTGATGGTGACCTCGGCGTACTCGATGGGCAGGGCCCCGTCGGAGTTGTCGATGGTCAGGGACACCTCGGCGCGGCCGAGCGGCGGACGGCCGGTGGTGCCGGCGAAGATGACGTCCTCCATCTTGCCGCCGCGCAGCGATTTGGCGCCCTGTTCGCCCATGACCCAGCTGAGCGCGTCCACGACATTGGACTTGCCCGAGCCGTTCGGCCCGACGACACACGTGATCCCCGGCTCGAACCGGAGCGTGGTCGCCGAGGCGAACGACTTGAACCCGCGGAGGGTCAGGGCCTTGAGGTGCACGCCGCCGGACTTTACCGGCCGTCGGTACCCCACTCCACGAACCCCCGCAACCTCGCGGTTTCACCTTTGAATATGCAGGGCACACCAAAAGTTAAAGACGGTGAAAGGACGCGCGGGGGCAGCAAAGGCGGGGCAAGAAGGGCGGGGGAAAGAAGGAAGGGACGCCGAAGCGTCCCTTGCAACTCTGACAACTGAGCGGTTGACGGGCAGCCCAACCACTGTGTCGTTGTGCGATGCAGTGATCAGGTGAGCGCAGGCTCCGCCTGGTGTGCGTCGACTCGCTCCATGATCCTGTCGTGAGAAGCGGCAGCCGTCAGGGCGTCGTTCTCCGCCTGGATCCGCACAAGCTCGGATTCCAGGTCCTGGACGCGCTGCTGGAGCCGTCGCATCTCGGCGAGGAGTCGAGGGTCGGAGCCGCCGACGTAACCGAGAAGCGCCTTTGCCATGATGGATGGTCCTCCACACTGAGTGACCGACCGAAGCGGTGTGGGTCGTGAGGGATTCGCACCCGTGGTGCTTGGCACTGCCTGAGTTGTGGTGCCGTTCATCCATGCCAAACAGCTAAGGTGCGCGGGCTTTTAGCGTCTCACCAAAAAGTTTGACGGTCAACACGATCACGCCCCGTATCCATGGGCGTCCCGGGGGCGCGCGACCGGAAACCAGGTGGCGCTGCGACTCCTGCGGGCCCCTCGGGGCGTGCGGATCATCCTGCTGAGCGGAGCCTCCCACGCCGCGCGTTTCTTGGCAACCACCTGCTCCTTTTCCCTCCGGGCAGATGCCTGTGGCAGTTTCCGCCGCCGCCGGCGGACCCGCGCCGCGCCACACGATCAGCGGATGGCGAAGCCGTCGTACCCACCGCGCGGTGTGTCCCAGATCTCCGTGACACCGTCCACACGTCCGGGCGTGTCGCCGCCCTGCAACCAGTCCAGGAGCTTCTGGCACCCCTCGCGGGCCCCCTCGGCGACCACTTGCACACGCCCGTCCCCGAGATTGAGGGCGAAACCGCTCAGGCCCCCGATCTCCAGCGCCCTGGCCCGGGTGAACCAGCGGAAACCCACTCCCTGGACTCGTCCGCGGACCCAGGCGACCAGTCGAACATCCTCGCTCATGGGTGCAACCTAACCGGCCAATGTCTCTCGGGGCACCTCCGCCTCTCGCGCCATGCGGTACCGTCCCGATCCAATGAATCTCATCTGAAACTCACTCCATTGAGTGAGTTGGGTTGACCGCGTCGGCTCAGGGCGCGCGTCGACAGAGAGAGACGAGGAAGGCCAGCACATGGGACGCCACCGACGCTCGGACGCCGGCCGCGCCGCCACGGGCCGCGCCACGGGGGACAGTCGGACGCACGGCTCGTACGAGCGGGACCGTGATCCGTGGGACAGCCACCCGCAGGACGACGACGGCCGCCTGGGCATCGCGCCCTACCTGAACCCGGATCTGTACGCCGACCCCCGCACCAGGCCCCAGGAGTACCTCTTCGACACCGACGACGGCGCCGCGCACGCCAGGACCACCGTGGTCTTCCCCTCCGAGGGCTTCAGCCCGGCGGACGGACCGCGGGAGCGGGGGCACCGCCGGAAGAAGAAGGCCGCGACACCGGTCCGCACGGGGCTCCTCGGGGTCTCCGCCGCGGTCGCCCTCGGCACCGTCGCGGTCGCCACCGGCGCGGTGCCCGGCCTCGAGAACTACAAGCTGGGCGGCCCGAACGGCGGCGCCGACAAGGTGCAGGCCGCGGGCTCGCCGACGAACAGCGAGAGCCCGCAGGGCGGCACCTCCGGCAGCGCCGACGCCGACCCGGGCGGCACCTCCCGGGGCTCCGCGACGAGCCGCGACGCGGACCGGTCCACGTCACCGGAGCGGTCCGCCTCCGAGTCGGCCCCGGCCTCCGCGCCGGACGCGGACCCGGCGTCGGCCACACCCACGAAGGCGCCGGAGGCGAAGCCGACCACGGCGCCGGAGAAGCCGGAGACCGCGCCGGCCGAGACCGCCACCAAGGCACCGCCGAAGACCCAGGCCCCGACCGCCGTCTCCACACAGGCCGCCGTCGAGGCCGAGGTGCTCAGGCTCGTCAACGAGGAACGGACGAAGGTGGGGTGCAGCGCGCTGACGGCGAGCAGCGCCCTCGCCGGCCTCGCCCAGGACTACAGCGAGGCCATGGCCGACGAGAACTTCTTCGACCACACCGATCCCAGCGGCGCCTCGCCGTGGGACCGGGCGGCGAAGCTCGGCATCACCGGCCTCGGCGGCGAGAACATAGCCCGCGGGCAGGCCGACGCGGCGGCGGTGATGGACGCCTGGATGAACAGCCCCGGCCACCGCGCCAACATACTGAACTGCGACTTCAAGACCCTCGGCGTCGGTGTGCACTTCGGCTCCGGCGGTCCGTGGTGGACGCAGGACTTCGGGTACTGAGATAACCGCAGGTCAGAGGCATAATCCCGCTCCTGGGCCGTCTCGGGGCCGTCTTCCGTAGGTTCGTCGTCCTGGAACACGCGATCCACGGCGGCCCGGGTGCGGGTCTTGCTGGTCGGCATCAGGTGCGTGTACGTGCGCAGCGTGAAGCCGGGGTCATGGTGGCCAGGTACTCACTGAGGGCCTTGATGCTCTCCCCCGCGTCCAGGAGCACCGAGGCGTAGAAGTGCCTCAGCGCGTGCATGCCGTTGTCCCTCCCGGTCTCCACGTCCGCAGTGCGAAGAGCAGGCCGCCACACGCGATCGCCTAGGGGCGGCGGCCGGTGGCCGAGCCGAAGCCCAGCCAGGTGTGCCGGTTGTTCCACCAGCACCAGCCCACCTTGGGGGCGTCGCGCCGCTCGCGGCCGTCCCGACCGGTGCCGTTGCTGATCCAGATCGCCGGGGTGCGGGCGTCCAGGGCGCCGTTGGCCTTGCGTAGCCGCGAAGCGATGGTCATGAAGCAGTGATTGCGCTCCAGCACCTCAGGCTGCTGCAGCAGCCAGTGGATGCCCTCGGTGAGCACGAGCGGGGTGCGGTCCTCCTTGGTGAGGGCGGGCAGGGCCTCGTCCGGGCTCCAGTTGGCCATGTGGTCGCCGCGGTCGAGGCCGGTGACGAGGTAGAGGGGCGCGTCGGGCAACTCGGCGTGGTGGGGCACGAACTGGTCGACGTCGGGCATGTCGACAACGACGAAGCCGGGCTTGCCCTCGCGACGGAGCAGCGATGCGAGGGCGGAGGCGGGGGCCCGGTCCGGGTGGACGGCGAGCAGGACGCCGCCGTCCCCGACCTCGGCGCCCTCGGCGAAGGCCCGCAGCTCGGCGGCGGATATCCCGGCGAGCTCGGGCACCCCGAGCCCGATCAGGCACTCGGCCTGGGCGGCGAGCGGCGGAAGCGGAGTCACAGCGTCACCGGAAACGGCTTCGGGCACGGGCACGGGGGTCGTCCAGCATGCCGCACCCTGCAGCCAGCAAGAACGTGGCCGCTACCGCGACGATCCGCGCGTGGACCGAAACAACCGCCACACAGCGACGACGGGCCCTGCTCTGGCCTGTCGACCGCGCCAGGTGCGCTGGCCTCACCCGCTGCAACTGGTCCGGCACGTCGTTGTCGGCGTCCACGAACAGACCCTTCTTCGCTCTCAAAGCCCCTCCCCAAACCCATGCTTGATCGCAGCCGGACCATACCCGCCGGCACCGACATGAGATGCCCGGTGCCGGCGATGTCGCCTGCAGCAAGGAGCCCAAACAGTCGCGGGACTTCCTCACGGCTGACCGTGCGCATCTGGCCGGGGACCACTGAATCGTCCTCGGTGTCCTCCCAGAGCAGCAGCCCGCCGGCGAACGCGCACCAGCTCGGGCACTGGCGGGACCCGTCCGGTGGATCGTCAGGTGGGGCTGACTCCTGGTTAGCGCCACCTGACGGTTAGCGCTGTGCGCGAGTACGCTTGGGTCATGAGCACCCCACAGACCCAGGACGACCTCCCTTACAGCGTGTTCGCCAGGGCCTGCCCTTCGCGCGGCACGCTGGAGCATGTCACGGGGCGCTGGGGCGGGCTCGCGCTGAGCGCTCTGTACGAGGGCTCGTTCCGCTTCAACGAGCTGCGCCGCCGTGTCGACGGTGTGAGCGAGAAGATGCTGTCCCAGACCCTCCAGGCGCTGGAGCGGGACGGCCTGGTGCATCGCGAGGCCCAGCCGACCAACCCGCCCCGGGTGGACTACGAGCTCACGGCGCTGGGCCGCGAGGTCGCCGAGCGGCTGCTGGCCCTCATCCACTGCGTGGAGGGGCGCATGGACGACGTCCTGGCGGCACGCGACCGTTACGACGCCACGCGCGGCGCCCGCTGACACTTCGGGCAGTAGTAACTGGAGCGGTTCATCCACGGGCGGCGGCGCAGCGGGGTGGCGCAGCGGCGGCAGGGCAGGCCCTCGCGGCCGTAGGCGTCCAGGGAGCGGTCGAAGTAGCCGGATTCCCCGTTGACGTTGACGTAGAGGCTGTCGAAGCTGGTGCCGCCGACGGCGAGGGCTTCGTTCATCACGTCCCGGACGTGGGTGAGGAGTTCGGCCGTGCGGGGGCGGGTGAAGGTCGCGGTGGGGCGTTCGTAGTGGACGCGGGTGCGCCACAAGGCCTCGTCCGCGTAGATGTTGCCGACGCCGCTGATCAGGGACTGGTCGAGCAGGGCCCGTTTGATGGTGGTCCGCTTGCGGCGCAGGGCCTGGTGGAAGGCCTCGTCGTCGAACAGCGGATCGAGGGGGTCGCGGGCGATGTGCGCGATGACGTCGGGCAGCCCGTCGGGGGTGGTGTCGTGCAGCGACAGGCCGCCGAAGGTGCGCTGGTCGACGAAGCGGAGTTCGGTGGCCTCCGCCGCGGAAGCGGCTGATGTCGGCGTGTCGGCGAAGCGGACCCGGATGCGCAGGTGCTTCTCGGTCGGCGCGCTCAGCGGCTGGACCAGCAGCTGGCCGCTCATGCCGAGGTGGGCCAGGATCGCCTGGCCGCTGTCCTGGAGGGGCAGCCACAGGTACTTGCCGCGGCGGCTGGGCAGACCGAGCCGGTGGCCCTGGACGCGGTGCGCGAAGTCCTCCGCGCCGGCCGGGTGGCGGCGTACGGCACGTGGGTGCAGCACTTCGACGCCGGCGACGATCCGGTGCGCGACCCACCGTTCCAGTCCGCGCCGTACGACCTCGACCTCGGGCAGCTCGGGCATGACTTCCCCGTTCACACATCGCGGCCGGTGCGGCCGTCACGGGCCGAGCGCCCGCCCCGGGGCGGGGACGGGCGCTCGGTCGCGTTCTGCTGGGCACGGCCTGGCGGAGGACCGCCGGACAGCCGTGCTCGGTTTCCCGGTTCTCAGGCGGAGGCCGGCGCCTCATCGGCGCCGTCGGAGGACTCCACCGCCTTGGCACGCTCGTCCGCCGCGGCCCGGATGGCCCGCCACGCGGACTCCGCGGCCTGCTGCTCCGCCTCCTTCTTGCTGCGGCCGGTGCCGGTGCCGTACGAGACGCCTCCGACGCGGGCGGCAGCAGTGAAGGTCTTCTCATGATCGGGGCCGGTCTCCGTGACCAGGTACTCGGGGACACCGAGCCCCTCGGTCGCGGTGAGTTCCTGGAGACTGGTCTTCCAGTCCAGGCCGGCTCCGAGGTTGGAGGACTTCTCGATCAGCGGGTCGAACAGGCGGTGCACCAGTTCGGAGGCCGCGTCGAGGCCCTGGTCGAGGTAGACCGCGCCGATCACCGCTTCCAGGGTGTCGGCGAGGATGGATGCCTTGTCCCGGCCGCCCGTGCCCTCTTCACCACGGCCGAGCCGGATGAAGGCGCCCAGGTCGAGGCCACGGCCGACTTCCGCCAGCGCACGCGAGTTGACCACCGCGGCCCGCAGCTTGGCCAGCTGGCCTTCGGGCAGGTCGGGGTGGGTGCGGTACAGCGTGTCCGTGACGACCAGGCCGAGGACGGAGTCACCGAGGAACTCCAGCCGCTCGTTCGTCGGCAGACCGCCGTTCTCGTACGCGTAGGAACGGTGGGTCAGCGCGCGCACCAGAAGGGCGGACTCGAGCTTGTAGCCGAGCCGCCCTTCCAGAAGCGTGTGGGACGAGGCCGTGTTGTCCGACGGAGCACCTGCGCGTCGGCGATTGCCCGCTTCGGCGCCTTCCGCCTTCTTGGCAGTGGACACAGTGCCTCTCACCAGCCGCTCAGACCTCGAGGACCTGGCGCTTGTTGTAGGTGCCGCACGACGGGCACGCGATGTGCTGCTGCTTGGGCTCGTGGCAGCGCTCGCACGCAACCAGGGTGGGGACCGCAGCCTTCCACTGCGACCGGCGGTGGCGCGTGTTGCTGCGCGACATCTTCCGCTTCGGAACAGCCACGGCTACTTCTCCTGCTTCTCGTCGGCGCGTGCTGATCGAGGCGCGCCGCCGCTCATCTCGTCCTTCTCGCCGTCCTTCATGGTGCCGGCGAGTCCCTGCAAAGCCGCCCAACGGATGTCGACGGCGTCGTGGTGGTGGTCCGGGTCGTCCACGAGCCGCGCTCCGCACTCGGAGCACAGACCAGCGCAGTCTTCCCGGCACACCGGCTGCATCGGCAGTGCGAGCACCACCGCATCCCGCAGCAGAGGTTCGAGGTCGAAGAGTCCGTCCTCGAGGAAGAGCCTGTCCTCGTCGTCCTCGTCGTCGGCGGCGTCTTCGTCGGACCGTGCGATCGCACGGCCCCGCTCGTCGGCGTCGGGGTACGAGAACAGCTCCTGGAAGTCCGCGTCGAGTTCGAGCTCGAGCGGCTCCAGACACCTTACGCACTCCCCCTCGGCCTGTGCACGGGCGGTGCCTGTGACGAGCACCCCTTCCATGACCGACTCGAGCCGGAGTTCGAGCTCCACCGGGGCGCCTTCCGGCACTCCGACGACGCCCTGGAGACCGAGGTCCCTGGGGGCGGGGACCGTGCGGGTCTGGCGCTGCAGCGCGCCGGGCCGCCGCCCCAGCTCGTGTGTGTCGAACACAAGAGGGTTGCGGTGGTCGAGGCGGGCGTTCTGAGCCATTCCTGCTTTCGGTTTCCGAACTCGGGGGACGCTTTCCCGGTGGCGTTCCGGGCAGCGCAGATCGCGGACGTATGCACGACCGAAGAGCCAGGATACTTGACCTTTCGCTCTCGGCCCAATCGGGCGGCCCGCCTAGAGGCCGCGACCCTGTTCGTAGGCGCGCAGCTGCTCGGCGCTGATCATGCTGGTGTCGAAGAGGCTGGTCTCGTCGAGGGCGTGGGCCTGCGGCTGCGCGTACCCGTGGTGGTCCTGGGGGTCCTGCTGCCCCTGCTGGGCCTGGTTCGGGTCGTAGCCGGCCGGCTGCTGGGCGTCGTAGGCCTGGAAGGGGGCGCCTCCCGCCTGGGCGTAGCCGGAGGTGCCGGCGGTGGGGGCGTAGGGGTCGGGCTGCTGGTAGCCGTACTGGTCCTGCTGGCCGTAGCCCTGCTGGTAGCCGCCGTACGGATCGCCCTGCTCGGGCTGCTGGTAGCCGTAGGCCGGCTGCGGCTCGTACTGCGGCGCGGCGGGCCGCTCGGCGGGCGGGGCCGCCGCGGAGCGCGGGGCCGCCGGGGCGTCGGCCAGGGCCGCGAGGTCGGCGAGGTAGTCGGCGTCGCTGGAGTGCTGGACGGTGGTGGCGTCGTCGGCGAGGGCGCCGAGGTCGTCGGTGGCGATGCGGCCGTGCAGCTTCTGGCGGCCGCGGCCGACGGCCTCCAGGGTCTTGGCGAGGACCGCCTCGAAGGCACCGAGCTTGGCGTCGACGTACGCGTCGGCGTTGCGGCGCAGGGTCTCGGGGTCGTGGCTGCGCTCGGGGGCGTCCTCGTCCTCGTAGCCGTCCTCGTCGAGGCCGGGGCCGGTGCCGAGCAGCTTCTCCCGGCCGCGGCCGACCGAGCCGAGGGTCTTGGTGAGGACGACCTCGAAGTTGGCGAGCTTGGAGTCGACGTAGTCGTCGGCCTCGGCGCGGACCTCCTCGGCCTCCTGCCGGGCCTCGCCGAGGATCCGGTCGGCCTCGGCCTGGGAGCGGCGGGCGACCTCGGTGCCGGAGACCAACGAGCCGCGCTCGGCGTGCGCGCCCTCGATGATCCGCTCGGCCTCGCGCCGGGCCTCCTGCACCATCTGGTCGCGGTCGCCGATCAGCTCCTGGGCCTGCGCGAGGGAACCGGGCAGGGCCTGGCGCACCTCGTCGAGCAGCGCGAGCAGGTCGGCGCGGTTGACCACGCACGACGCCGACATGGGCATGGACCGGGCGCCGGAGACCGTGGCCACGATCTCGTCGAGCTTCTTCTGCACGTCCACCGTGTGCTCGCCACTCTCTACAGGTGTGTTGGACTACCGATGTGTCGGAGACGGACGGGACGACTGTACGTCCATGAGGTGATCGCCGGACACCGGGTGACGGGCCGTCAGCCGCCTCAGTCCTTCTTCAGCCGCTGACTGAGGGCCTCGAAGACCAGCGGCGGCACCAGGTGGGAGACGTCTCCGCCCCATGCCGCGACCTCCTTGACCAGGGAGGACGACAGGAAGCTGTAGGTGGGGTTGGTGGGCACGAACAGCGTCTCGACGCCGGAGAGGCCGTTGTTCATCTGGGCCATCTGCAGCTCGTAGTCGAAGTCGCTGACGGCGCGCAGGCCCTTGACGATGGCCGGGATGTCGCGCTGCTTGCAGAAGTCGACGAGGAGGCCGTGGAAGGCCTCGACGCGGACGTTTCCGTACTCGGCGGTGACCTGCCGGATGAGGTCGATCCGCTCGTCGATCTCGAACAGGCCCTTCTTCGACTGGTTGATCATCACCGCGACGTAGACCTCGTCGTAGAGACGGGAGGCGCGGGCGATGATGTCCAGGTGTCCGTTGGTGATGGGGTCGAACGACCCGGGGCAGACGGCGCGGCGCACTTGAGATCCCTCGCTCTCCGGTCCGGTCATCGTGCGTCTTCGCACGTAGAGGCGGCGCGACCGTACCAAAACGTCCCTTCGCCGTAGCGACGGGCCCTGATCGCGTCGAACCCTCGCGGCCACGTGAACTCGCCGCCCCTGGTGCTGCGCTCCACGGTGACGAGGGCGCCCTCCGCGAGCCACCCCTCGGTGCGGAGTGTGAGCAGAATCTCGCGAAGATCGTCGTCGGAGACCGCGTACGGCGGGTCGAGGAAGACGATGTCGTACGGCTCCGCCGGGGGCGGCGTGTGGACGATCTGTTCCGCTTTGCCGGCCCGTACGTCGGCGCCGGGGAGGCCGAGCGCCTTGACGTTCTCCCGGACGGTGCGCACCGCTCGCGCGTCGGCCTCCACGAGCAGGGTGTGCCCGGCGCCCCGGGACAGCGCCTCCAGGCCGACGGCGCCCGAGCCGGCGTACAGGTCCAGGACGCGTTCGCCGTCCAGCGGGCCGCCCAGGAGGGACTGCCAGGTGGAGAACAGGCCTTCGCGCGCCCGGTCCGAGGTGGGGCGGGTTCCGCTGCCCGGCGGTACGGCGAGACGGCGTCCGCCGGCCCGGCCGGCGATCACGCGGGTCATGTCTGGTCCTTGCTTGTCGGTGGCGGCCTTGTCGGTGGCGGCTCGGGTGCGGCCGGTCCCAGTCTGTCAGCCCTTCTCCAGGTATTGCTCCCGCTCCTCGTCCAGCAAAGCCTCCAGCGCCGTGCGCAGCCCGGGCAGGTGCTCCAGGTCCGGGTCGGCGGCCACCACCGCGGCGGCCTCCTCTCGGGCCTCGGCGATGATCTCCTCGTCGTCGATGACGGCGAGCACCCGCAGGCTGGAGCGGGCGCCGGACTGGGCCTGGCCGAGGACGTCGCCCTCGCGGCGCTGTTCGAGGTCGATGCGGGAGAGCTCGAAGCCGTCGAGGGTGGAGGCCACCGCGTTCAGCCGCTGCCGGGCGGCGCTCGCCTCCGGCATCTCGGTGACCAGCAGGCACAGGCCGGGCGCCGCGCCGCGGCCGACGCGGCCGCGCAGCTGGTGCAGTTGGGAGACGCCGAAGCGGTCGGCGTCCATGATCACCATCACCGTGGCGTTCGGCACGTTCACGCCGACCTCGATGACCGTGGTGGCGACCAGGACGTCGGTCTCGCCGGCGGCGAAGCGGCGCATGACCGCGTCCTTGTCGTCGGGCTGCATCCGCCCGTGCAGCACCTCGACCTTCAGGCCGTGCAGGGGGCCCTCGGCGAGCCGGCCCGCGATGTCCAGCACGGCGAGCGGCGGTCGCTTCTCCGCCTCGTCCTCGGCGGACTTCTTCGCGGCGGCCTTCTTCGGGTCGTCCTCCTCGTCCCCGATGCGCGGGCAGACCACGTACGCCTGGTGGCCCTTCGCCACCTCCTCGCGCACCCGCTCCCAGGCCCGGGCGAGGAAGTGCGGTTTGTCGGCGGCCGGGACGACATGGCTGGCGATGGGCGAGCGGCCCGCCGGGAGCTGGTCGAGGACGGACGTCTCCAGGTCGCCGAAGACGGTCATCGCGACCGTGCGCGGAATGGGCGTGGCGGTCATGACCAGCAGGTGCGGGGGTTGCCTGCCCTTGCCGCGCAGGGCGTCGCGCTGCTCGACGCCGAACCGGTGCTGCTCGTCCACCACGACCAGCCCCAGGTCGTGGAACTGGACCTTGTCCTCGATCAGCGCGTGGGTGCCGATGACGATGCCCGCCTCGCCGGTGGCCAGGTCGAGCAGGGCCTGCCGGCGGGCCGCGGCGCCCATGGATCCGGTGAGGAGGACCACTTTGGTGCCGTGCTCGGCACCGCCCAGCATGCCTCCCTCGGCGAGCTCCCCCATCATCTCGGTGACCGACCGGTGGTGCTGCTGGGCCAGTACCTCGGTGGGCGCGAGCATCGCGGCCTGCCCGCCCGCGTCGACGACGGCGAGCATGGCGCGCAGGGCGACGAGGGTCTTGCCGCTGCCGACCTCGCCCTGGAGCAGGCGGTGCATCGGGTGCTCGGTGGCCAGGTCGGCGAAGATCTCGCGGGAGACCTTCCGCTGTCCCTCGGTGAGGGTGAAGGGGAGGCGGTCGTCGAAGGCTGCCAGGAGTCCGTCCGGGACGGCTACGCGGGCGACGGCGGGGAGTTGGGTGTCCGCGTGGCGGCGGCGGGCGAGGGCGACCTGGAGGACGAAGGCCTCGTCCCACTTCAGGCGGGCGTGGGCGTCGGCGATGTCCGCCTTGGTGTGCGGGCGGTGGATCTTGAGCAGGGCCTCGGGGAGGGTGACCAGGCCGCGGCCCGCGCGCAGCGACTCGGGCAGCGGGTCGAGCGCCTCCTGGGCACTGGGCAGGACGGTCTGGACCGCCTTGCCGATCTTCCAGGACTCCAGCTTGGCGGTGGCCGGATACATCGGGATGAGGGCGCCGGCCCAGCTCTCGACCGCTTCTCCGTCCTCGCCCTTCAGCAACTCGTACGCCGGGTGGGCCAGTTGCAGCCGCCGGTTGAAGACCGAGACCTTGCCCGCGAACATCGCGCGCGTGCCCGGCAGGAGTTCCTTGTGCGGCTTGTGCACGCCGTTGCCGAAGAAGACCAGTTGGAGCCGGCCGCTGCCGTCCGTGATCGTCACCTCCAGGCGCTGGCCCTTGCCGCGGGGCGCGCGGGCGGAGGCGAACGTGTGCAGGCGGGCGTCGGCGACCTGGGCGACCACCGTGACGTGCTCGTCCATGGGCAGGTCGGCGAGGTGCGTGAGCTGGCCGCGCTCCTCGTACCGGCGCGGGTAGTGGTGCAGGAGGTCGCCGACGGTGTGCAGGCCGAGGTGCTCGGCCATCACCTTCGCGGTGGCGGGGCCGAGCACTGACTTCAGTGGCTGTTTCAGTGGTTCTTGCAGTGCGGGCACGAGATCCATTGCACACCACGGCACCGACAATGCCGTAGACCTCCCGGGAAACCCCTGGTCAGCCGGTCCGTCCGGGCCTAGGATGACGTGCTCCGGCCATCCCCGCGGCAGCCGCCTCACAGGTGCCGCCCTACCCCGCGCCGACGCGAAGTCCCCCCACCGGCGCTGCGACGATGGACTTCCAGATCTCACAGTCAACACAGGCATCCCTCTCACCACAGTCGTCCCGCCGGCCCGACTCGGCCCATATGTTCCAGGTCGATCTGCGGGGTCTGGTGGACCTGCTCTCGCACCACCTGTACTCCAGTCCCAAGGTCTACCTTCGCGAACTGCTCCAGAACGCCGTGGACGCCATCACCGCCCGGCGCGCGGAGGAGCCCGGCGCCCCCGCGCGCGTACGGCTGTTCGCGGACGGCGACATCCTGCGGGTGGAGGACACCGGCGTCGGTCTCACCGAGTCCGACGTGCACGAACTGCTGGCCACCATCGGCCGCAGCTCCAAGCGGGCCGACGGCCTGCGGGAGGCGCGCTCGGACTTCCTCGGCCAGTTCGGCATCGGCCTGCTGGCCTGCTTCGTGGTGGCCGAGCGGATCCGGGTGGTCAGTCGCAGCGCCCGTACACCCGACGCCCCGCCCGTGGAGTGGACGGCACGCGACGACGGCTCGTACACCGTGCGGACCCTCCCGGACTCCGCCCGCCCGGAACCCGGCACCACCGTGTACCTCCAGGCCCGGGCCGGGGCGGGCGAGTGGCTCACCGAGCAGCGTGTGCTCGCCCTGGCACGGGACTTCGGGTCGCTGCTGCCGTACGACGTGCGGGTGGGCGAGGAGCCGGTCACCGACCTGCCGGCGCCCTGGGACCGGGCGTACCCCTCCCCCGCGGCCCGCCGGGTCGCCCTGGCCCGGTACTGCCACGAGGCGTTCGGGTTCACCCCGCTGGACACCATCGGCCTGGACGTACCGCTGGCCGGGATCCGCGGGGTGGCGTACGTGCTTCCGTCGGCGGTCAGCCCGGCGCAGCGGGCGGGTCACCGCGTGCACCTGAAGGGCATGCTGCTGACCGAGCGGGCGGAACAACTGCTGCCCGACTGGGCGTTCTTCGTGCGCTGCGTGCTCGACACCGACAGCCTGCGGCCCACCGCCTCGCGGGAGTCGCTGTACGAGGACGAGACGCTGGCCGCCGTGCGCGAGGCGCTCGGGGAGCGGATCCGGTCCTGGCTGACCTCTCTCGCGGCCGGCGATGCGGAGCGGCTGGCGGCGTTCCTCTCGGTGCACTTCCTGGGCGTGAAGTCCCTGGCCCGGCACGACACGGAGATGCTGCGCACGATGCTGCCGTGGCTGCCCTTCGAGACGACCGACGGGCGGCTGTCCCTGGAGGAGTTCGCGCAGCGGCACCCCGTCGTGCACTTCACGCGCACGGTCGAGGAGTACCGGCAGGTCGCGCCGATCGCCTCCGCGCAGGGCATCGGCGTCGTCAACGGCGGCTACACCTACGACAGCGAGCTGGTCGAGGCGCTGCCGTCGGTACGCCCGGGGACGATGGTCGCCGAGCTGGACGCGGACACCGTGACCGCGCACCTGGACTCCGTCGATCCGGCCGAGGAGCTGGCCCTGTCGGGCTTCCTGGCGGCCGCGCGGGACCGGCTGGACCCGCTGGGCTGCGACGTCGTACTGCGCGCCTTCCACCCGCTGTCCGTGCCGGCGCTGCACCTGGACGACCGGGCGGCCCGGCACGAGCAGGCCCGCGCCGAGGCCGAGGCGCAGGCCGACGACCTGTGGGCGGGCATCCTGGGCTCGCTGCGGGGCGGCGCCCCGCGCGCCCGTCTGGTGCTCAACCACCTCAACCCGCTGATCCGCCGGATCGGTTCGCTGGGCGACCCGGAGCTGATCGGCACGGCGACCGAGTCGTTGTACGGGCAGGCGCTGCTGATGGCGCAGCGCCCGCTGCGGCCGGCGGACTCGGCGCTGCTGAACCGGGCGTTCATCGGCCTGCTGGAGTGGGCCACGCACAGCGGCACCGACGCGACGGGGACGGCCACCGATGAGTGAGATCACCGACTTCGACTCGCTGCGCCGGGAGATGGCGGCCAACGGCGCGCGGCCGGAGGGCCCGGCCCGCAACGCGCGCGCGGAGCGGCTGCTCGCCGAGGCCGAGAGGCTGAACATCCCGCTCGCCGTGATCGAGGCGCTCGGACACCAGCTGAAGGTCTACAACTACAGCTCCGAGAAGGACAGGATGTTCGTCCCGTTCGCGCGGCTGCTGCGCATGTGGGACGAACGCCCGGAGGACTTCGACGAGTACGAGACCCACTCGCTGCACTGGGTCTTCAAGTGGATGTCGGCGGGCATGCTGCGCCAGCCGCACATCCCGCTGGCCGCCGTCGAGAAGTGGCTCGGCGAGATGGAGCACCGCTACCGGCTCGCCGGCCACTCCGAACGCGCCGTGCGCAGCGCCGAGTTCAGCGTCGCCCGGCACATAGGGGACCTCGCGCGGGCGGAACGGGCGTACGCGGAGTGGCTGGCCGCCGACCGGGACAGCATGGCCGACTGCCACGCCTGCGAACTGCACGACCAGGGCCAGTGGCAGGCCGAGTGCGGCCGGGACGCGGAGGCGGTCGAGCTGTGGCGGCCGGTGCTGGACGGCGAGTTCTCCTGCGCCCACGAGCCGCACGGCGTCCTCGCCTCCTCGCTGCTGCCGCTGCTGCGGCTCGGTCGCCTCGACGAGGCGCGCGCCCACCATCTGCGGGGCCTGAGGCTGGTGCGGCCGATGGAGAGCATGCGCGACGCCTACGCCGACCATGTGGAGTTCTGCGCGCTGACCGGCAACGAGGCGCGGGCCCTGGAGCTGCTGGCCGAGCGGCCGGCGTACTTCACGGACGACGGCAACCCGCTCGGCAGGCTGGACTTCCTGGCGGTGGCGGCCCTGCTGATGGACCGGCTGGTCGAGCTGGGGCGGGACGGGCAGGCGGTGCCCGGTCCGGCGGGGCGTGCCTGGACGGCCGGCGAACTCGCCGTGCACGCGCGCGCGGAGGCGTCGGCTCTGGCGGCCCGCTTCGACGAACGCAACGGCACGTCCCGGGTCGGCGAGTGGGCACGCGCGCGCATGGCGCGGCGCCCGCTGGTGGACCGGCTGCCGCTGGGTGTGCGCACGGCTCGGACCGCCGGCGTCGCTCCGGCTCCCGCCGTGCGCGGGACCGTTGAGGCGGCGGCCGAAGCGGCGGCGCCCGAAGAAGCCGACCTGCCCGTGCTGATCGCGAAGGCGCGGCGGCTGTCGGACACCCTGCGGCCGCACGCCGTGGAGGCGTGGGCGGCGGTCGCGCGCGCCGCGGAGGGCGTCCAGCTGGAGGCCCGGGACCTGGCCGAGATCGCCGACCACGAGGCGATGGACCGGGGCCCCGAGGGCGACGCGCTGTTCGAGCGGGCCGCCGAGCTGTACGCGCGGGCGGGCGATCCGGGCGAGGCGTTGGCGGCACGCTCGCGTGCGGCCTACGTGAGGGCGCTGACCGGCGACGTGGACGGGGCGCTCGCCGCGGTCGCCGAACCCTACGAGCGGGTCCTCGCGCTGTACGCCGAGGAGGGCACCGGCGTACGGCAGGCCGCGTCCGTGGTGATGGGACGGGCGCGGATCCTGATGCGGCCGGTGTACGAGGCCGAAGGGCCCGTGGACCCGGGGACGCTGTCCGCCGCCGAGGAGGCCGCGCGCGAGGTCCTGGCCCTCGTGGAGGGGCACGCCGGGGACGATGTGCGGCTCGCCTCCCGGGCGGCCGAGGCACGGGCGATGCTCGCCGAGACAGCCGCGCGCACCGGGAACCTCCGGGGGGCCGCGGAGCTGTTCGCGCGGGCGGCGGCCGAGTACGTCGGGGCGGGCCTGCCGTGGTTCGCGGTGGAGTACGAGGCCCGGCTGGCGGCGCTCGCGCACCACCTGGGCGATCCGGAGGGCGCCGAGCGGGCGCTGCGGGCGGCCCTGGAGCACGGCGGGACGCATCTGGAGGCCGTGGGCCGGGCACAGCTGCACCTTCAGCTCGCCGAGGTGCTCGGCGGCCTGGACCGGACCGAGGAGGCGGCGGAACACGCCCTGGAGGCGGCGCACTGGGCCGACGAGGCGGACCAGGGGCCGGCGCTCGGGGCCTGGGCCCGGCAGCAGCTCGGTGGTCTGCTGCTGCGGCTGGGGCGGTGGGCGGAGGCCGCCGAGGTGCTGGAGTCCGCGCTGCCCGACCTGTCCGCCGGGACGCACGGCGACGGGGCCGTCGTACAGACGCAGTGGTGGCTCGGCGACTGTCTGAGCGAGCTCGGGGAGCACCGTGCGGCGGCCGAACGCCGGCTCCAGGCCGCCGAGACCGCCCGGCACTGGCCCGAGCAGCAGGACCACGCGACCCTCGCCCATCTGGCCGCCGAGTCGCTGAGCCGGGCCGGGCTGCACGACGAGGCGGACCGTGCCTACACGCGCGCGGGCGACCTGTGGCGCTCCCTGGGCGACGTGCACGGTCTGGTCCGCGCCCTGCGCGCACGCGCGTGGCTGGCGCTGGGCACCGAGGCCGGCTTGGACGCGGCGCGGGAGCTGATGTTGGCCGCCGTCACCGAGTGCGAGGCGGCGCTGGACGCGGTGGACGACACGGCGGCGCGGCAGCGGCTGGTCGCCGAACTCGGGCACACCCACCGGCAGTTCGGCGACCTGCTCGCGGACAGCGCGGAGGACGAAGGGGACGGGGCCGCGTCCGAGGAGGCCCTGTCCAGGCTGGAGCAGGCGATCGCCGCCTTCGCCCTGCTGGGTCCGGCCGCCCTGCACGACCGGACCGGAGCGGAACTCGCCGCGGGCCGGCTGGCGACCGACCTGGGCCGCCCCGCAGAGGCCACCACACGCGCGCGTGCCGTGCTGGCGGCCTTCGAGGACGCCGACGAGGAGGACGGCAGGACGCCTTCCCGCCGCACGGAAGCCGAAAGACTCCTGCGAGCCCTCGAGGAGGGATCCGAGGACTGAGGCTCACTCCACCCCGATGAGCAGCAGCGCCCCCTGCCGGCCGCCCTGGTAGACCACCGTGTCGACGGCGAGGTAGGTCTCGCGGACGCGGGTCTGGAGGCGGTCTGCGATCGAGTCGGGGGCCTCGTCGCCGAGGACGAGGGTGACCAGTTCGCCGCCGGCCGAGAGCATGCGGTCCAGGACGGTCTCGGCGGTGGCCGCGACGTCCGAACCGATCACGGCCACGTCGCCGTCGATGAGGCCGAGGACGTCACCGGCCTGGCAGATGCCGGCCGTGGTCCAGGACTGGCGTTCCGCGACGGCGACCTCGGCGTGCCGGGTCGCCCCTGCCGCCGAGGTCATGGCGACGACGTCCTCGTCGAAGCGGCGCCCCGGCTCGTGCACGGCGAGGGCGGCGATGCCCTGCACGGCCGAGCGGGTCGGGATCAGGGCGACGCGGACGCCCTCCCCGCGGGCCTGCTCGGCTGCGGCGGACGCGGTGTGGCGCAGTTCGGGGTCGTTGGGCAGCAGGACCACCTCGCGCGCGTGTGCCCGCCGTACGGCCTCGACGAGCTCCCCGCTCGCGAGCTGCTCCCCGGGCCGGGCGAGCACCGCGGTCGCCCCGGCCTCGGTGTAGAGCCCGGCCAGGCCCTCGCCGGGCACGACGGCCACCACGGCGCGCTGGGCCCGCTCCCGGTGCGGCCGCCCGGACCCGCCGGTGTGCGCGTCACCGGCGCCGAAGTGCGTGATCCGGATCCGGTGCGGCCGCCCGGCCTCCACGCCCGCCTCCACGGCGGCTCCGGCGTCGTCGACGTGCACGTGCACGTTCCACAGGCCGTCGCCGCCGACCACGACGAGGGAGTCCCCGAGCCCGTCGAGCCGCTCGCGCAGCCGGGCGACGGCCGCGTCCTCGGCGTCCAGCAGGTAGATCACCTCGAAGGCGGGACCGCTCGCGGGCGGCGCGCAGGTGCCGGGCCCGTCGTCCTCGGCGGCGGACACGCGCGCGTGAGGCACGACCGGCCGGCCGTCAGCCGCCACCGCGGCTGCCGAGGGGGACGCGCCCTGCTCCGGCGTCCGTCCCGTGAACGTCTCCACCAGGGCCGCGAGGACCGCCACCAGCCCCCGCCCGCCCGCGTCGACCACCCCGGCACGCTCCAGGACCGCCAGCTGGCCGGGGGTCGCGGCGAGGGCCGCGCACGCTCCCTCGTAGGCGGCCAGCGCGACCGTCCCGCAGTCTCCCTCCGCCCCGGTGGCCGCGTCCGCGGCGGCCGAGGCCACCGACAGGACCGTGCCCTCCATCGGATGTGCCACGGCCTGCCGGGCGGAGTCGGCCGCGCGGCGCAGGGCCAGGCACAGGCCGCGCCCGTCGGCGTGCGCGCGGTCACCGTCGGCGGCGAACACCTGGGCCATGCCGCGCAGCAGCTGGGCGAGGATCGTCCCGGAGTTGCCGCGGGCCCCGATCAGCGCGCCGTGCGCCATCGCCCGCGCGGCGTCGGCCAGGGAGGGGCCGAAGGAAGTCCCGGCGGCCCCGCCGGTCCCGCCGCCCACCTCGTGCGCGGCGAACACGGCCTCCACCGCCGCCGCGGCGGACTCCACGGTCAGATACAGGTTGGTGCCGGTGTCCCCGTCGGCCACGGGGTAGACGTTGATCGCGTCGATCTCCTCGCGCGCGCGCCCCAGCGCCCGCAGCGCCAGTCCGCACCAGGTGCGCACCGCCGGCGCGTCGAACGTCTGCGGCACCTGCGCCACCTGCGCCTCCCTGAGCTGCTGGACTGGACGCAGCGTAGACCCCGGGGCGGTGCCGGACGGAAGAGGGCCCGCGCGGGCCCCGGAGCCACCATGGTAGTTTCGCCCTACGGACGCAGCCGTTGTATGCTGCTCCGGTTGCCCGATCCTGATCGGGCTCTCCCCCTGGCAACGCCACTCGGATTTCAAGTTTCAAGAGCATTCTCTGAGCCTGAGATCTTGATCCCGGCATGCCGGGATCAACCGTAAGTGCATCTGAAGTCTTTGGAGTGACCCGTGGCTGCCAACTGCGACGTCTGCGGCAAGGGGCCGGGCTTCGGCAACAACATCTCGCACTCGCACCGCCGTACGTCCCGTCGCTGGAACCCGAACATCCAGCGTGTGCGTACCGTGGTCGGCGGGACGCCGAAGCGCGTGAACGCCTGCACCTCGTGCATCAAGGCCGGCAAGGTCTCGCGCTGACGCACAGCAACAGCTAAGCGCGCGGCCACCGCTGGTTCGCTGCACTGAGCCGGTCCACCTCGGTGGACCGGCTTTTTGCCGTACCCTCGCACGCCATGCCCGCACAAGCCGTACCCGCGCACCGGGACCGCCCGTCGGTGCGCGGGCCGCGCGACTACCCCGCCCGAGACCTGCGCAGGGCCCACCCGTGGTCCACGGGCCCGATCCCCCCGCCGAGCGCGAAGCCGGCCGCGATCGCCCCGGTGACGTACTCCTTGGACGCCGCCACTGCCTCCGGCACGGAATCGCCCTTCGCCAGCTGCGAGGCGATCGCGGAGGCGAGGGTGCAGCCGGTGCCGTGCGTGTGCCGGTTGTCGTACCGGGAGGCGCGCAGCCAGTGCTCCTCGGCGCCGTCGGTGAGCAGGTCCACGGCCTGGTCACCGACGCCCTGCCCGGCCTCCCCGGCGAGGTGGCCGCCCTTGATCAGCACCCACTTCGGCCCGAACGCCAGCACCGCCTCCGCGGCCTCCCGCATCTGCTCCTCCGTCCGGACCCGGACGCCGGTCAGCTGGGCCACCTCATCGAGGTTCGGCGTGGCCACGGTCGCCACCGGCAGCAGCCTGGTCCGTACGGCCCGAAGGGCGGACGCGGCAAGGAGCGAGTCGCCGTGCTTGGAGACGCCGACCGGGTCGACGACCGCGGGCGCGTCGGTCCCGGCGATCAATTCGGCGACGGCCCCGGCCAGTTCCGCCGAGGCCAGCATCCCGGTCTTGACCGCCTGGACGCCGATGTCGTCCACGACGCTGCGGTACTGGGCCCGGACCGCCTCCACGGGCAGTTCCCACGCGCCCTGCACGCCGAGGGAGTTCTGCGCGGTGACCGCGGTGATCACGCTCATGCCGTGCACACCGAGGGCGAGCATCGTCTTCAGGTCGGCCTGGATCCCGGCGCCGCCGCCGGAGTCGGAGCCCGCGACGGTCAGTACCCGGGGAGGGGCGGCGGTCATGACTCGATGTCCCCGAAGTGGTCCCAGCCGCCCTTGCTGGTCCACGGCGCGCCGTCGACCGTGACCTGGGGCAGGGCCGAGGGGCTGAGCACTTCGCCGATCACCTTCCAGCGGGCCGGCAGCTTCACGTCCGAGGGGAAGGCCGCCACGATGGCGTGGTCCTCTCCCCCGGTCAGCACCCACTGCAACGGGTCGACGCCGACGGCCTGCCCGATGTCGTTCATCTGCGAGGGGATGTCTATGGCTCCGGAGCGGATGTCGATGTGGACCTTGCTGGCCTCCGCGATGTGCCCGAGATCGGCGATCAGTCCGTCGCTGACGTCGCACATCGCGGTGGCGCCGAGCCCGGCGGCCGCGGGGCCCGCGTGGTACGGCGGCTCGGGGCGGCGGTGGGCCTCGACGAAGGCGCGGGGCGAGCGGAAGCCCCGGGAGAGCACCGCGTATCCGGCCGCTGACCAGCCCAGCCAGCCGGTCACCGCGATCAGGTCGCCGGGTTGCGCGCCGGCGCGGGTGACGGGCTCGTGGTTGCGCAGATCACCGAGCGCGGTGATCGACACCATGATCGTGTCGCCGCGCACCACGTCGCCTCCGACGACGGCGGCTCCGGCGACCTGGCACTCGTCGCGCAGCCCGTCCATCAGCTCGGTGGGCCAGGTGACCGGGAGCTCGGTGGGGACGACCAGGCCGAGCAGCAGCGCGGTCGGCACGGCGCCCATGGCGGCGATGTCCGCGAGGTTCTGGGCGGCCGCCTTGCGGCCCACGTCGTAGGCCGTGGACCAGTCCCGGCGGAAGTGCCGCCCCTCCAGGAGTATGTCGGTGCTCGCCACGACCCTGCGGTCGGGGGCGGCGACCACCGCGGCGTCGTCGCCGGGGCCGACCCGGACCGCCGGGGTGGTGGTGAGACGGGAGGTGAGCTCCCTGATGAGCCCGAACTCCCCGAGCTCACCAACAGTGCCCTTCATCGACCTTTCGCCCCTTCTGTCCCTGTACGTTCCCAGTCGCGCTTCAACGCGGTCCTCGCTACGGTCGAGGTGACCGTCAACTTCTGTCCTACCTGCACCCCGGCGCGTGCGTCACGGTCTTCCCGGGTCTCCCCACGGCGTGTGACGACGCGATACCGTGGCGTTCCTTTTCCCCACATGATCCTCGTGGCCGCCCTGGAGGTTCCGTGGTACAGGCGTACATCCTGATCCAGACGGAGGTCGGCAAGGCGTCGACCGTCGCCGAGACGATCAGCAAGATCCCTGGGGTGATCCAGGCCGAGGACGTGACGGGACCGTACGACGTCATCGTGCGCGCCCAAGCCGACACCGTGGACGACCTGGGCCGCATGGTGGTCGCGAAAGTCCAGCAGGTGGACGGCATCACGCGCACCCTGACCTGCCCGGTCGTGCATCTGTAGCCCCCGTCTACCCTTGGCCGGTGAGCTTCTTCCGTCACCGGCTTCTCGGCCTGCCCGTTCTCGCCGCGCTGATCACCGCCGCGGGCTGTTCCCCAAGCGACGACAGCGCCACCGTGGCGGTTCCCAGCCCACGGCCGTCGGTTGCCGAACTGTGCCGGAATCTGGACAGGGAACTGCCTGGGAAAGTGGACGGACTGAGCCGCGAGGACCCCCGGCCCGCCTCCGCGCTGACCGCGGGCTGGGGAAGCCCGGCGATCATACTGCGCTGCGGCGTCCCGCGGCCCGCCGCGATGGACGATCCGGAGGCCGACGGGGCCGAGGTGAACGACGTGGGCTGGCTGCTGCAGAAGCAGGGGGACGGGTCGTTCCGCTTCACCACCACGCTGCGCCTTGCCTATGTGGAGGTGACGATCCCCGCCGGGCGGACGGACCACGGGGTGGCGCCGCTGATCGATCTGGCCCCGGCCGTGAAGAAGGCGATCCCCAAGGGGATCGCCGACTGAGCGCCCGACACGCGCCGCGGGGGCCCTGGACGCCTGCCGGCGCCCGCCGCCCCCTGGGCGCGCGTCCTCAGCGCAGGCCCGTCGAGCGGCGCAGCGCCGCCTGGATCAGCCGGTCCACCAGTTCCGGGTAGCTGATCCCGCTCGCCTGCCACATCTGCGGGTACATCGAGATGGGCGTGAAGCCGGGCATGGTGTTGATCTCGTTGATCACGAACTCGCCGTCCTCGGTGAGGAAGAAGTCCGCGCGGACCAGGCCTTCGCAGGAGGCCGCCTCGAACGCCTCCACCGCGAGCCGCCGCACCTCGGCGGTCTCCTCGTCGGTCAGCGGGGCGGGCACGACGCCGGGCGTGGAGTCGATGTACTTGGCCTCGAAGTCGTAGTACGCGTGCGCCTCGGGCGGCGGGATCTCGGCCGGCACGGAGGCCCGCGGGCCGTCCTCGAACTCCAGCACCCCGCACTCGATCTCACGGCCGCGCAGCGCGGCCTCCACGAGCACCTTCGGGTCGTGCCGCTGGGCCTCCTCGACCGCCTCGTCCAGGCCGGAGAGGTCGTCGACCTTGGTGATGCCGATCGACGAACCGGCGCGCGCGGGCTTCACGAACAGCGGCCAGCCGTACTCGCCTGCGAAGTCGACGATCTTCTTGCGGGCGGCGGACGGGTCCTGAGCCCACTCGCGCGGCCGGATCACCACGTACGGGCCGACCTTGAGCCCGAAGGAGGTGAACACCCGCTTCATGTACTCCTTGTCCTGGCCGACGGCCGAGGCGAGCACGCCCGAGCCCACGTACGGCACGCCGGACAGCTCCAGGAGGCCCTGGAGGGTGCCGTCCTCGCCGTAGGGGCCGTGGAGCACCGGGAAGACCACGTCGACCTCGCCGAGCGCCTTGGGCACCGAACCGGGCTCGCTGTAGACGACTTCGCGGTTGGCCGGGTCGACGGGGAGCACCACGCCGCCCTCGGCGGAGTCGGTGAGCTCCTCGACGCTCGGGGTGCGGCCCTCGGTGATGGCCATGCGCTCCGGCTCGTCGGCGGTCAGCGCCCAGCGGCCGTCGCGGGTGATGCCGATCGGCAGGACCTCGTACTTGGTCCGGTCGATGGCGCGCAGCACCGCGCCCGCGGTGACCACGGAGATCCCGTGTTCGGAGCTGCGGCCGCCGCACACGACGGCCACGCGGGGCTTGCGGGACGGCTGCTCGGGGCTCTGGGGGAGGTTCTCGCTGCTCATATCGCGATGAGAGTACCCGCTGGTATCCACGACGTCAGTGCCCGCATGGGCACCGTAGCTCAGCGTCGCACGGACGGTCGCGCAACGTGATGCGGACGGCCGAACGGCGCCGGTTTCAGCGGCGTTCGGGCTTGGCGCTGCGCGACATCAGTTCCCGGAGGGCCACCACGGGCGGCTTGCCCTCGTGCACGATGCCGACGACGGTCTCCGTGATGGGCATGTCGACGCCGTGCCGGCGGGCCAGATCCAGCACCGACTCACAGGACTTGACGCCCTCGGCGGTCTGCTTGGTGACCGCGATGGTCTCCTGGAGGGTCATGCCCTTGCCGAGGTTGGTGCCGAAGGTGTGGTTGCGCGACAGCGGCGAGGAGCAGGTGGCCACCAGGTCGCCGAGACCGGCGAGTCCGGAGAAGGTGAGCGGGTCGGCGCCCAGGGCCATGCCCAGCCGGGTGGTCTCGGCGAGGCCGCGGGTGATGAGCGAGCCCTTGGCGTTGTCGCCGAGCCCCATGCCGTCCGCGATGCCGACGGCCAGACCGATCACGTTCTTGACGGCGCCGCCGAGTTCGCAGCCGACCACGTCGGTGTTGGTGTACGGCCGGAAGTACGGGGTGTGGCAGGCGGCCTGCAACCGCCGGGCCACCGCCTCGTCGGTGCACGCGACCACGGCGGCGGCCGGCATGCGGGCGGCGATCTCCCGGGCCAGGTTGGGCCCGGTGACGACGGCGACGCGGTCGGCGCCGACCTTGGCGACGTCCTCGACGACTTCGCTCATCCGCATGGCCGAGCCCAGTTCGACGCCCTTCATCAGGGAGACGAGGACCGTGTCCGGGGCGAGCAGCGGCGCCCATTCGGCGAGGTTGGCCCGCATGGTCTGCGAGGGGATGGCGAGCACCGTGAAGTCGGCGTCGCGGGCGGCCTCGGCGGCGTCGGCCGTGGCCCGCAGGTTCTCCGGGAGTTCGACTCCGGGCAGGTAGTCGGGGTTGGTCCGGGTGGAGTTGACCGCGTCGACGAGTTCGGCGCGGCGGGCCCACAGGGTCACCTCGCAACCGGCGTCGGCGAGGACCATGCCGAAGGCGGTGCCCCACGATCCGGTACCGAAGACGGCCACCTTGACCGGCTTGCTCACGTGCCCTGCCCCTCTTCCTGTACGGATTCCCGCACGGCCGGCCCGCGCTGCGCGGCCGGCACGGTCCTGCCCTGGTTCTGCGACTCGGTGCGGCGGCGCTGCTCGATCCGCTCCCGACGCGGATCGTACGGCTCGGCGGGCGCCTTCTCGCCGCGGATCTCCTCCAGTCGGCGGGTGATGGCCGCCATGATGACCTCGGTCGCCTCCTTCAGCAGTTCCGGGGTCATCTCCTGGTCGTAGAAGCGCGAGAGGTCCACGGGCGGTCCGGCCAGCACGTGGTGGGTCTTGCGGGGCAGCAGGTGGGGCTTCTTGGCGTAGGGCGGCAGCAGTTCGTTGGCCCCCCACTGGGCGACCGGAATCACCGGGCACTTGGTCTGGAGGGCGACCCGGGCGGCGCCGGTCTTGCCGGTCATCGGCCAGCCGTCGGGGTCGCGGGTGAGGGTGCCCTCGGGGTAGAACGCGACGCACTCGCCGCGCTCCACGGCGTCGATGGCGGCCCGGAACGCGCTCAGCGCGTCCGTGCTCTCGCGGTAGACGGGGATCTGCCCGGTGCCGCGCATCGCGGCGCCCACCAATCCCTTCTTGAAAAGCCCGCTCTTCGCCAGGAATCGCGGCACGCGGCCGGTGTTGTACTGAAAGTGGGCGTACGCGAAGGGGTCGACGTGCGAATTGTGGTTCACCACGGTGATAAATCCGCCGTCGGCCGGAATGTTCTCCATTCCGCGCCAGTCCCGCTTGATCAGAACCACCAGTGGCGGTTTGCAGATCACCGCTGCGAAGCGATACCAGAAGCCGATTCTGCGGCGGGGCACGCGGACACCTTCCTCTAGGGCCTGGGGGGCCGCACAAGTGTCGCCCCAGGCCGCCTGTCTGTCGAGAACACCGTACGCCCGCACGTCACCGGACAGCGCTCTTGGAAGGCGCCTCGCGCCCCTCCCCTTCCCGGCCCCTCGGACGGTCCGGGGGGACTCCGGGAGACAATGACGACCACACGAGAGGGGCGGAACGCCGGTGCAGTGGACCTTGGTCATCCCCCTGAAGCCCCTGACTCGGGCCAAGAGCAGGCTGTCGGACACCGCGGGCGACGGGGTGCGCCCCGGCCTGGCCCTCGCCTTCGCCGTGGACACGGTGGCGGCCGCACTGGCCTGCCCCGCGGTGGCGGATGTGGCGGTCGTCACGGACGACGCCGAGGCCGGGCGGGAGCTGGCGGCGCTGGGCGCCCGGATCGTCGCCGACGAGCCGCGGGCCGGTCTGAACGCCGCGCTCGCGCACGGAACGGCGGTGGTACGGGCCTCGCACCCCCGAAGTCCGGTGGCGGCCCTGAACGCCGATCTCCCCGCGCTGCGGCCCATGGAATTGGCCCGGGTTCTGGAGGCGGCCGCACAATTCCCGCGGGCATTTCTCGCGGATTCCGCGGCCATCGGCACGACTTTGCTTGCGGCGTCCGTCGGGCATCCGCTGCTCCCGGCTTTCGGCGCCGATTCCCGGGCCCGCCACCGGGCGTCCGGCGCGGTGGAACTGTGCCTTCAGGCGGTGGAATCCGTACGCCAGGACGTGGACACCGGGCACGACCTGCGGGCTGCGCTGGCCCTCGGAGTGGGACCGCGGACGGCCGCCGCCGCCGCGCGACTGCCGGTCCCGGGACAGTAGGCTGCCGTCATGCACGCGACCGCCTACACGTACGACCCCGAAAGCCGCAGCGGACAGGTGCTCCTGGACGACGGGACCCCGGTGCCCTTCGACGCGCCGGCGTTCGACGCGGGCGGTCTGCGGTTGCTGCGGCCGGGGCAGCGGGTGCGGATCGAGACCGAGGGTGAGGGGAACGGCCTGCGGATCACCCTGGTGACGCTGCAGACCTTCTGAGCAGGCAGGAAGACCGTCCGGTCGGCGCGTGAGGCCTTCCCCACCGGGCGGACCGGGCCGAGCGTGCCCGAACACGCCGCGGGCCGGGCTCCCTCGGGAGTCCGGCCCGGCGCGTGAGTACCCTGCGCCGCTACTTGCCGCGGGCGGTGGTCTTCTTGGCGGTGGTCTTGCGGGCGGTCGACTTCTTGGCGGGGGCCTTCTTGGCCGTCACCTTCTTCGCCGGCGCCTTCTTGGCCGTGGTCTTCTTGGCGGCGGCCTTCGTGGCCGTCGTCTTCTTGGCGGCCGCCGTGGTCTTCTTCGCCGCCGGGGTCGTCTTCTTCGCGGCCGCCGTGGTCTTCTTCGCCGCCGCGGTCGTCTTCTTCGCGGCGGTCTTCTTCGCCGCCGCGGTGACCTTCTTCGCCGCGGCCTTCTTGCCGGCGGCCTTGGCAATGGTGGCGGTCGGGCCGGACAGGCTGCCCTTGGGCGCCTTCTTGACCGCGATGTCGTGCTTCGGGAGCTTCTTCGAGCCGCTCACCAGGTCCTTGAAGCCCTGGCCGGCCCGGAAGCGGGGAACGGAGGTCTTCTTGACCCGCACCCGCTCACCCGTCTGCGGGTTGCGCGCATAACGGGCGGGACGGTCGACCTTCTCGAAGGACCCGAAGCCGGTGACCGAGACCCGGTCTCCCGCGACGACCGCGCGGACGACGGCGTCCAGCACCGCGTCCACGGCGTCGGCAGCCTGCTGGCGGCCGCCCATCTTGTCGGCAATCGCTTCTACGAGCTGCGCCTTGTTCACGTCTTCCCCTTCGGAGACCTTGCCAGAACGAAAGTGTTCAAGCGTTTTCGCACGTTAGGCAGATATATACCGCAAATCAAACACGAAACGGGCTAATCACCCTTGTGCCGCAACGGACTCGACGGCCTCGGGCTGTTCAGCCTTCCTCGCCGGGGATTCGCCCCTGGTCGAGGTCTGCCGTGAACCTCTCCAGACGCCTTGTCGCACCGGCGAGATCGTGCTTGGCCGCGGCCGTAATGACCAGCAGCTTCCGGGTCAGCGCCATCCGTACGCTCTCCGGGACTTGCAGTGCGCGCACTCTTTCGTGCGCTTCCTTGAGCTGGGCCGCGACTGCCGTATAGAGCTCGAGTTGGCCGTCGTTGTCCATGCACAGATTGTGCCATCTGGGGCGAGTTGTCGCCTGCGCTGGGGGGCAACTGGCGCCTGTGACGGCCATCCGGGCGGCTGCGGCGGGCGGGGTCCGGAACCGCGTCTACCCCGGCAATAACCCACTTAACGTGGGAAGTTGAGTGCCCCGACGGCGGCGCGCCGGGTGGTACGGACGCCAAAACGGCTGTACCCCCGATCGCCTCGATCGGGGGTACAGCGGGGTCGTACGGTGGCCGAAAGTCGACTTGCCACAGCGCCGGAGAGCGGTGTCCGGCTCGGCGGCCGATCATCGGCCGGGGCCGTGGATCAGACCGGCAGGGTGCGCGGCTTGAAGGCCGGGCGCTTCGCCTCGTAGGCGGCGATGTCGGACTCGTCCTGGAGGGTGATGGAGATGTCGTCCAGCCCGTTCAGCAGCCGCCAGCGGGAGTTCTCGTCCAGCTCGAAGGATGCGGTGATCCCCTCGGCGCGCACCTCGCGGGCGACCAGGTCGACGGTCACCTCGGCCTCGGGGTCCTTCTCGGTGAGTTCCCACAGCGCGTCCACGACCTGCTGGTCCAGGACCACGGTCAGCAGACCGTTCTTCAGCGAGTTGCCGCGGAAGATGTCCGCGAAGCGGGAGGAGATCACGGTCTTGAAGCCGTAGTTCTGCAGTGCCCAGACGGCGTGCTCGCGGGAGGAGCCTGTACCGAAGTCGGGGCCGGCGACCAGGACCGTGGCACCGTGGCGCTCCGGGCGGTTGAGCACGAACTCGGGGTCCTTGCGCCAGGCCTCGAACAGCCCGTCCTCGAACCCGTCGCGGGTGACCTTCTTGAGCCAGTGGGCGGGGATGATCTGGTCGGTGTCGACGTTGCTGCGGCGCAGCGGGACGGCCCGGCCGGTGTGGGTGGTGAAGGCTTCCATGATTCTCAGACTCCAGCGGGCGCGGGGGCGTCGGACAGGTCGGCCGGGGAGGCCAGGTGGCCGAGGACCGCGGTGGCCGCGGCGACCTGCGGGGAGACCAGGTGCGTGCGGCCGCCCTTGCCCTGCCTGCCCTCGAAGTTGCGGTTGGAGGTGGAGGCGGAGCGCTCGCCGGGGGCGAGCTGGTCGGGGTTCATGCCCAGGCACATCGAGCAGCCCGCGTGCCGCCATTCGGCGCCGGCCTCCTTGAAGACCACGTCCAGGCCCTCGGAGACGGCCTGGAGACCCACGCGCGCGGAGCCCGGGACGACCAGCATCCGTACGCCGTCGGCGACTTTGCGGCTCCGCAGGATCTCGGCGGCCGCACGCAGGTCCTCGATGCGGCCGTTGGTGCAGGAGCCTACGAAGACGGTGTCCACACCGATGGAGCGCAGCGGCTGTCCGGCCTCCAACCCCATGTATTCCAGGGCCTTTTCGGCGGACAGGCGCTCCGATGCGTCTTCGTACGAAGCCGGGTCGGGGACGGCGGCCGAAAGCGGCGCGCCCTGGCCGGGGTTGGTGCCCCAGGTGACGAACGGGGACAGTGCGGCGGCGTCGATGACGACCTCGGCGTCGAAGGCGGCGTCGTCGTCCGAGCGCAGGGTCTTCCAGTACGCCACGGCGGCGTCCCAGTCCTCGCCCTGGGGGGCGTGCGGGCGGCCCTGGAGGTAGGCGAAGGTGGTCTCGTCGGGGGCGATCATGCCCGCGCGGGCGCCGGCCTCGATGGACATGTTGCAGATGGTCATGCGGGCCTCCATCGAGAGCTTCTCGATGGCGGAGCCGCGGTACTCCAGGACGTAGCCCTGGCCGCCGCCGGTGCCGATCCTCGCGATGATCGCCAGGATCAGGTCCTTGGCCGTGACGCCCTCGGGCAGTTCGCCCTCGACCGTGATCGCCATGGTCTTCGGGCGGGCCATCGGCAGGGTCTGGGTGGCGAGCACGTGCTCGACCTGGGAGGTGCCGATGCCGAACGCCAGCGCGCCGAAGGCGCCGTGCGTGGAGGTGTGCGAGTCGCCGCAGACCACGGTGGTGCCCGGCTGGGTCAGGCCCAGCTGCGGTCCCACCACGTGGACGACGCCCTGCTCTACGTCGCCCAGCGGGTGCAGCCGCACCCCGAAGTCGGCGCAGTTCTTGCGCAGCGTCTCCAGCTGGACGCGGGAGACGGGGTCCGCGATGGGCTTGTCGATGTCGAGGGTCGGGGTGTTGTGATCCTCGGTCGCGATGGTCAGGTCGAGCCGGCGCACGGTGCGGCCGCTCTTGCGCAGGCCGTCGAAGGCCTGGGGGCTGGTCACCTCGTGCAGCAGGTGCAGATCGATGAAGAGGAGGTCGGGCTCGCCCTCGGCGCGCCGGACGACGTGGTCGTCCCAGACCTTCTCCGCGAGTGTCCTACCCATCGCTTTCCCTCCGGCCGGGCGCCAAGGGCGCCGGCCCAACTAGAGATCTTGAGGATGCGGCACCCGCGCCCCCCTCCGGGCGTCCGCCGCCGAGCCCGCCGGTCCACGGGCCGCCATGACTTCCAGAGTGGCGTGTTCCACGGAAAATTGAACTTGCGTTTCACAGAGTGAGACGCAAGTATCGTTGCATGGACAACAGTAGCGGCGTCGGCGTTCTGGACAAGGCAGCCCTTGTCCTGAGCGCTCTGGAGTCCGGTCCGGCCACCCTCGCGGGTCTGGTCGCGTCCACCGGACTGGCACGACCCACGGCCCACCGGCTGGCCGTGGCGCTGGAACACCACCGCATGGTGGCGCGCGACATGCAGGGCCGGTTCATCCTCGGCCCGCGCCTCGCGGAACTGGCCGCGGCCGCGGGCGAGGACCGCCTGCTGGCCACCGCGGGGCCGGTGCTCACACATCTGAGGGACGTGACGGGCGAGAGCGCGCAGCTCTACCGCCGCCAGGGCGACATGCGCATCTGCGTCGCCGCGGCCGAGCGCCTGTCCGGCCTTCGGGACACCGTCCCGGTCGGTTCCACGCTCACGATGAAGGCGGGTTCGTCGGCGCAGGTCCTGATGGCCTGGGAGGAGCCGGAGCGGCTCCATCGCGGCCTCCAGGGTGCCCGCTTCACGGCGACGGCCCTGTCGGGCGTACGGCGCCGCGGCTGGGCCCAGTCGATCGGCGAGCGCGAGCCGGGCGTCGCGTCCGTCTCCGCGCCCGTGCGCGGCCCCTCCAACCGCGTGGTGGCCGCCGTCTCGGTCTCCGGCCCCATCGAGCGCCTCACCCGCCACCCCGGCCGCATGCACGCCCAGGCGGTCATCGACGCCGCCGCGCGCCTGTCCGAGGCCCTGCGCCGCTCCGGCTGACGCAGGAAAAACCGCAAGGGCCGGCCTCAACGCCGCGGCAGGCCCTTCCGGCAGCCGACTCCCCCACCCGCCGACCCACCGCCGCCCCTCCCCAGCCCACCGGGGCGGGGGCAGGAACTCCGCGGAAACGCCGAAGGGCCCTCCCGAGGGAGGGCCCTTCCGACTGCGTACCCCCGACCGGATTCGAACCGGCGCTACCGCCTTGAGAGGGCGGCGTGCTAGGCCGCTACACAACGGGGGCATGGACACTGCGTTTCCGCAGGTCCGAGCTGGTCTACCTGGACTCGAACCAAGACTAACTGAACCAGAATCAGTCGTGCTGCCAATTACACCATAGACCAATGATGGTTTAGACCAGTCGTACCCCCGACCGGATTCGAACCGGCGCTACCGCCTTGAGAGGGCGGCGTGCTAGGCCGCTACACAACGGGGGCCTTGATCCCTGGAATACTCCTGAGATCCGTACCCCCGACCGGATTCGAACCGGCGCTACTGCCTTGAGAGGGCAGCGTGCTAGGCCGCTACACAACGGGGGCCTGCGGATGAGATCCGCGGTGCAGATGAGCTCTGCGAGCTGGCCTACCTGGACTCGAACCAAGACTAACTGAACCAGAATCAGTCGTGCTGCCAATTACACCATAGGCCACTGAAAAGCAAGATCCTATGGGGATCCTGTTCTAGTGTTGCACCCGCGGTTCCGGACCTTCGGCCCGCGCCCCGCGGCGCAGGAAGAACATTACCTGAAGGTGGACGGGGCTCCAAAACGAGTATCGGAGCCGAGGATCGCGGGCAGTTCGGCGAGCGAGGCGATCCGGTGCCGGCGCGCGCCGTCATGGTCTTCGGCGTGCACGCCCGCGCGGTCGATCCAGACCGACAGCAGCCCGGCCTCTGCGGCACCCCGCCCGTCGATCTCCGGGTGGTCGCCGACGTACGCCACCTGGTGCGGGCCGAGTTCCAGGGCCTCACAGGCCGCGTGGAACGCCCGCGGCTCCGGCTTGGACACCCCGAGTTCGGCGGCGCACAGTACGGTCTCGAAGCGGTCGCGCACACCGAGGGTGCGCAGCTTGCGCTCCTGCACGTGGATGCTGGAGTTGGACAGCACGGCGTGTCGATGACTGACGGCCAGCGCGTCCAGGACGGGCAGCACGTCCGGGAAGAGCGCCCAAGCTGCCTCGTAGTGGCCCAGGTAGCGCTCGAACCACGCGTCGATCGCGTCGTCGGTCAGCTCCGGCCGGGCGAGGAAGTCCCGCACCCGGTCCCGCCGCTGCTCCTCGAAGGTCGCCTCCCCCGCCGAGAACCGCGCCCACTGCGCGTCGGTGATCCGCCGCCAGTGGGCCAGGGCCTCCTCCACGGTCCCGTACCCGTCCAGCAGCCCCTCGGCCACCAGGTGCGCCCGCATGCCGGCCCGGTCGGCGGTCGTGTAGTCGAAGAGGGTGTCGTCGACGTCCCACAGGACCGCTCTGATCGCCATGCCACCGACGGTACCGTCCGGACGGCCGCGCGGCGGCGGGCCGCTGAAAGATCCGTTCCCGGCGGGCGGTGCCGAACGCCGAGGGGCGGCACCCCGGCCGGGTGCCGCCCCTCGCGCGTAGCCTGTGACAGCCGTATCCGTGACGGCCGTATCCGTGTCAGCGCCGCACGCTCACGCCGCCAGCTTCGCCAGCGCCGCGTCGATGCGGGCCAGGGTCGTCTCCTTGCCCAGCACCTCGAGGGACTCGAAGAGGGGCAGGCCGACCGTGCGGCCGGTGACGGCCACGCGGACCGGGGCCTGGGCCTTGCCGAGCTTGAGGCCGTGGGCCTCGCCGGCGGCCAGGACGGCCTCCTTCAGGGAGTCGGGGGAGGTCCAGTCGGCCGACTCCAGCTTCTCCCGGGCGGTGCGGAGCAGGGCGTCCGAGCCCTCCTTCATCGCCTTGGTCCAGCTCGGCTCGTCGAAGACCGGCTCGGGCAGGAACAGGAAGTCCACGTTGTCCGTGATCTCGGACAGGACCTTCAGACGCGTCTGCGCCTGCGGGGCGATCGCCTGCCACTTGGTCTCGTCGAAGTCCTCCGGGGCCCAGGGGGCGGACGGAGCCTGGAGCCAGGGGCGGCAGCGCTCGGTGAAGTCCTTCACGTCGAGCAGCCGGATGTGATCGGCGTTGATCGCCTCGCACTTCTTCAGGTCGAAGCGGGCCGGGTTGGGGTTCACATCCGCGATGTCGAAGGCCGCGACCATCTCCTCGACGGAGAAGATGTCCCGGTCGGCGGAGAGCGACCAGCCGAGCAGGGAGAGGTAGTTGAGCAGGCCCTCGGGCAGGAAGCCGCGCTCGCGGTAGAGGTTCAGCGACGACTGCGGGTCGCGCTTGGAGAGCTTCTTGTTGCCCTCACCCATCACGTACGGCAGGTGACCGAAGGCCGGGGTCTCCTTGGCGATGCCCAGTTCCATCAGCGCCTTGTACAGGGCGACCTGGCGCGGGGTGGAGGAGAGCAGGTCCTCGCCGCGCAGGATGTGGGTGATCTCCATGAGCGCGTCGTCGACCGGGTTGACCAGGGTGTACAGGGGGGCGCCGTTGGCGCGGACGATGCCGTAGTCCGGGACGTTCTCCGGGGTGAAGGTCAGCTCGCCGCGGACCAGGTCGGTGAAGGTGATCGTCTCGTCGGGCATGCGGAAGCGGACGATCGGTGCCCGGCCCTGGGCCTTGTACTCCTCCACCTGCGCGGCGGTCAGGTCGCGGCAGTGGCCGTCGTAGCCGGACGGCTTGCCGGCCGCGCGAGCGGCCTCGCGGCGGCTGTCCAGCTCCTCCTGGGAGCAGTAGCAGTGGTAGGCGTGGCCGGCCTCGAGCAGCTTGTGGGCGACGTCCTGGTAGATGTCCATGCGCTGCGACTGCCGGTACGGCGCGTGCGGTCCGCCGACCTCGGGGCCCTCGTCCCAGTCGAAGCCCAGCCAGCGCATCGCGTCGAGCAGCTGGTTGTAGGACTCCTCGGAGTCGCGGGCCGCGTCGGTGTCCTCGATGCGGAAGACCAGAGTGCCCTGGTGGTGCCGGGCGAACGCCCAGTTGAACAGGGCGGTGCGGACCAGGCCCACATGGGGGTTACCGGTGGGCGACGGGCAGAAACGGACGCGTACGGGGGAACCGGATGCGCTAGCCACGCTTGACAACCTTGTTGGTGAGAGTGCCGATGCCTTCGATGGTGACGGCGACCTCGTCGCCGACGTTGAGGGGGCCGACCCCAGCCGGGGTGCCCGTGAGGATCACGTCGCCGGGGAGCAGCGTCATGGCCTCGGAGATGTTGACGATCAGATCCTCGATCGGGTGGATCATCTCGCTGGTGCGGCCCAGCTGCCGCTGCTCGCCGTTGACGGTGAGCTGGATGGTCAGGTCGGCCGCGGCGGTGAGGTCGATGTCCGTCTCCACCCAGGGGCCTAGCGGGCAGGAGGTGTCGAAGCCCTTGGCCCTGGCCCACTGCTTCTCGCGCCGCTGCACGTCGCGGGCGGTGACGTCGTTGGCGCAGGTGTAGCCGAAGATCACGTCCTTGACGCGCTCGCGCGGGACCTCGCGGCACATGCGGCCGATGACCACGGCCAGCTCGGCCTCGTGGTGCAGCTCCTGGGAGAAGGAGGGGTACTGGATCGGGTCGCCGGGGCCGATCACCGAGGTGGACGGCTTGAAGAAGGCGAACGGCGCGTCGGGCACCTCGTTGCCGAGTTCGCGTGCGTGCTCGGCGTAGTTGCGGCCGAAGGCCACGACCTTGTTGGGGAGCACCGGCGGCAGCAGCCGTACCTTGCTCAGTGGCACCCGGGTGCCACTGAGCTCGAAGTCCGCGAACGGGATGCCCTTGATGATGTCGAGGACGAGTTCGTCCGGCTTGTCGCCCTCGACCGCGCCGAAGGCGACGTTCCCGTCGATGGAGAACCTGGCGATGCGCACGGGTTGCTTGGCCCCTTGACTGAAGCGGCTGGAGTCTGACGCTCCAGGCTAACGCGGCCGGGGCCCCGGACCTCGCGCCATTACGGCGCGCGGGGCACGAAGGCGGGGCGCCCCGCAGGCGGGACGCCCCTGAATCTCCGTCCGTGACCGGACCGCGCGCTACTCCGCGACGGCGGCCGCCACGGGCACCTCCATGAGGACGGTGCGCCGGGGGTTGGCGGTCTGTTCGGGAAGGGAGACGGAGTGCTCCGGCTGCTCCGGCGTCGGCAGCGCGTCGGCTCCTTCGAGGTGCATCAGCGTCGTGCGCCGGGGGTTGGCTATGGTGCGGAACATCATCGTCGTCTTCACGGTTGTACGAGACCTTGTCGTCTTCGGGCACCGGGAGGTCCGCATGACCCCCGCGCGGGCGCCGGTTGTCGGATTTGCCATCCCTGTAAAGCGTCAGGCTAAACATTCAATTCCCGGCCGAAGGCGTGAAGAGCCCGTGATGTCGGTGTGAGTTTGCTCACGAACACCTCGACAATCCAGACAATTCATGAGCGCTTTACCTGCCGCTGAATCGGACATTGACCCACTGAAGCCATCATTCCGCTCCCGATCATGGCGACTGGGACACCTCAAGTGACTCGCGGGTACGTAGCGAAATGTCCCCTATACGGGAGATCACTTTCCACATCAGGTAATCCGTCACTCACGGGCTGTCACGGAGGTCACAGCCTGGTCCACATGCCTTGTTGGAGATCCGGCACTGTGCTGGAATGCCACGGACCGCTGCAGGATCGAGCCGGCGCGCAGGGGGCGCAACGCAGCGCCGAGTGGCGGCGAGAAGGGGGAACCAGCGCCGGTCACTCACGACCATCCGGGAAGTGTGTTCAGGGCGCTTCCCACAACGCCGACACCGTCCTTCCGCTCGCGCGGAGGGGCGCCTGGTCCAGAGGTTGCGACGCTAGTGCAGGGACGTTTCAAGAGGGATGGCAGCGCTTCGGCGGAGCCGGAGCCGCACGGCGGGACTGGCCCCATGGCCGTCAGCTCCTCGCCCCAGCACGCCCAGAACCCGGCCCCGGCCGGCGACGGCGCAGAGCGCCCCGGACGCTCGGGCACGACCGGCCCGACGGGTGCGTCGGCGTCGTCGAGCCGGGCTCCGGCGGCCAAGCAGACAGGGAGCCAGGGTCCGTCGGGCTCCGGCTCGCGCATGGCCCTGCGCAACTGGCGCATCTCCACGCGTCTGGTGTCGCTGCTCGCCCTGCCCGTGGTCGCGGCGACCTCGCTGGGCGGGATGCGCATCAGCCAGAGCCTGGACGACATCCAGCAGCTCGACAACATGAAGCTGCTGACGGACATGACCAAGCAGGCCACCGAACTGGCCGCCGCGCTCCAGGAGGAGCGCGACCAGTCCGCCGGCCCGCTGGCGCAGCGCTCCAGCGCGGCCGCCATCACCATCAAGGGCTACCGGGACCGGACCGACCGGGCCCGGGACAACTTCGTCTCCGCGTCCGAGGAGATCGACGCCGCCAGCAAGAACGGCACCCTCCTGGGTGTCCGCCAGACCCTCGTCGGCCTGGCGAGCGACCTCAACGGCCTCACCAAGATCCGCAAGGACGCGTACCAGTCCCAGGAGAACTCGGCCCGGACGGTCGAGAGCTACCACCGGCTCATCACCGAGCTGCTCGCCCTCTCCCAGGACATGGCCGAGGCGACCAGCAACCCGCAGATGATCCAGCGCACACGCGCCCTGGCCGCCTTCTCCTCCGCCAAGGAGTACGCGTCCGTCCAGCGCGCCGTCATCGCCGCCGCGCTGCCGGCCAACAACACCAGCGCCGGCAAGCTCTCGGAGAACGACCGCCTCTACGCCCAGCAGGCGCTGGAGAGCCAGATCTCCGACCTCGACGGCTTCCGCAACATCTACGGGGACGGCTCCGAGGAGCTCATCAAGCCCATCGCAGAGGGCAACCCGACGATCCTGTCCGCGGACACCTACGCCAAGCGCGTCCTGGACCGCCCCGAGGGCCTGGCGCAGGCACCCAAGCGCTCCTACCGCGACTGGGTCGACGACAGCTCCACCAAGATCCAGCAGATGAAGAACATCGAGCACACGCTGCTCGAGGAGATGGAGCAGAAGGCCCGCGAGCTGCGCAGCGCCACCGAGTACGACGCCATCGTCTCCGGTGTGCTGATCCTGCTCGTGCTCGGCGTGTCGCTGGTCGGCGCCTTCGTCGTGGCCCGCTCCATGATCCGCTCGCTGCACCGGCTCCAGGAGACCGCCACCAGGGTCGCCCAGGACCGCCTGCCCGAACTGGTCCGGCAGCTGTCGGAGTCCGACCCGCAGGACGTGGACACGTCCGTGGAGTCGGTCGGTGTGCACTCCCGGGACGAGATCGGCCAGGTGGCCGCGGCCTTCGACGACGTGCACCGCGAGGCGGTCCGCCTCGCCGCCGAGCAGGCCCTGCTGCGGGGCAACGTCAACGCGATGTTCACCAACCTCTCGCGCCGCTCCCAGGGTCTGATCCAGCGCCAGCTGTCGCTGATCTCCGAGCTCGAGTCCCGCGAGGCCGACCCGGACCAGCTGTCCTCGCTGTTCAAGCTCGACCACCTCGCCACGCGCATGCGCCGTAACGGTGAGAACCTCCTCGTCCTCGCCGGTGAGGAGCCCGGCCGCCGCTGGACCCGTCCGGTCCCGCTGGTCGACGTGCTCCGCGCCGCCGCGTCCGAGGTGGAGCAGTACGAGCGCATCGAGCTGGCCTCGGTGCCGGGCACCGAGGTCGCCGGCCGGGTCGTCAACGACCTCGTGCACCTGCTCGCCGAGCTGCTGGAGAACGCGACCTCGTTCTCCTCGCCGCAGACCAAGGTCAAGGTCACCGGTCACGCGCTGCCGGACGGCCGGGTGCTGATCGAGATCCACGACACCGGTATCGGTCTGTCCCCGGAGGACCTCGCCGCGATCAACGAGCGGCTCGCCTCGCCGCCCACCGTGGACGTGTCGGTCTCCCGCCGCATGGGCCTCTTCGTGGTCGGTCGTCTGTCCCAGCGCCACGGCATCCGCATCCAGCTGCGCCCCTCCGACTCCGGTGGTACGACGGCTCTGGTCATGCTGCCCGTCGACGTCGCCCAGGGCGGCAAGAAGCCGGGCGCGGGCAAGCCCGGCGGCCCGTCCGCGGGTGGTCCGGCGGCGGCTGCCGCCGCCGCCGGCGCCGCAGCGGCCCGTCGTCAGAGCGGTCAGCAGGGCGGCGGAGCCCTCGGTGCGGGCGGTCAGCAGGGCGGGGCAGGCCGGCTCGGTGCCGGAGCCGCTCCCCGCGGCCAGGTCGGTGGCGGCCAGGGTCCGCGGGCCGCGCTGCCCGGCGCCGGCCGCCAGGGCGGTCCAAACGGTCCGAACGGACCGCGCGGCCAGCAGGGTCCGGGGCAGCCGCAGCAGGGCCGCCCGGCCTCGTCGGGCATGGCCGGCGGCTTCGGCGGCCAGGCACCCGGCGGGCCGCAGGGTCCGCAGGGTCCCGGTGCGGGCGCTCCGCAGGGCTTCGGCGACGGACACCGCCAGGACACCTTCGGCAGCGCACGCGGTGGCGTGCCCCCGCAGCGCGGAAACGGCGGAGAGACGGGCCGGCAGCCCCAACTGCCGCCGCGCGGTGGCGCGCGGGCCGAGCTGCCGGGCGGCAACGGGCCGTCCCGTACGCCGGGTTGGGGCGACGAGAACGCTCAGGGCCGGGCCGCTCTGGACGCGCCGCGCGGCCACGACGAGCAGGACCCGTCGCAGACCTCCCGGATGCCGCGGATCGACGACCGGCAGGGACCCGGCTCGACGGCCGAGATACCCCGCTTCGACGACCGTCAGGGACCGGGCTCCGCAGCGGATACCTCGGCGTTCCCCCGCCCCGACTTCAACGCCCCCCACCCGGGTGCCAACGACGCCCAGAACACGGGCCAGTTCGTCCGCCCGGACGTCTACGGCCAGGGCGGGCAGAACAACCCCGCCGACACGGGCCGGTTCGCCGCCCAGCAGGGGTATGACAACGCCTCCACAGGCCAGTTCGCCGCCCAGCAGGGATACGACAACTGCTCCACCGGGCAGTTCGCCGCCCAGCAGGGGTACGACAACGGCTCCACGGGCCAGTTCACCCAGCCCGGGCACGACAACGGCGCGCCCGGCCGCAACGCCCACCCGGGCGGCGCCGCCGACTTCGGCGGCCTGCGCGGTCCGGCCGCCCAGCGGCCCCAGCAGCGTCCCGCCCGCCCGGAACCGGGCAACGCGGCTGCCCCGCAGCAGCGGCCGGACGACGCCTGGGCCCTGCCGCCGGCCCCGGGTCCCGGCGACGGCCGTACACCTCTGTTCGACACCCTGGAGACCAACTGGTTCCGCGGTGACCGGCATCAGCAGAGCAGCGAACCGGCTCCCGCCTCGCCGCCGCAGCAACAGCAACAGCCGCAGACTCCTGCGGCCCCCCAGCGTCCCGCCGCCTCCACCTGGCGCACCTCGCCGAACGACGACCTCGTACGGCAGGCCGAGCGTGTCAGGCAGCCGGCTGCGGGCGGTGTCACCACCTCCGGCCTGCCGCGCCGGGTGCCCCGGGCCAACCTCGTCCCGGGCACGGCTCAGCAGCAACAGCACCAGAGCGGTCCGCAGGTCTCGCGTTCGCCTGACGACGTACGCGGCCGGCTGACCAATCTCCGTCGGGGCATCGCACAGGGCCGTCAGGCCGGCACAGGTCAGACGGGCAGTTTCCCGAGCCCCACTCACCAGCAGGAGCGTTAGTTGAGTCCGATGAGCCAGGCGGCACAGAACCTGAACTGGTTGATCACCAACTTCGTGGACAACACCCCCGGGGTGTCCCACACCGTCGTGGTGTCCGCCGACGGACTCCTACTGGCGATGTCCGAAGGGTTCCCCCGCGACCGCGCCGACCAGCTCGCGGCCGTGGCGTCCGGTCTGACCTCGCTGACCGCGGGGGCCTCCCGGATCTTCGAGGGCGGCGACGTGTCGCAGACGGTCGTCGAGATGGAGCGCGGCTTCCTCTTCCTGATGTCCGTCTCGGACGGGTCGTCCCTGGCGGTTCTGGCCCACCCCGAGTGCGACATCGGCCTCGTCGGCTACGAAATGGCGCTGCTCGTCGACCGCGCGGGGGCGGTCCTCACACCCGACCTGCGCGCCGAACTACAGGGCAGTCTGCTGCACTGACCGGCTCCGGCACCATCCACCTCACCAAATCACCGTCCGGCCGCCACAATCCCCCCACCGGCCCCGTCAGACGGCTTGACTGACCGACTTGCTGTCCCGCCCGGAGGATTCATGACCCCGCCCCCCGCCTCTCATGATCCGTACGCTGAGCCGTACGGGGATGAGGGCGACCAGCCGCTGGTACGTCCCTATGCGATGACCGGCGGCCGGACCCGGCCGCGCTACCAGCTCGCCATCGAGGCACTGATCAGTACGACGGCCGACCCGGCAGCGCTGATGGGACTGCTCCCGGAGCACCAGCGGATCTGCCACCTGTGCCGCGAGGTGAAATCCGTGGCCGAGGTCTCGGCGCTCCTCGCCATGCCGCTGGGCGTGGCCAGGATCCTCGTAGCGGACCTCGCGGAGGCCGGCCTGGTGGCCATCCACCAGCCGGGCGGGGACGAGAACAACGGTGGCGCACCGGATGTGACGCTGCTCGAAAGGGTGCTCAGTGGACTTCGCAAGCTCTGACGGGGGCCGGGCGACCACCTCCGCGAAGATTGTGGTGGCGGGCGGCTTCGGCGTGGGCAAGACCACGTTCGTGGGTGCCGTCTCGGAGATCAACCCGCTGCGCACGGAGGCCGTGATGACATCCGCTTCGGCGGGCATCGACGACCTCACCCACACCGGGGACAAGACCACCACCACGGTGGCCATGGACTTCGGCCGCATCACGCTCGACCAGGACCTGATCCTCTACCTGTTCGGCACCCCCGGTCAGGACCGCTTCTGGTTCATGTGGGACGACCTCGTCCGCGGCGCCATCGGCGCCGTCGTACTCGTCGACACCCGCAGGCTCGCCGACTGCTTCCCCGCCGTCGACTACTTCGAGAACAGCGGACTGCCCTTCGTCATCGCCCTCAACGGCTTCGACGGCCAGCAGCCCTACACCCCCGACGAGGTCCGCGAAGCACTCCAGATCGGCCCCGACGCACCCATCATCACCACGGACGCCCGCCACCGCGCCGACGCCAAATCCACCCTCATCACCCTGGTGGAACACGCCCTCATGGCCCGACTGAGGTAGCCGAAGCTCCACGAGCAGCCCCAAGTCGGCAGCGCAATGCGGCAGTTGTCGTAGATGCACCGGAGCCGGCTGTGTCCTTTGACACGGTCGGCCCCGGTGTTCATAACGTTTCGGCAGAGGAATCGCGTGGTATGGCCACGCGTCGCGCACATACGGTGCCGCTGTGCGCACATTCCCCCGGCTTTTTGCCGGGGCTAGCTCTTTATGACCGTTTTATGTGGGACGTGCGTCACGTGGAACCACTCGTTTCCGCTGTTTGGAAGTGCGCATGTTGACGTGCTGGAATGCGTGAACTACCCAATGGTCAAAGACGTACTCACCGGTAGTGGCCGCCTATGGCGGACAGGGTTCTGAGACACTGCGGCACAACGTAGGTGCCGACCGCCGAGAGGTTGTTGGTCGAGTGAGGCGAAGCAAGAACGGCCCCGAGCCGTCGGCCCGGGGCAATTTCACCCCGCCGCCGCGCGGAGCGGCGCCCGCGCACGTGCCCGGTTCGGAGCCGACGGCCGCGCCCACCGCGAGCGGTGGCCGTTTCTCCCCGCGCAACTGGCGGGTGCCGACCCGGCTGAACGCCATCCTGCTCCTGCCCGTGCTGGTCGGCCTGGTCATGGGCGGTTTCCAGGTCAACAGCTCGATCAACACCTGGCAGAACGCGCAGGACGCCGAGCACACCGCTCGCCTGGTGCAGGCCTCGCTGGCCTACGCCGACGCCCTCTATCACGAGCGCGACGTCAGCGCGGCCCCCCTGCTCCAGGGCAAGGGCGAGAACGACCCGGCCGTCACCGAGGCACGCGAGGTCACCGACAAGGCCGCCGACGCCTTCGACCGGGCCGCGCAGTCCATGCCGCACAAGGCCGGGCTGGATCGCCGGCTCAAGCTGTTCCGCGACGCCGAGCCCGAGCTGCAGAAGCTGCGTGCCGCGTCGTTCACCTCCAAGCTGCCCGGCGTGCAGACCGAGGAGGGCTACGTCAAGGTCGCCCACCCGCTGATGGAGTTCGCCAACGAACTCGGCCTGGGCACCGGCAACATCACCTCCTACGGCCGTACCGTCTACGCCATCTCGCTGACCAAGGCCGCGCTGTCGCTGGAGCGCTCGATCGGCATGCACCTGCTGATCAAGCCCGGCCCCGACGCCACCAGCCTGGCCGGCCAGCGCGTCGCCCTGTCCTCCTACGCCTACCTCGAGGGCATCGCCATCGAGGAGTACATCGGCGGCGGCACCCAGGAGGACGCGGACAAGCTGGACGCGCTGAAGAGGGAGATCCAGGCCAACGCCGCGACCATGGCCCAGCAGGCCAAGGCCAAGGACCCGAACTACGTGCCCCCGCCGCAGGATCCGACCCAGATGGTCACGGCGCTGGCCACGCTGAACGGCACGGACCCGGCCGAGCGCGCGGCCCTGGCTCAGAAGGGCATCACGCCCGAGAACTGGTGGGCGGTCAACACCCTCAAGTTCGACGCCTACGGCCAGATCGAGTCGGACATGGCCGACACCGCGGTGAACGAGGCGGCCTCGATCGCCGACAACGCCAAGCAGTCGACGTTCATCACCGGCGCGATCGTCCTGGTCGCCCTGCTCGCCGCCTTCATCCTGGCCGCTCTGGTGGCCCGCCAGATGAGCCGCTCGATGCGCCGGCTGCGCAACGCCGCCTTCGGCATCGCCGAGCAGCGCCTGCCGATGCTGGTCGACCAGCTCTCGCGCACCGACCCCGGCCGTGTCGACACCCGGGTCGCGCCGATCCCGATCACCTCGACCGACGAGATCGGCGAGGTCGCCCGCGCCTTCGACCAGGTGCACCGCGAGGCCGTCCGGCTCGCCTCCGAACAGGCCCTGCTGCGGGGCAACATCAACGCGATCTTCACCAACCTCTCGCGCCGCAACCAGTCGCTGATCGAGGGTCAGCTGACCCTGATCACCGACCTGGAGAACAACGAGGCCGACCCGGACCAGCTGGAGAACCTCTTCCGCCTGGACCACCTGGCGACCCGTATGCGCCGCAACGGCGAGAACCTCCTCGTCCTCGCCGGCGAGGAGCCCGGCCGCCGCTGGGACCAGCCCGTCCCGCTGGTCGACGTGCTGCGCGCCGCCTCCTCCGAGGTGGAGCAGTACGAGCGCATCGAGCTCTCCGGCGTACCCCAGGCCGAGATCCACGGCCGCGCCGTGACCGACCTCGTGCACCTGCTGGCCGAGCTGCTGGAGAACGCCACCACCTTCTCCTCGCCGCAGACCAAGGTCCGGGTCACCGCGACCCGGCTGCCCGACGGCCGGATCATGGTCGAGATCCACGACAAGGGCATCGGCCTGACCGCCGAGGACTTCGCGGACATCAACCACAAGCTGGCCAACCCGCCCACCGTGGACGCCGCGATCTCCCAGCGCATGGGCCTGTTCGTGGTCGGCCGCCTCGCCGACCGGCACGGCATCCGCGTCCAGCTGCGCCCCTCCGGCGAGCAGGCCGGCACCACCTCGCTGGTCATGCTGCCGGACGCGATCACCCATGGCGGTGGCGGCGAACAGGCGCTGGACCGTGACGACTTCACCGTCTCGCAGATCATCCCGGAGCAGAAGATCCCGGGCGAGGACTTCGGGGCTCTCCCGCCGTTGCGCACCGCCGCGGAGCTCGGCTTCGACGACAGCCGGTACGCCGACGCCCCGGACGGCTCCCAGGAGCTGGACCCCGTCGGCCGCTCCCTCAAGCGCGAGGAGCGCCGCGCCGCCCTGGAGGCCCAGACGCACGACCGGCCGACGGGCCCGGAGACGGCCGAGCCGGCCGGGTACCCCGGCGAGCACACCGGGCAGCAGCAGCCGTACGACACCGGCCGGATGCCCTTCCCGGAGCAGGGCGGGTACGACCCGCAGACGCCGTACGAGGAACCGCAGCACTCTGCGTACGACCAGCAGCAGACGGCGTACGACGAGCAGGCCCGGCCGGCGTACGACGAGGGTTACTACGCACCGAACGGCGGTATGCCGCAGGGCGATGCCTACTCGTCCAACGGCGGCTACCCCGACCCCGGCTATGCGGAGCCCGGACAGCAGGAGCCCACGTCGGCGCACGCCGCGGCGCCGGAGGCGTTCGCCGGCTTCCAGGAGCAGTCCTACCAGGACGACTGGCCGCAGCCGGACGGATACCAGAACGGCTACCCGGACCAGTACGCTCCGGAAGCGGAATCCACGCAGGCCGCTGACGTGACCGAGGCGGACCACGTAGGCTTCGAGCGTCCTGGACCGGCCCCCTCCGCCGCCCACGACCTGACCGACGCCGGGCTGCCCCGTCGCGGATCCGTCGCGAGCGGTTCGAACGGCGCGGGGCCCCTGGACCAGGAAGCACCGACCCAGACTTCGGAGAGCGACGGCGACGCCTGGCGTTCGGCGAACGACAATCGCTGGCAGCAGGCCTCGCAGCTCCGCAAGCCCAAGGCAGGCGGAGTGACCTCCTCCGGACTGCCGCGGCGTGTACCCAAGGCCAACCTGGTCGAAGGCACCGCGGAATCAACCCCGCAGGGAGGCCCACAGGTCTCCCGCGCCCCCGAGGACATCCGGGGCAGGCTGAGCAACCTGCGCCGGGGCGTCCAACGAGGACGCAGCGCAGGAATTGACAAGAACGGCCAGGCCACAAGGAATGAACACAGTGGTCCTGACAGCACCTACAACCAGGAGCGTTAGTGTGAGCCCGATGAGCCAGGCGGCACAGAACCTGAACTGGTTGATCACCAACTTCGTGGACAACACCCCCGGGGTGTCCCACACCGTGGTGGTCTCCGCCGACGGACTCCTTCTGGCGATGTCCGAAGGCTTCCCCCGCGACCGCGCCGACCAGCTCGCGGCCGTCGCCTCTGGTCTGACCTCGCTGACCGCCGGTGCCTCGCGCATCTTCGAGGGCGGCAGCGTGAACCAGACGGTTGTGGAGATGGAGCGGGGATTCCTCTTCATCATGTCCATTTCCGACGGTTCCTCACTCGCGGTCCTCGCACACCCCGATGCGGACATCGGCCTCATCGGGTACGAGATGGCCCTTCTGGTGGACCGTGCGGGCACGGTCCTGACGCCGGATCTCCGTGCGGAGCTCCAGGGGAGCCTTCTCAACTAACAGACAGCCGGTGCGTTTTGGCGTCCCGGGGCCGTAAGGTTTCGGGACGCGGCTTCCACCCGTTGGATGCCCGGCACAGTCGGAGGAGGAGAGAACGTGGCAACACCCCCAGGCGGTTCGTCTTCGGGCAACTGGTCGTATGGCCCTGCCCAGGGCCCGAACGACGGTTCGGCGAATTCGTACGGCTTCCCCTCCACCCCCCACCACCGGCAGCCATACGCGCCGCAGGGCCCCGGTCCGTCACCGTACGACCAGCCGCCCGCGCCGCGCATCCAGCCGGTCCAACCCCAGCGACGCACCCCTGAACCGGCGCCCGCGGGGGCATCGAACAACCCCCTGGTGCGCCCGTACGCCATGACGGGCGGCCGCACCAGGCCGCGGTACCAGCTCGCCATAGAGGCACTGGTGCACACCACCGCGCAGCCGCACCAGATGCAGGGCCAGCTGCCCGAACATCAGCGGATCTGCCATCTGTGCCGCGAGATCAAATCGGTGGCCGAGATCTCGGCCCTGCTTTCGATCCCTCTCGGCGTGGCCAGGATCCTCGTCGCCGACTTGGCGGAGGCGGGCCTGGTCGCCATCCATCAGCCCGGCGGCAACGAGAACGCCGGTGGCCAGCCAGACGTGACACTGCTCGAAAGGGTGCTCAGTGGACTTCGCAAGCTCTAGCGGCGGTCCTTCCCGCTCCACCACCTCCGCGAAGATTGTGGTGGCGGGCGGCTTCGGCGTGGGCAAGACCACGTTCGTCGGCGCTGTCTCGGAGATCAACCCGCTGCGCACGGAGGCCGTGATGACATCCGCTTCGGCGGGCATCGACGACCTCACCCACACCGGGGACAAGACCACCACCACGGTGGCCATGGACTTCGGCCGCATCACGCTCGACCAGGACCTGATCCTCTACCTGTTCGGCACCCCCGGTCAGGACCGCTTCTGGTTCATGTGGGACGACCTCGTCCGCGGCGCCATCGGCGCCGTCGTACTCGTCGACACCCGCAGGCTCGCCGACTGCTTCCCCGCCGTCGACTACTTCGAGAACAGCGGACTGCCCTTCGTCATCGCCCTCAACGGCTTCGACGGCCAGCAGCCCTACACCCCCGACGAGGTCCGCGAAGCACTCCAGATCGGCCCCGACGCACCCATCATCATCACCGACGCCCGCCACCGCGCCGACGCCAAATCCACCCTCATCACCCTGGTGGAACACGCCCTCATGGCCCGGCTCCGCTAGCACTCGGGACGAACAAGCAGGCGGCCCTCCCTCATGGGAAGGGCCGCCTGCTTTTTTGCCGGCCCAGGGGGCTCGACCACAGCACGAGTACGACGGAAGAGGGCCCCTCCCAGCGGAGGGGCCCTCTTCCGTCGTGGGCGGCCGGCTCGACCGGCGGCCGGCGGTCTAGCCGTGCCAGCTGTGCGGGGCGCGGAAGCCGTTCTCGCGCTCCAGGCGGCGCCAGCCGGCCTTGGCGCGGCCGCGGTGGGCCGGGGTCGTGTCGGCGGGGCGGGCCGCGGCGCGGGCCAGGAGGATGGCCGTGATGGCTGCGACCTCCTCGGGCTCGGCGTGGCCCTTCTCGACCCGGATGTCTACGTTGTCCATGGGTGTCAGTCTCCGTGGCTGAGGGGTCCGCGGGATGACCGCGGCGAGTCCGCTGTGTTACTGCGGGGGGTTGCCGTGCTTGCGGGAGGGCAGGTCGGCGTGCTTCGCGTGCAGCATCGCCAGGGACTTGACCAGGACCTCGCGGGTGTCCGCCGGGTCGATGACGTCGTCCACCAGACCGCGCTCGGCGGCGTAGTAGGGGTGCATCAGCTCGGCCTTGTACTCCTTGACCATCTTCTGCCGCATGGCCTCGGGGTCCTCGGCCCCGGCGATCTGGCGGCGGAAGATGACGTTGGCCGCGCCCTCGGCGCCCATCACGGCGATCTCGTTCGTCGGCCAGGCGTAGGTGAGGTCGGCCCCGATCGACTGGCTGTCCATGACGATGTAGGCACCTCCGTACGCCTTGCGCAGGATCAGCGAGATCCTCGGCACGGTGGCGTTGCAGTAGGCGTAGAGCAGCTTGGCGCCGTGCCTGATGATTCCACCGTGCTCCTGATCGACGCCGGGCAGGAAGCCGGGTACGTCCAAAAGAGTGACGATGGGGATGTTGAAGGCGTCGCACATCTGCACGAAGCGGGCGGCCTTCTCACTGGCCTCGATGTCCAGGACACCCGCCAGGACCTGGGGCTGGTTGGCGATGATGCCGACGACCTGACCGTCCAGACGGGCCAGCACGCAGATGATGTTCCGCGCCCAGCGCTCGTGGACCTCCAGGTACTCGCCGTCGTCGACGATCTCCTCGATGACCTTGACCATGTCGTAGGGCCGGTTGCCGTCGGCCGGGACCAGGTCGAGCAGGACCTCGGAGCGGCGGTCGACCGGGTCGGCCGACTCCACCCGCGGCGGGTTCTCCCGGTTGTTCTGCGGGAGCAGGGACAGGAGGTAGCGCACCTCGGCGATGCACGTCTCCTCGTCGTCGTAGGCGAAGTGGCACACCCCGGAGGTCTCGGCGTGCACGTCCGCGCCGCCCAGGCCGTTCTGGGTGATCTCCTCGCCGGTGACCGCCTTGACCACGTCCGGGCCGGTGATGAACATCTGCGAGGTCTCGCGGACCATGAACACGAAGTCCGTGAGCGCGGGGCTGTAGGCGGCGCCGCCGGCGCACGGGCCGAGCATCACGCTGATCTGCGGGATGACCCCGGAGGCCTTGGTGTTGCGCTGGAAGATGCCGCCGTAGCCGGCCAGGGCGGAGACGCCCTCCTGGATCCGGGCGCCGGCGCCGTCGTTGAGGGAGACCAGCGGGGCACCGGCCGCGATGGCCATGTCCATGATCTTGTGGATCTTCTTGGCGTGGGCCTCACCCAGCGCGCCGCCGAAGATGCGGAAGTCGTGGGCGTAGACGAAGACCGTCCGGCCCTCCACCGTGCCCCAGCCGGTGATCACACCGTCGGTGTACGGCTTCTTGGCCTCGAGACCGAACCCGCTCGCCCGGTGCCGGCGCAGCTGCTCGACCTCCTGGAAGGAGTCCGGGTCCAGGAGCAGTTCGATCCGCTCCCGTGCGGTCAGCTTGCCCTTGGCGTGCTGTGCCGCGGTCGCCTTCTCGCTGGGGCCCGCCACCGCCTGCGCACGGATTCCGTGCAGCTCGGCGACCCGCCCGCGTGCGTCCGCCGGATCACCCGTCGTCTCTTCCAAAACGGTCATGTAGCGACCTTACGAAGGACACCTGGGAAACCGGGCCGTTGACTCCGTACAGTCTCCGACCCGTTTTCCTGGTGCCACTGAACAGAACCATGACGGCTTGCAGCCCTTCCAACTGCTCAGAGGGCTTCAGCGTTGTGGGGATGCCACAAAGTCACGGCATGGGAGTCTGCTCACATTCGGATCGGGCACATGCCCTCGCTGGAGTGACGCGCAGACCCGGACGGCGGCGCGCTCGCACAGAGCGTAGCCGCCGTCCGGGGGTGTGACGGCGGCGGGTCAGCAGCCGCCGCAGTTGTAGTACAGGACGTCCCAGTGGTTGCCCTCGTCGGCGTAGATGTTGCCGGAGCCCGACTGGTACTGGGGGGCGCCGTCGCCGCGCAGGCCGATGTAGGCGAAGTAGTTCTTGATGTAGTTGGTCACGCAGGTGTTCTTGCCGTAGTCGAGCTTGTAGCCGTTCCAGTGGGAGTAGGTGCCGGAGGCGTGGCCGGTCTCGGTGCCGCCGGTGATGTTGAGGGCGCAGCCGCTGGCCCGCTTGAGCGTCTGGGCCCCTTGTGCGGTGGCGAGGTTGAGCTGGTCGAAGGACGTGCAGGTCGAGACGTTGCGGTTGGAGCAGTTGCCGGACGAGGACCAGGTGATGCCCACGTCGCGGAACATCTGGGTGGCGGTGGCGTGGCTGATCTTGGTGGCGGCGGAGGCCTCGGTGGCCGTGCCGATCACTGCGACGCCGGGGGCGACGACCAGGGCGAGGGCGGTGACTGCCGCGCGGGCCTTGGTGAGCTTGCTGACCTTCGTGGTCTTCATTGGGGAACCTTTCCTGCTGTCGGCCGTGCGTCCTGTGGGGCGGCTGTGCAGGTGATGCAGGGAGATAGTGCCCGAGGTCTACGCGCGTCCGCCAGAGGGCGTAAACGATTACCGTGCGCGATTCGGCAAACACGTGCCGGATGATGTTGAAAGTCGAACGGAATAGGTCTACGGTCGTACTCGTTCACCTCGTTGAATCTTCAACTTACTCGGCGCTCTGTCTCCGCGCCGAGCGACCCACCGTCCTCAAGGAGCACCTCATGGGCATCTTCGGCCGCAAGAACGACACCGCCAACACCACCGCCGCCCCGGCCGCCGTGAACCCGGACCTGGCCGCCCTCACCGGCGACTACACGATCGACCCGTCCCACACCACGCTCGGCTTCGTCGCGCGGCACGCCATGGTCACGAACGTCAAGGGCAAGTTCAACGACTTCACCGGCAGCCTGCACCTGGACGGCACCGACCCCGCCGCTTCCACCGCGTCCATCGACGTCAAGATGGAGAGCATCGACACGGGCTCCGCGGACCGCGACGGCCACCTGAAGAGCGCGGACTTCTTCAAGACCGAGGAGTTCCCGCAGATGACCTTCCGCTCCACCAAGGCGGAGGCCGTGGGCGGCGACGACTACCGCATCACCGGCGACCTGACCATCCTCGGCGTGACCAAGCCGCTCACCATCGAGCTGGAGTTCAACGGCGCCGCCAAGGACCCGTTCGGCAACGAGCGCGTCGGCTTCGAGGGCAAGGCCGAGATCCTGCGCTCGGAGTGGGGCCTGACCTGGAACGCGGCCCTGGAGACCGGTGGCGTCCTGGTCTCCGACAAGATCAAGCTGAACTTCGACATCTCGGCCGTCAAGAACGCCTGAGCCGGACTCAGAAGCCGCCCCCGAAGTCGCCGCCTCCCCCACCGAAGTCGCCTCCCCCTCCGTCGCCGAAGCCGCCGCTGAAGTCGCCCGGGTCGAAGTCCGCGCCCGACAGGTCGCCGCCCTGGTAGGCGCCGAAGTCGCCGTAACCGGTGCCGTAGTCGGCCGCGTACGACGGGGTGGCCATCATGCTGCCGAGCAGCGTGCCGACCAGGAGGCCGGGCAGGAGGCCGCCGCCGAAGTAGCCGCCCGCCCAGGGACCGTACGCGGGGCCGGCGTCCCAGTAGGGGCGTCGGCCCCCGTCGGTGTCGACCTCGCGGACGTGCGGGTCGCGGCCGTCGGCCAGGCGGGCCTGGTCGGCGGCGCACACCGGGACCTGACGGGGCGACCCGCCCGGGGGCGTCCAGGTGGCATCGGTCACCGAGGGACCGTGGCGCGGGTCGAAGAAGCAGGGCGGCCGGCGCTCGGGCAGCGGACGGCCCTCGCGGCGCGCGGCGAGCTGGGCGAGCGAGAACCGCCCGTCCTCCAGAGCCTGGGTCACCGCCCGCACGTCCTCCGGCCTGCGGGCGTCGGCCATGTACTGCTTGGCCTGCTCGTAGGCGTCCAGCGCGCGCTCGTAGTCCGCGCGCATGGCGTCGTCCGCGCCGACCTCCGCGGGATGGAAATCGAGGCGGTCCAGCTCCTCGCCGAAGGCGGTGATGTCCTCGTCGACGACGACCCGCAGTTTCTCCAGCGCGGCCCGCTGCTCCGCCTCCTGACGGCTCCTGCCGCGCCGGACCAGGGCGTACGCGCCCACACCGCCCGCCACCAGGACCGCGCCGGCGGTGATCAGCGCGGTGTTCGAGACCGTGCCGCCGTGCCCGGTGCCGCCCCAGGTGGAGGGCGCCCTGCCGCCCATGTTGGCCAGGGCCCGGTCGGTGAAGTCGGTGAGCTGGGTCCGGGGGCTCTCGCCCTGGACGCTGGTGACGAGATTGCTCACGGCGGTGCGCGGCAGCACCGAGGAGTCGGCGCGGGCGTCGAACCGGTCGCCGAGGCGGACGGCATAGGCGCCTGTGACGCCGGTGGCCGTGCGCAGCTCGGTGAACAGGTTCCGCGTCGGGTAGTTCGCGGGCAGGACGACGATGAACAGGGGTTTTCCGGCGTCCTTGATCCGCCGGGTGAGCGCGGCGGCGTCGGCGGGCGGCAGCTGGGCGGACGCGGCCGGGTCGACGTAGACCGGACCCTTGCGGAGCGCCTCGGCGATCGCGGAGACGCTGGTGGCCGCCGCGACCCGCGGCACGCCGCCCGGCGCCGGCACCCGGGGCACGCCGTCCGGCAGGACGTTCACGACCGGTGCGGCCACGGACCGGGTGGTACCGACCGCCGTCGTCCCGGCGCCCGCGGGTCCCACCGCCGCGACGGCCGCCACGGCGGCGGCGAGGATGAGCAGAGGGCGGAGAAAGACTCGGGCCGGGGTGTCGACCTTCATGCTTAGAAGCTACCCGAAGGCGGACAAAACCGGTTCTTCAGACGGTGGCCGTACACGGAATGGGGGCGTGGCGCCCCCCCCCCCCCGCCCCCCCCCCCCACCCCCCCCCCCCCCCCG
>NZ_JBEYTS010000022.1:0-46809 GCF_040643155.1 Streptomyces sp. NPDC047453 | reverse complement strand
CCACCGCGGGGGCGGGGGGTCCCCCAGATGTTTCTCCACCCCCCCCCCCGGGCCAAAAACCCGTTTTTATCTGGGGGGGCCCCCCCCGGGGGGGGGGGCCCCCCCCCCCCCCGGGGGGCCCGCCCCCACCAACCGGTCACGCGGCCGTGTAGGCCTTCGTGAGCTGGAAGGCGATCTTCCTGCCGTTGCCCTGCCCCTCCCACCAGAACCGGATGCCCTTGTGGGCGGACCAGTCATGGGCCGGCTGGTCGGCCGCGAAGTCGTGGGTGAAGCCGCCGTAGCCGCTGATGTCGTACGTACCGGAGAGGACCTTGGCGCCCTCGGGTGCGTCGGAGCGGTCGGCGAGTCGCAGGGTGGGCGGATCGTCGCTGTCGCCGCCCCAGGTGAAGATGCCCTCGGCGGGCTGTGCGGCGAAGGGCACCTCGCCCTCGAAGCGGTCGATGGACACGGGGGCGGGGACCGGGTCGTCGGCCGCGTGCGCCGACGCGAACGGGATCAGGGCGGCGAGCAGGCCGGCGGAGACGAGCAGGACGGTTCTTCGCATGGACGGGCCTTCCCCCGGCTCTGGGACTTCCCTGGACTCGTGATTCACTCACGACTTAGATCACGCCTTGAGTGAACTAGCGTCAACCCGCTGCCGTCAAGACTTCACGCCGGACCAGGGACGGTCCCAACTCACAGCCGAACGCGGGCAGTTGTTGCTTCGGCTCCTGAACGCGCATCCTCTTGACTCGGCCCCGAAGCCGTCATTTACTCACCGCTCGCACGCCCCTGTCCCCCACCTCACGAAGGGCGGCACCCGATGCACCCCTTTCCCGACAGACGCGGTTTTCCCGGCAGGCGCGGTCGCGCGCTGCGGCTGCTGCTCGCCGGACTACTGTCCACGGCGGGCCTGACGGCCCTGGGCGCCCCGGCCGCGCAGGCGGCGGGCGAGCCCGTCACCGCCTGGCTGACCACGACCGACGACTCCGGCGGGCGCCACGTGGTGCGCGGCCTCGAAGCGCAGACGCCGTTCGCCTTCCAGTCCGGCACCGGAGGCGGCGGTGAGAACATCACCGTCGACGAGAACACCCGCTACCAGACCTTCACCGGCGGCGGCGCCTCCTTCACCGACACCGCGGCCTGGCTGATGAACAGCAGCGGCGCGCTGTCGCAGGCGACCCGGGACGCGACCATGCGGAAGCTGTTCTCGCCCACGGACGGGATCGGGCTCTCCTTCCTGCGCAACCCGATGGGCGCCTCCGACCTGGCGCGCAACGGCTACACCTACGACGACGTGCCGGCCGGGCAGAGCGACCCGTCGCTCGCGAAGTTCTCCATCGCCCACGATCTGGCCGACGTGGTGCCGCTGACCCGGCAGGCGCTCCAGCTCAACCCGGCGCTCACGGTCATGGCCTCGCCCTGGACCGCGCCCGCCTGGATGAAGGACAGCGGGCAGCTCAACGGCGGCTGGCTGAAGGCGGAGGACTACGGGGCGTACGCCGCGTACTTCGTGAAGTACCTCCAGGCCTACCGGGACCAGGGCGTCCCGGTCGCCTACGTGACCGCGCAGAACGAGCCCACCTGCTGCTCCGGCTACCCCTCGATGAGCTGGAACGCCAGCGGCCTGGCCTACTTCACCAAGAGCGAGCTGCTGCCCAAGCTCCAGTCCGCGGGCCTGTCCACCAAGGTGCTGGCGCACGACTGGAACTGGGACACCTACGACTCCTACGCCGCCCGGACTGTGGACGACGCGGCCGTCCGCGCGCACCCGAACTTCGGCGGTATCGCCTGGCACGGCTACGGCGGCAACGTCGCCCAGCAGACCACCGTGCACAACCGGTATCCGCAGCTGGACGCCTTCGGCACCGAGCACTCGGGCGGTACCTGGATCGGCCACCAGCAGCGCGAGGACATGCTCAACGTCGTGGACTACACCCGGAACTGGGCGAAGTCGGTGACCAAGTGGTCGCTGGCGGTGGACCAGAACATGGGGCCGCACAACGGCGGTTGCGGTACCTGCACCGGGCTGGTCACGGTGCACAACGGCGACGGCCGGTCGGGGCAGGTCGACTACACGGTCGAGTACTACGACATGGGGCACCTGACGAAGTTCGTACGGCCGGGCGCGCAGCGGATCGCGTCCACCGCCTCCTCGGCGGTGCCCAACGTGGCCTGGCGCAACCCGGACGGCGGCAAAGCCCTGATCGCCTACAACGACGCCACCACAGCGAAGACCGTCACGATCAACTGGGGTTCGCAGCACGCCACATACTCGCTGCCGGGCCGGACGTCGGCGACCTTCACCTGGTCCGGGAAGCAGTCGGGCGGCGGGAGCCGGTCCGGCGCGTTCGTCGGGCTCGCGGGCAAGTGCCTGGACGTGGCGGGTGGTTCGACGGCGAACGGCACGGCGGTACAGCTCTACGACTGCAACTCCAGCGCGGCCCAGCAGTGGACGGTCCAGCCGGACGGGTCGGTGCGGGCGCTGGGCAAGTGCCTGGACGTGGCGTCGGCGTCGACCGCCAACGGGGCGAAGGTGCAGCTCTACGACTGCAACGGCACCGAGGCACAGCAGTGGTCGTACAACGCCTCGACCGGTGACGTGGTGAACCTCGCCGCCGACAAGTGCCTGGACGTGACCGACAACTCCTCGGCCAACGGGGCTCGGGCGCAGATCTGGTCGTGCACGGGTGCGGCCAACCAGAAGTGGCGGTTGCAGTAGGACCGCCCGGCCGGCCGGACACCGGTCGCGGCACCGGGCCGACGGCTCCCCGCGGACGTATCGTCGGGGGTTGTGAACTGCTGGCGGTTGATGCTGGTTGGGCGTGTTCTGGTGTGCATGAGTGAGCGTCGCGGCGGCGGTGTACGGCGTGGGACAGCAGTAGACGTAAGGCGACGGGAGTTCTGGTTTCGAATGCGTGACCTTTGGCCGGGGGTGGTCGTTGGGTGCGGTGAGGGGTTCTTCGGCATAGGGCGGGGTGGGCATTGGGCGGGCTGCGTGAGGTCGTGGCGTCGTTCGTGGTGCCCGGCCCGTCCGGGGTGGCGATCCGCTCGGGTCTCAAGGGCCTGACCGGGCAGGACGAGGTAGTCCTGCGCCAGGTCGGCGATCTGCTCGGCTCGCTGGCCTCCCGCGACCTGCAGGCCCGCTGCGCGGCGGGGTCGGCTCACGACAGCGCGGCGGAAGCGGGCGTTGACCGGGACCTCGTCCTCGCGGTGGGCGGGCAGTATCACCAAGGCCACGCACGATCAGTGGGCGTTGGCCCGGCGCGGGCAGCTCGCTCACCTCCAGAATCTCCGGGCAGGCGTCGAGACGATCACGCACCGGCTCGCACAGCCCGTCGGGGCCAAGGGCGCCAAGGGGGCGCCGGGCGGTTACCGCTCCGAGCGGGAGTGGTTTGCCAAGTCCCGGCGGCTGCACGTGCTTGAGGACCGGCTGGAGCAGGTACGGGCTGACTGGGAGACCGGGCGGGTGCGGGTGGTGCGCGGCGGCAAGAAGCTGCTCCGGACCCGGCACCACCTGAAGGCCGCCGGACTTTCGGAGGAGCAGTGGCGGCTGCGGTGGGAGGCCGAGAGGTGGTTCCTGCAGGCCGATGGCGAGTCCGGCAAGCGGTACGGCAACGAGACGATCCGCATCACCCCCGGCGGTGAGGTGAGCATCAAGCTTCCGGCGCCACTGGCCGGGCTGGCCAACGCGCCCCATGGCCGGTATGTGCTCGCCTGCCGGGTCGTATTCCGGCACCGCGGTGAGCGGTGGGCCGACCGCGTCGCCGTGAACCGGGCGGTGGCCTACCGCATGCACTACGACACCGGCCGAAGCCGCTGGTACGTGACCGCCTCCTGGCAGAACCCTCCGGTCAGGGCCGTGCCGCTGCGGGCGGCTCGTGCGGGTGGGCTGGTCGGGGTGGACATGAACGCCGGCCACCTGGCCGCCTGGCGCCTGGACGGGCACGGCAACCCCGTCGGCGAGCCCCGCCACTTCGACTACACCCTCACCGGCGGCGCACAGCACCGCGACGCACAGGTCCGGCACGCTCTGATCCGCCCCCTGCACTGGACCGCCCGGCACGGCCTGGCCCTCGCGATCGAGGGCCTGGACTTCGCCGCGGAGAAGACCCGGGAGAAACACGGACGCCGCAAACGGTTCCGCAAGCTGATCTCCGGGATGCCCACCGCCCACCTGCGGGCGCGGCTGGTGTCGATGGCGGCCGAGCTGTGCGTCACGGTCGTCGCCGTCGACCCGGCCTACACCAGCCGCTGCGGCGCCCAGCACTGGCAAAAGCCCCTGACCACCAAGGCGCGCAAGACCACGCGGCACGACGCTGCCGCCGTGGCGATCGGAAGGCGCGCCCTGGGACACCCGATCCGGCGACGGACGGCACCGCCCCCACACGACCGGAGCGATCGTATGGGGCATCGGACCGTCCAGGCCCGACCGGGCGTCCTGGGGCGTGAGGGACCCCGCCCCCGCATTCCCGGACCACGGACACGATCCGCCGGCGCCGGACGCGGAGCGAAAGCGGGCGACCAGTGTGCCCACAACCGTTCGGGGCACACGGCTGAGCACGAGCCCTGGCACCAGGACTCACTCCCGCTCAGTCTTTAGGAACGGTGTCCCCGTGCCCGACATGACCCCGACCAGGAGCGCCGGCATGACCACACCTCGGGACCTGTTGATCGTCAGCATGGACGTCCCGTCCGAGCGCCCCGTCGAGCAGGGCGATCTGTCGCTCGCGCTGGCGGGCGCCGAACTGGCCGACCTTCTCGCCGCCGGGGCCGCCGGCCTGGACGGCGACCGCGTCGTGCCGCTCCCCCGGCGGGACACCGGTGACCGCCTCCTGGACCAGGCGGCGGCGTCGCTCGACGACCGGCCGCCGTACGAGTCCGTCGCGGACTGGCTGTGGCGCCGCGGCGAGGGCCTGGCCGCGGCCTACATCGACGCCCTGGACGCGGAGGGGCAGCTCACCGGGCGGCGGCACCGCTGGATGCCGGCGCGCGGCGACCGGAAGGCGTCCGCCGACACACCGGCGCGGCGCGCGGCGGCCGAGCGCTGGTCCTCCCACGACCCGGTCATCGCCGGGCTCGCGGCCGCCGTGGGCATCGAGACCGAGCCGGGCGCCCCCCTCACCGCCCCGGACGACGACGCCCTGGTCACCGTGCTGGCCACCGTCAACGACGCGGTGACGGAGCTGGAGGCCGTACGGCAGCGGCGGCGCATCGAGCACGCGGCCTTCGACAACATCTGGCGCGCTCCCTGATACCCGCGCTCCCTGATACCGGGGGCAGGCCGGTCACCGCGTCGGCCGGCCGATGCCCAGCAGGTTCCCCTCGCTGTCCCGGAACCAGGCTCCGCGGTCCCCGCGCGCGCCCTTGCTCGGGTAGTTCCCCTCGACCTCGGCGATGCCGTCCCGGGTGCGGAACCCGGGCCTGTCGACCTCCTCGAAGACGACGCCGCGCCGCCGCAGCTCCGACACGGCCGCCTCGATGTTGTCGACCTCCCACGCCATCCGGGTGAACGTGCCGGGCGAGGCCCCGGTGGAGAGGAAGAGCACGAAGTACTTCTCCCCGCACCGGTACAGCCGTTCCTCGACGGGCCGCAGCCCCAGCTTGTCGGCGTAGAAGCACCGGGCCCGGTCCAGGTCCCGGGCCGGGAGCCGGGTCGTCGCACGTCCCCCCGCCAGAGAGCCGCCGTCCGGAGAGCCGATGCCGTCCGCGTCCATGTCTCCACTGTGCCGCAGCGGGCGGCGGGACGGGGTCCGTTCGGCTACTTCGCCGGTTCCACGCCCGCGCGCAGCAGGCCGTAGGTGTACGCGTCCTCCAGGGCCTGCCAGGAGGCCGCGATCACGTTGTCGGCCACGCCCACCGTGGACCACTCGCCCTGGCCGTCCGAGGTGGAGATCAGCACGCGGGTGGTGGAGGAGGTGCCGTGCTTGCCCTCCAGGATGCGGACCTTGTAGTCGACCAGGCCGAGGGAGGCGAGCTCGGGGTAGATCTTCTCCAGGGCCACGCGCAGGGCACGGTCGAGGGCGTTGACCGGGCCGTTGCCCTCGGCGGTGGCGACGATGCGCTCGCTCTTGGCCCACAGCTTCACCGTGGCCTCGTTGGCGTGGGTGCCGTCGGGGCGGTCCTCGACGATGGCCCGCCAGGACTCGACGTCGAAGTACGTCAGCGGCCTGCCCTCGGCCTCGGCGCGCAGCAGCAGTTCGAAGCTCGCGTCGGCCGCCTCGTAGGTGTAGCCCTTGAGCTCGCGCTCCTTGACCCGCTCGACCACGCGGCCGACCAGCTCGCGGTCGTCGCCGAGGTCGATGCCGAGTTCCTTGCCCTTGAGCTCGATGGAGGCGCGGCCGGCCATGTCGGAGACCAGCATGCGCATGGTGTTGCCGACCTGCTCGGGGTCGATGTGCTGGTAGAGGTCCGGGTCGATCTTGATGGCTGAGGCGTGCAGGCCGGCCTTGTGGGCGAAGGCGGAAACACCCACATAGGGCTGGTGGGTGGAGGGCGTGAGGTTGACGACCTCGGCGATGGCGTGCGAGATGCGGGTCATCTCGCGCAGCCGGCCCTCGGGCAGCACCCGCTTGCCGTACTTCAGCTCCAGGGCCGCGACCACCGGGAAGAGGTTGGCGTTGCCGACCCGCTCGCCGTAGCCGTTGGCCGTGCACTGCACGTGGGTGGCGCCGGCGTCGACGGCCGCGAGGGTGTTGGCGACCGCGCAGCCGGTGTCGTCCTGGGCGTGGATGCCGAGGCGGGCGCCGGTGTCCGCGAGGACGGTCGAGACGACCGCCTGGACCTGGGCGGGCAGCATGCCGCCGTTGGTGTCGCAGAGGATCACCACGTCCGCGCCGGCCTCCGCGGCGGTGCGGACGACGGCCTTGGCGTACTGAGGGTTGGCGCGGTAGCCGTCGAAGAAGTGCTCGCAGTCGACGAAGAGCCTGCGGCCCTCGGCACGCAGGTGGGAGACGGTGTCGCGGACCATCTCCAGGTTCTCCTCCAAGGTGGTGCGCAGCGCCAGCTCCACATGCCGGTCGTGCGACTTGGCGACCAGGGTGATCACCTCGGCGCCGGACTCCAGCAGCGCCCTGACCTGGGGGTCGTCCGCCGCCTTGGCGCCGGCCCGGCGGGTCGCCCCGAAGGCGACGAGCTTGGCGTGCCGGAAGTCGACCTCCTGCTTGGCGCGGGCGAAGAACTCGGTGTCCCGCGGGTTCGCGCCGGGCCAGCCACCCTCGATGAAGCCCACGCCGAAGTCGTCCAGGTGCCGAGCGATGGCCAGCTTGTCGGCGACCGTGAGGTTGATCCCCTCACGCTGGGCACCATCGCGCAGGGTGGTGTCGAAGACGTGGAACGAATCGTCGAGCTGGCTGGATGCGGTCATGGTCTCAAGGCTCCTGTTTGCAATCTCGGTCTTGCCGTCAATGACCGGCTCCACCGTCCCCCCAATAGTCCCTCGCGCAGCGGTCCCGGCTGTGGGTGGGCCAGGAAAACGAAAGACCCCTCGCGGGTGCGAGAGGTCTGCGCGCGGGTCGAGGACGACGATGGCCGCCCGTACCTGGTCGTACGTGGCGGTCACTGCGGACCGGCGCGCCTGCTGCCAATAATCATGGCGTACGAGAGCACGGACGCAGTTTGGCACAGTCCCGCGCCCTTCGGACATCGCGTCTCAGGATGCGGGCGTCAGCCTGGACGCCTCCGCGGCCTCCACCCGCGTCAGATCCAGGTCCCTGGTCTCCCGCATGGCGATGTAGACCACGAGCGAGACGGCCGCGCAGGCCGCCACGTACCAGAAGAATCCGGACTCCGCGCCAGCGCTCTTGAACCACAGGGCGACGTATTCCGCGGTGCCGCCGAAGAGGGCGTTGGCGAGGGCGTAGGGCAGGGCCACGCCGAGCGCGCGCACGCCCGTGGGGAACAGTTCCGCCTTCACGCACGCGTTGATCGAGGTGTAGCCGGTGACCACGACCAGGGCGAGCAGGGACAGTCCGAGCGCCGGCCAGAAGCCGTCCGCGCGCCGCAGCAGGGTCATGATCGGCACGGTCAGGACCGTCGAGCCGACCGCGAAGGTGATCAGCAGCGGTCGGCGGCCGATCCGGTCGGACAGTCGCCCGGCGAGGGGCTGGAGGCAGGCGAAGACGATCAGCGCGGTGAAGGAGACGAGGGTCGCGGTCTGCTTGGGCAGGCCCGCGGAGTTGGCCAGGTACTTCGTCAGGTACGTGGTGTACGTGTAGTACGCCACGGTGCCGCCCATCGTCAGGGCGATCACCAGGAACGCCTCCCGCTTGTGCCGCCACAGCGCGCGCAGCGTGCCGCGCTCCTCGCCGCCGGTGGCGTCGGCCTCGTACACCTCGGTCTCCAGCATGCTGCGGCGCAGGTAGAAGACCACGGCCGCGCCGAGCGCGCCGACCACGAACGGGATGCGCCACCCGTAGCTGTGCAGGGCCTCGTCGGACATGGTGCGCTGGAGCAGGATCTGCAGGCCCAGGCCGAGGATCTGGCCGGCGGTCATGGACACGTACTGGAAGCTGGAGGCGAAGCCGCGGTGGCGCGGGGCGGAGGCCTCGGTGAGGTAGGTGGCGCTGGCCGCGTACTCACCGCCCACGGACAGTCCTTGGAGCAGGCGTGCGGCGAGCAGGACCACGGCGCCGCCGTAGCCGGCGACGGCGTAGGTCGGTGCCACGGCGATGAGGACGGCGGACGCCGACATGAGGGTGACGGTCAGGGTCAGGGCCGCCTTGCGGCCCCTGCGGTCGCCGACCCTGCCGAGCAGCCAGCCGCCGACCGGGCGCATGAAGAAGCCGACGGCGAAGATGCCCGCGGTGTTCATGAGCTGGGCGGTCGGGTTCCCGTCCGGGAAGAAGGCCCCGGCGAAGTAGGTGGCGAAGCTGGCGTAGACGAACCAGTCGTACCACTCCACCATGTTTCCGGCCGAGCCGATCCAGATCTTCTTCCAGTGCTGTCGTCCCATGAGCCGTCACTGCCCCGGCCGGGCGGTGGGAACGCGCCGGAATCGGCCAAACGGAGCGGTCAGTTCAGGCGTCGTACGAAGACGTCCGGGACGCCGTTGGTGTCGTGCGGCACCAGGTCGGCGGCCGGGGAGGAGTAGACGACGGCGTGGCCGTTGCGGTCGACCGCGCGGGGAAGGGCGGTGGCGCCCGCCGGGGCCACCGGGTGCCGCCTGCCGGACGGCAGGGCGAGCAGGTCGAGTCCGCCGTCGCCGGACAGCAGCACGTGCCGCAGCGAGCCGTCGGCGGCGACCGCCGCGGTGCCGGCCACCTGCCGGACGCGTCCGGTGCGCAGGTCCTGGAGGTACGCGGTGGTCGTCCCCTCGGCCGCCGCGGCGTTGAACAGGGCGCGGCGGCCGTCGTCGGAGAGCCGGACGAGCGTGGCCGAGAAGCCGCTGCCGATGTCGGACGCGTGTCCGTCGCGGACGACGTGGATCCGTCCCTCGGTGCCCTGGCCCGTGCGGGCCGCCACGCTGTAGGCGACCGTGCGGCCGTCGGCGCTGAGCCAGGCGTCGCGGATCAGGCCCTCGGGCGGCAGGGGCGAGATCTGCCGGTCGGTTCCGGTGTCCAGGTCGCGGACGTGGAGCACGCGTGCGTAGTCGTCGCCGTGACGGTTGCCGAGGGTGTACGCCACGTGGCGGCCGTCGGCGCTGATCGCGACGGCGGTGCCCAGCTCGTAGGAGGTGTCCTGCGGCGGCTCCTCGGGCCACAGCAGCTCCGTACGTCCCGTGACCCGGTCGTACACGTACGGCTTGGGGTAACGGTTGCCGTTGGAGTAGGCGACGTAGCGGCCGTCACCGCTGAGCATCGGTCCCGTGGTGTGGACGAGGTCCTCCGGGACCTGGGTAAGCGCGCCGGTGCGCAGGTCCTTGAGGTACAGGCGGGTGTCGATGCCGCCCTCGGGGTCCGCCGAGGAGAAGACGGCGTACCGGCCGTCGCCGCTGATGACGCCGCCGCCCGACGCCGCGGTCAGCTCGCTCCCGTCGGTGGCGGTGCTGATCCGCTCGACGCGCGGCGCGGGGGGCGCGGCGACGGCGGCCGGGCCGAGCGCGAGCAGCAGGGCCGCCGCCGATACGGTGCCGGAGACTCTGCGGACGTGTGCGGCCATCGCCATGGTTCCCCCCGAACCCGGTCCCCCGGTCCCGCACCGAGGACTCCCCCGGAGTCAAACGCACCGGCCGGTCCGCGGCAATGCGCCGGTTTACGTACAACCCCTGCGGTTGGTCAGGCGTCCGCGAGCCCCGGCCGGTTCAGCGCGTCGTCGAGGAAGTCCCTTACATGGCACATGACTTGGGACCGGTCGGTGCCGCGCAGCCCGATCGCCACGTGGATGGAGAAGCCGTCGAGGAGGGCCCGCAGCCGGGCCGCGAAGCGGTCCGCGTCGACCGGCTGGAACTCGCCGCGCGAGACGCCCTCGGCGACCAGCGCGGCCAGGTCCCGGTGCCAGGCGCCCTCGATGGCGGCCTGCCGGTCGCGGGCGTCCTCGCCGGCGTTCAGCGAGCGGTTCCAGACCTCCAGCCACAGCGTCCAGTGCGGGTCGCGGTGACCGTCCGGCACGTACAGGTCGACGTAGGCGTCGAGGCGTTCGCGGACCGGGGCGGCACGGGTGAGCAGCCGGCCTCGCTCGGCCCCGAGCCGGCTCTCGCTCCACTCCAGCGTCTGCAGCAGCAGTTCGTCCTTGGAGCGGAAGTAGTACAGCAGATGGCCGCTGCTCATCCCGACCTCGCGGCCGAGCGCCGCCATGGTGAGCTGCTCCAGACCGCGGTCGGCGATCATCTCCATGGCGGCGGCGAGGACCTCCTCGCGCGGCGGCGCGGGGGTACGCCTGCGGGGCGCCGGGGCGGTGCTCATGCCGGGACCGTCCGTACGGCGCCGGGCAGGAAGTGGGTCTCGTAGGGGCCGTAGCACTCGCCGAACAGCGTCGCCACCACCACTCCGCACCCGCCGCACATCTGGTTCGGGCCCTCCTGGCCGGTGGCCCCGCAGCACCCGTGCTCCTGGCGGGCGGGGTTGTACGACAGGAAACCGGCCGTGTCCTCGGGGCCGACCACCAGGGTGTCGCGCGGCCCGGCCGACATCAAGCGCCCCGGGCCGTCGGGGTCCCCCACGCACACGCCGGGGACGGCGGCTCCCGCCCACTCCGGGTCCGGGTGCGGCACGAACGGCGCCCCGCACGGCTCGGGATCCACGGCGTACGTGCCCGGCGGCACGGTCGGCGGGGCGTGCCGCGAGCCGTCCGGGTTCTTCCGGCCGTCGTACTCCGGGCGGGGCGGCAGTTCGGGCAGCGGACGCAGCGGTTGGGTGAGGTGTCGGGCGCAGGCCGCGCAGACCAGTACGTTCACTCGTACGTTCTACCTGACTGCCCGCCGACTGACGACCGACTTCGGCTGCTGCTGGGTGATGCAGTGGATGCCACCGCCGCCGGCGAAGATGGCGCGGGCGTCGACCGGGGTCACCGTGCGGTCGGGGAAGAGCCGGCGGAAGATGCCGGCCGCCTGCTCGTCGCGCGGGTCGTCGAAGGCGCACAGGACGACGCCGCCGTTGCAGAGGTAGTGGTTGATGTAGGAGTAGTCGGCCCAGTGCCCGTCCGCCTCCAGGACGGTGGGGGCGGGGACTTCGACGACCTCCAGGGGGCGGCCGTCGGCGTCGGTGGCCGACTTCAGGATGCCGATGACCTCCTTGGTGACCTCGTGGTCGGGGTGGGCCGGGTCCGGCTGGTGGTGGGCGACGACGACGCCGGGGCGGGCGAAGGCGGCCACGATGTCGACGTGGCCGAGGGTGCCGTAGCCGTAGGGAGGGTAGTCGCCGGTCAGGCCGCGCGGCAGCCAGATCGCCTTGCGGGTGCCGAGGTGGGCGTGGATCTCCGCCTCGACCTGCTCCTTCGTCCAGTGCGGGTTGCGCTCGGGGCCGAGCTGCACGGTCTCGGTCAGCAGGACCGTGCCCTCGCCGTCGACGTGGATCCCGCCGCCCTCGTTGACGAGCGGGGAGGCGTACGTCTTCGCGCCCGCGAGGTCCGAGACATACGCGGCGATCTTCGCGTCGTGCTCCCAGCGTGCCCAGTCCTGGGCCCCCCAGCCGTTGAACGTCCAGTCGACGGCGGCGAGTCGACCCGTGCCGTCGGTCAGGAAGGTGGGGCCGATGTCGCGCATCCAGGCGTCGTCCAGATCGCGTTCGACGGTGTCGACGCCGTCGCCCAGGAGGGTGCGGGCCGCGGCCGACTGGCCGGGGCCGCAGACCACCGTCACCGGCTCGAAGCGGCGCACGGCACGGGCCACCGAGGCCCAGGCGGCGCGGGAGGCGGCGACGTCGTCGGGGGTGTCGAAGGTCGGGTTGGGACCCGGCCACGCCATCCAGGTGCGCTCGTGCGGCGCCCACTCGGCGGGCATGCGGAAGCCGTCGACGGCGGGGGTGTTCATGTCGGGGGTCCTCGCAGAGGTCACGGAGGTCACAGGAAGTACAGGCGGTTGAGGGAGACCGAGTCGGCGGGCTCGGAGCGGATCGGCTCGCCGTCCAGGGTGACCACGCCGGTGCGCTGGTCGACGTCGACGGATCCGGTACGGGAGTTCAGGCGCAGGTCGGCGGGGCCGATACCGCGGGTGCCGCGCACGGCGACCCGGCGCCGCCGGGTGGGCATCGTGTCGTGGCCCTGGTCCACGGCGGCCTGGGCGACGAACGCGACCGAGATCTCGGCCGGGGTGGCGCCGTGCGCACCGAACTGCGGGCCCAGTACGAGGGGTTCGCAGGTGTCGGTGGCGGCGTTGGGATCGCCCACCACGCCGTACGCGGGAAAGCCAGACTTCAGGACGAGTTGCGGCTTGGCGCCGAAGAACTCGGGGCGCCACAGCACGATGTCGGCCAGCTTCCCGGTCTCGATCGAGCCGACCTCGTGGGAGAGGCCGTGCGCGATGGACGGGTTGATCGTCAGCTTGGCGATGTAGCGCAGGACGCGCGCGTTGTCGTCGTCCGGGCCGTCCCCGTCGACCGGGCCCAGTTCGGCCTTCATCTTCCCGGCCATGGCGAAGGTGCGGCGCACGGTCTCGCCGGCCCGGCCCATGCCCTGGGCGTCGGAGGAGGTGATGCCGATCGCGCCCAGGTCGTGCAGCACGTCCTCGGCGCCCATGGTCCCGGCGCGGATGCGGTCGCGGGCCATGGCGGCGTCGCCGGGCAGGTCGGTCTTGAGGTCGTGGACGGAGACGATCATCCCGTAGTGCTCGGCTACCGCGTCCCGGCCGAAGGGCAGGGTGGGGTTGGTGGAGGAGCCGATGACGTTCGGGACCCCGGCCATCTTCAGCACGTTGGGGACGTGTCCGCCGCCGCAGCCCTCGATGTGGAAGGCGTGGATCGTGCGGCCCTCCAGGACGCTCAGCGTGTCCTCGACCGACAGGCACTCGTTCAGTCCGTCGCTGTGCAGGGCGACTTGTACGTCGTGCTCCTCGGCGACCCGCAGGGCGGTGTCGAGGGCGCGGGTGTGGGCGCCCATGTCCTCGTGCACCTTGAAGCCCAGGGCGCCGCCCTCGGCCAGCGCCTCGACCAGCGGGGGCGGGTGCGAGGACGAACCGCGGCCCAGGAAGCCGATGTTGACCGGCCAGGCGTCGAAGGCGCCGAACGCGTGCCGCAGCGCCCACGGCGAGTTGACGCCGACGCCCCACACCGGCCCGAACTCCTGGCCGATGATGGTGGTCACGCCGGAGGCGAGCGAGGCCTCCATGATGCGCGGCGACAGCAGGTGCACATGGGTGTCGACGGCGCCGGCGGTGGCGATCAGCCCCTCGCCGGACACGATCGTGGTGCCGGTGCCGACGACCACGTCGACGCCGTCGAGGGTGTCGGGGTTCCCGGCCCGCCCGATGGAGTGGATGCGGCCCTCGCGGATTCCTATGGAGACCTTGCGGATGCCCTGCACGGCGTCGATGACGACGACGTTGCTGATCACCACGTCGCAGGTCTCGCGGACCGCCGCCGCCTTGAGGTGCAGTCCGTCCCGTGCGGTCTTGCCGAAGCCGGCGAGGAACTCGTCGCCGTACTCCTGCGCGTCGGACTCGACCCGGACCACAAGGCCGGAGTCGCCGAGGCGGACGCGGTCGCCGGCCCGCGGGCCGTGGGTGGCCGCGTACGCGTACGGGTCGATGCTCATCGGTCGGCTCCCAGGTATCCGCAGGCGGCGGCCCGGCGCAGGGCCTCTTCCTTTGCCCCGGGCGCGTCCAGGGGCCCGTCGACGAGGCCGGCGAAGCCGATCGCGATCCGCTCGCCGCCGATCGGCACGAGGCCGACCTCGGCACTCTCGCCCGGCCCGAACCGCACGGACGATCCGGCGGGCACCGCGAGCCGCATGCCGTAGGCCCGCTCGCGCGGGAAGTCGAGGCGTGGGTTGGCCTCGAAGAAGTGGAAGTGCGAGGTGACGGAGACCGGCACGGCCGCGGTGTTGGTGACCGTGAGCCGTACGGCCGCCTCCGGCTCGGCGTGCTCCGGTCCCGGCAGCAGCGCCCCCGGACCCAGCTCGCCCAGCCCGCCCCCGGCGATCGGGTCGGAGACCACCGCGAGCCGTGAGCCGTCGTCGAAGACGGCCTCGACGTGGACCTCGGTGACCACGTCCGCCACGCCGGGCAGGACGTCGTCCGGGCCGAGCACCGTGCGGGCGCGCTCGATCGCCTCGGCGAGCCGGGCGCCGTCGCGGGCTGCCTCGCACACCGTGTCGGCGATCAGGGCGGTGGCCTCCGGCACGTTGAGCCTCAGGCCGCGGGCCCTGCGGGCGCGGGCCAGTTCGGCGGCGGTGAACAGCAGCAGCCGGTCGCGCTCGGTGGGGGTCAGTCTCACGCCGCGGCACCTCCTTGATCGCCAAATTGGAACAACACTCTAAACGCGAAATTCAAAGAAAGGAACCGTTGACGGGTGAGCGATTCAACCGTCACATTGAACGTCGCTCTAACTCTCAGGCGGCCGTCGAAGGAGACCTTGCATGCCGATAGAACAGCGCGGAGTCGACACCATCCCCGAGGAGGAACGGACCAGTGGTCCGCGCGATCTGGTGTCGATCCTGCTGGGGTCCAATCTGTGTCTCGGCGTGATCATCTTCGGCTGGCTGCCGCCGTCGTTCGGGCTCGGCTGGTGGGCCTCGGTCAGCTCGATCGTGGTGGGCACGGTGGTCGGCACGCTGTTCACGGCCCCGCTCGCGCTGGTCTCCCTGCGCACCGGCACCAACCTGTCGACCTCCTCCGGCGCCCAGTTCGGCGTGCGCGGCCGGCTGGTCGGCTCGGTGGTCGGGCTGCTGCTCGCCCTCGGCTACACCGCCCTGACCGTGTGGATCGGCGGCGACGTGATGGTCTCCGTCCTGCACCGGCTGTTCGGACTGACGCCGAGCGCGGCCTCGTACGGCGTCGTCTACACCCTGCTCGCCGCGGCGACCGTCACGGGCGCGGTGTACGGCTACCGGGTGCTGCTCGCCATGTCCCGCGTGCTCGCGATCGGCATGACCGCCCTGCTGATCCTCGGCGTGATCGCCTACGCCCCGCACTTCACCACCGCCGCGCTGCCCGAGGCCGGCGGCTACTTGCTGGGCGGCTTCTGGCCGACGTGGTTCCTCGCGACGGTGGCCGCGGGACTGTCCGGTCCGATCGCCTTCATCACCCTCCTCGGCGACTACACCCGCTACATCTCCCCCACCCGGTACTCCTCCCGCCGGGTGCTGCACGCCACCTGGCTCGGCCTGATCCTCGGCCTGCTGGTCCCGCAGCTGTTCGGCACCTTCACGGCCTACGGCGCCCGCGCCGCCCTCGACTACGCCGGGCCGCTGGTGGACGCCTCCCCCACCTGGTACCTGATCCCGCTGCTGCTGTCCGCCTCCGCGGGCTCGGTCGGCAACGCGGGTCTGATGCTGTACTCGATGGGCCTCGACCTGGACGCCATCCTGCCGCGCGCCTCCCGAGCCCGCGCCACCTACACGGTCGCCGTCGTCGCCACGGCCTGCGTCTTCGCCGGCCACTTCGCCTGGGACGCGCAGTCGGCGATGACCTCCTTCGTCCTCCTGCTCACCGCGATCGGCACCCCGTGGGCGGTCATCACCCTCATCGGCTTCGCCCGCTGCCGCGGGGTGTACGACGCCGACGCCCTGCAGGTCTTCAACCGGCGCTCCCGGGGCGGTGTCTACTGGTACCGGTCCGGCTGGAACATCCAGGCGACCGTCTCCTGGGCGGTGGGCGCCGGCGCGGGCCTGCTGGCGGTGTCCCTGCCGTCGTACGAGGGACCGCTGCTGTCCCTGACCGGCGGCGTGGACTGCAGCTTCCTGCTGTCGGGAGCCGTCGGCGGCCTGGTCTACCTGCTGCTCGCCCCGCGGCCCGAGCCGACGGTCCACATCGAGGCCGCGAAGGAACCGGCCCACGCCGACATCGGGGTCTAGGCCCTGTCGGAAGAGACCGGGAAGCACGCCGCCAACGGCCGTTCCCCGCTCGCCGGTTCGCGAAGCCGGCGAACGGCGGACGGGGAACGGGGAGGCGGGAAACGGCCGGTGAGGCGAAGGGCCGGGCGGGCGCCTACGCCAGCGCGTGCATCCAGCCGTGCTTGTCCTCGGTGACGCCGCGCTGGATGTCCAACAGGGCCCGGCGCAGTTTCATCGTGACCTCGCCGGGCTCGCCGCCCGACTGCTTCCACTCGGCGCCCGTGCGCTTGACGGTGCCGACCGGGGTGATGACGGCGGCCGTGCCGCAGGCGAAGACCTCCGTCAGCGTGCCGTTCTCGGAGTCGCGCTGCCACTGGTCGATGGAGACGCGGGCCTCCTCGGACTCGTAGCCGAGGTCGCGGGCGACCGTCAGCAGCGAGTCACGGGTGACGCCCTCCAGGATCGAACCGCTCAGGGACGGCGTGACGATCTTGTCGCCGTACACGAAGTACAGGTTCATACCGCCGAGTTCCTCGACCCACTTGTGCTCCACGGCGTCGAGGTAGCAGACCTGGTCGCAGCCCTCGGCGGCGGCCTCGGCCTGGGCGAGCAGGGAGGCCGCGTAGTTGCCGCCCGTCTTGGCGTCGCCCATGCCACCGGGGACGGCGCGGACGCGGTCCTCGGAGGCCCAGATGGAGACGGGCTTCACCCCGCCCGGGAAGTACGCGCCGGCCGGGGAGGCGATCACGAGGAACAGGTACTCGTTGGCGGGCTTGACACCCAGCCCGACCTCGGTGGCGATCATGAACGGGCGCAGGTACAGGGACTCCTCGCCGCCGTGCGCCGGGACCCACGCCTTGTCCTGCCGGACCAGGACGTCGCAGGCCTCGATGAACGTCTCGACGGGCAGCTCGGGCATGGCCAGGCGGCGGGAGGACGCCTGGAAGCGCCTGGCGTTCTTCTCCGGGCGGAACGTGGCGACCGAGCCGTCGGGCCGGCGGTAGGCCTTCAGGCCTTCGAAGATCTCCTGCGCGTAGTGCAGGACGTGCGTGGCGGGGTCGAGCGAGATCGGCGCGTACGGAACGAGCTGGCCGTCGTGCCAGCCCCGGCCCTCCGTCCACCTGATCGTCACCATGTGGTCGGTGAAGTGGCGGCCGAATCCGGGGTTGGCCAGGATCGCCTCCCGCTCCGCGTCGGAGAGCGGGTTGGCCGAAGGCTTGAGCTCGATCGTGGGCGTCGTCATGAGTGAGTGTCCTTCACCGAGTTTGTTGTGACAGGCCGCGCTCACGCCCGTACGGCCGGATGGCCTGAGCCAGGACGTTCGAGCATTCCCTCATACCGCGGCTCCGCGTTCGATTATCGCGCGGAGCCGACGGCGGAAGAAAACGGGGTGAATGCGGCCCAGGGACTGATGGTGGCACCCGACGGCGGACAGGGGGAAGCCGCCGGGCGCGGATGCGACCCGACGGCTTCGAAGTTTCGAGAGGCGGCCGGGTCAGCCCGCTACTCGTACGCGGAGCGCGTCGCCGATCTCGGCGGTGGTGCGCGCGGGCAGCGCGCCGCGCTCCGCGAGGTCGGCGGAGACGGCGTCCTCGATCCGGGCCGCCTCGGACTCGTAGCCGAGGTGGCGCAGCAGCAGGGCGACGGACAGGACCGTGGCGGTGGGGTCGGCCTTGCCCTGACCTGCGATGTCCGGGGCCGAGCCGTGGACGGGCTCGAACATGGACGGGAAGTCGCCGCTCGGGTTGATGTTGCCGGAGGCGGCGACGCCGATGCCACCGGAGACGGCTGCGGCGAGGTCGGTGATGATGTCACCGAAGAGGTTGTCGGTGACGATGACGTCGAACCGCTCGGGCTGGGTCACCAGGTAGATGGTGGCCGCGTCGACGTGGATGTACTCGGTGGCGACCTCGGGGTACTCCTCGGCCACCTTGTTGAAGATGTTCGTCCACAGGTGGCCCGCGAAGGTCAGCACGTTGTTCTTGTGGACCAGCGTGAGCTTCTTGCGCGGACGGGCCTGGGCGCGGGCGAAGGCGTCGCGGACCACGCGCTCGACACCGAAGGCCGTGTTGACGGAGACCTCGGTGGCGACCTCGTGCTCGGTGCCCTTGCGGATGGTGCCGCCGTTGCCCGTGTACGGGCCCTCGGTGCCCTCGCGGACGACGACGAAGTCGATCCGCGGGTCGCCCGCCAGCGGGGTGGCCACTCCCGGCAGGAGCTTGCTGGGGCGCAGGTTGACGTGGTGGTCGAAGGCGAAGCGGAGCTTGAGCAGGAAGCCGCGCTCCAGGACGCCGGAGGGCACCGACGGGTCGCCGATGGCGCCGAGCAGGATGGCGTCGTGCCGCCCCAGCTGCTCCAGGTCGGCGTCGGTGAGGGTCTCCCCGGTGGCGTGGTAGCGCCGGGCGCCGAAGTCGTACTCCTTGGTCTCCAGCTTCACATCCTGCGGTAGGGCGGCGGACAGGACCTTCAGGCCCTCGGCCACGACTTCCTGGCCGATTCCGTCACCGGGGATCACTGCGAGATCGATGCTGCGAGACATGCCGGCACCCTACTCCTCGTCCCATGAGATGACACGGAGCGTCCGCGATCCGGACACCCCGGGGAGACTCCGGGACCTCAGTGACCCGTCTGGCCGCCGTTGTCGCGGCGGTCGAGGGCGCGCTGGAGGGCGGCGGCGGCGTTCTTGCGGTCGGATTCGCTGGTGCGCGGGATGTGGCGGACGCGGCGGCGGACGGTCGTCTCGGGCATGGGAACGACTCCTTCGAGCAGCACGGAGTACGGAAAAGAAGACTGACGAGACTCCCCCACTGCCTAATGGGCGTGGGCGGCACCCCCCGGAAGGGGCGGAAAGCCTGCCGCAGGGGTGACCTGCACGGGCCCGGCTCACGACCGCCATTCGCTGGATCAAGCGAGACGCTCGGTTCCTACAAAACTAAGTGAGGACCGGGCGCCTGTCTCCACAATTACTCGGACTTCCTACTATCTGAGACAGTGGATTGGGTCCCACCCCCCTGACCTGGGCTTTTTCCTCTACCCGAATGGCTCCGCCCCCGGTCCGGAGGGGTGCTTCCGGAGCGGGGGCGGGGTTCAGGGGTGCCGCGCGGGCGTCAGCCCATGTGCGGGTAGGAGTAGTCGGTCGGCGCGACCAGGGTCTCCTTGATGGCGCGGGTCAGGGTCCAGCGCATCAGGTTCTGCGGGGCGCCGGCCTTGTCGTTGGTGCCGGAGGCGCGGCCGCCGCCGAAGGGCTGCTGGCCGACCACGGCGCCGGTCGACTTGTCGTTGATGTAGAAGTTGCCGGCCGCGTAGCGCAGCTTCTCCATCGTGTACGCCGCGGCGGCGCGGTCGCCGGCGATGACCGAGCCGGTCAGGGCGTAGTCCGACACCGACTCCATCTGGGTCAGCATCTCGTCGTACTTCTCGGCCGAGCTGTCGTCGTAGACGTACACCGCGAGGATCGGGCCGAAGTACTCGGTCGTGAAGACCTCGTTCTCCGGGTCGGTGCACTCGATGACGGTCGGGCGGACGAAGTAGCCGACCGAGTCGTCGTAGGTGCCGCCCGCGACGATCGTGCAGGACGGGTCCTCCTGGGCCCGGTCGATCGCCGCCTTGTTCTTCGCGAAGGAGCGGTCGTCGATGACCGCGCCGATGAAGTGCGACAGGTCGGTGACGTCACCCATGGTCAGGGAGTCGACCTCGGCGGCGAACTCCTCCTTGAAGCCGGAGTTCCAGATCGACGCCGGGATGTAGGCGCGGGAGGTGGCGCTGCACTTCTGGCCCTGGTACTCGAAGGCACCGCGGGTCAGCGCGGTCTTCAGCACCGCGCGGTCGGCCGACGGGTGGGCCACCACGAAGTCCTTGCCGCCGGTCTCGCCGACCAGGCGCGGGTAGGCGCGGTACTTCTCGATGTTGTTGCCGACCGTCTTCCACAGGTACTGGAAGGTCTTGGTCGAACCGGTGAAGTGGATGCCGGCCAGTTCGCGGTGGTTCAGGGCGACCTCGGAGACCTCGATGCCGTCACCGGTGACGAGGTTGATGACGCCCTTGGGCAGGCCCGCCTCCTCCAGCAGCTGCATGAGCAGCACGGCGGCGTGCGTCTGGGTCGGGGACGGCTTCCAGATGACCACGTTGCCCATGAGGGCCGGCGCGGTGGGCAGGTTGGCCGCGATCGCCGAGAAGTTGAACGGCGTGATCGCGTAGACGAAGCCCTCCAGCGGACGGTGGTCCATGCGGTTCCACACGCCCGGGGAGTTGGCCGGGGGCTGCTCGGCGAGGATCTGGCGGGCGTAGTGGACGTTGAAGCGCCAGAAGTCCACCAGCTCACAGGGGCTGTCGATCTCGGCCTGCTGCGCGGTCTTGGACTGGCCGAGCATCGTGGAGGCGGCGATCGTCTCGCGCCAGGGGCCGGACAGCAGCTCGGCGGCGCGCAGGATGATCGCGGCACGGTCGTCGAAGGACATCGCGCGCCAGGCCGGGGCCGCGGCCAGGGCGGCGTCGATCGCGTCCTGGGCGTCGGCCTTCGTGGCGTTGCGGTAGGTGCCGATGACGGCCTTGTGGTTGTGCGGCTGGACGACCTCGAAGGAGTCGCCGCCGCCCATGCGCTTCTCACCGTCGATGGTGCAGGGCAGGTCGATCGGGTTCTCGGCCAGCTCCTTGAGCTTGGCCTCCAGGCGGGCGCGCTCGGGCGAGCCGGGGGCGTAGCCGTGCACCGGCTCGTTGACGGGCGTGGGGACCTGGGTCACAGCGTCCATGGGTTCCGAACTCCTTGACTTGAGCGGTGTTGCGAGCGGGGTGCGGAGGCTCAGCCCTTGCTGACCATCGAACGGAGGAAGAAGCGCAGGTTGGCCGGCTTCTCCGCGAGGCGGCGCATGAAGTAGCCGTACCAGTCGGTGCCGAAGGCGGTGTAGACGCGCATGCGGTGACCCTCGGCGGCCAGGCGCAGGTGCTCGTCGCTGCGGATGCCGTACAGCATCTGGAACTCGTACTCGTCGAGCTTACGGCCGGCGGTGCGGGCCAGTTCCTGCCCGATCGAGATCAGGCGCGGGTCGTGGGAGCCGATCATCGGGTAGCCGTCGCCCTCCATCAGAACGCGCAGGATGCGGACGTACGCCTTGTCGATCTCGTGCTTGTTCTGGTAGGCGACCTCGGCGGGCTCCTTGTAGGCGCCCTTCACCAGGCGGACCCGGCTGCCGTTCGCGGCGAGGCGGCGGGCGTCGGCCTCGGTGCGGAAGAGGTAGGCCTGGATGACACAGCCGGTCTGCGGGAAGTCCTTCCGCAGTTCCTCGTGGATGGCGAACATCGAGTCGAGGGTGGTGTGGTCCTCGGCGTCCAGGGTGACCGTCGTGCCGATGGCGGCGGCGGCCTCGACGACCGGGCGGACGTTCTTCAGCGCCAGCTCGTGGCCGTGCTCCAGGGCCTGGCCGAACATGGACAGCTTCACGGACATCTCGACCTTCGGGCCGAGCTCCAGGTCCTTGATCCGGTCGATCAGCTCCAGGTACGCGTCCCGTGCGGCGGCGGCCTGTTCGGGGGTGGTGATGTCCTCACCGACCACGTCCATGGTCAGTTCCAGGCCCCTGCCGGTGAGGTCCTCGATGATCGGGACGATGTCGCCCACGGTCTCGCCCGGGATGAAGCGGTCGACGACCTGCTTCGTCCCCGGGGCCGCCGAGATCAGGCGTCGCATCCGGTCGCTGCGCGACGCGGCGAGAATCACGGGACCCAGCACGGGGCACCTCCACACAAACAAGCAACAAGGCCGCAGCCCGACGGTTCGGGGGCGGCACGGAGAACCACCGTGAAAGTAAAGGTTTCCTCAGATCGTCGGCCATCGACAGCTGTCACGCATCCGCGCACCTGATCTCAGACAGATGTATGAAGGCCCTGCGGAAATGCGGGAGAATGCCCGAGTGACATCCAGTTACAAGGGTGACTACCAGGAGCTCGTCGACGAGATCTCGGAGCTGCTCGGCGCGCCGGCCACCCTGGAGAACCGGAACTTCGAGCTGATCGCCTTCGGCGCCTACGACAGTGAGGGCGACCTGGATCCGTCCGCCCTGGACCCGGTGCGCACCCGCTCGATCCTCACCCGCCGCTCCACGGCGGCCGTCCGCCACTGGTTCGAAAGCTTCGGCATTACCCGGGCGACCGGTCCGGTGCGGATCCCGCGGACCCCGGAGGCGGGCGTGTACCGGGGACGGATCTGCCTTCCGGTCCGCCATCGGGGCGTCGTCCTCGGTTACGTCTGGCTGCTTGACTACGAACCCGGTCCCACCGAGCAGCAGCTGGCCGCGGCCATGCTGGTGACCGGGCGGATCGGCGCGCTGCTGGCGGACGAGGCCCAGCACGGCGCGGACCTGACCCGGGAGCTGCGGGCGGTGCTGACCGCCGAGCCGGGCTGGCCGCAGGACATGGCGGTGGCGGAGCTGCGGACGGCCCTGGGCGTCCGCGCGGACGGACCGCACACGGTGGTGTGCGTGGCCCCCTGGCCGTCGGCGGACCCGGACGACGCCCCCTCGGTGCGCACCCTGCCCGGCGCCAGGGCCCTGTGCGCGATTCCCTGGGGGACGACCGGCCAGAGCCTGGTGCTGCTGGTCAGCCTGCGCGCCACGGACACCCTGACACCAGCGGTGTCGGCGGCGACCCGCCTGCTGGAGCGGGCGGCCGCGTCGGGGCCGTCCGGCGGAGGTGGCGGCGGGGTGGCCGCGGGGATCGCCGCGGCGCGGACGGGGCTCGCCGAACTGGGTACGGCGTGGGCGGAGGCCTCGGCGGCGGCGCGGGCCGCGCTGGCGGAGCCGCGGCTGGGGCCGGTCGCGCGGTGGGCGGCCATCGGGCCGTACCGCCTGCTCACCGGGCTTCCGCCGGAGGCCGCGCACGATCCCGCCCTGCACGGGCTGCTCTCCCCCGCCCACCGGGAGCTGGCCCGCACCGCCGAGGTCTACCTCGACTGTGCGGGGCAGGCCGGGCGCACCGCCGCCGAGCTGGGCATCCACCGCCAGACCCTGTACTACCGCCTGTCCCGGGTGGAGCAGCTGACGGGCCTCGACCTGGATGACGGCGAGGACCGGCTGCTGCTGCACATGGCACTGAAGGCGGCGCGACTCTAGGAGGCGGCCGCGGTCCCCGCGATCACCCGGCGCAGTCCTTCGGTGAGCTGCTCGGCGTGGGTCGCCGAGTCGGGGTCGAAGAGCCACTGCACCATCAGCCCGTTGAGGAGGGTCATGTAGAACCGGCCCTCCGTCTCGACGGTCTCCTTGTCGAGTTCGCTCTCCGGGATGCCGGTGAACAGGGAGGCCAAACCCGAACGCCCGTCCCGCTGAGCCTCGCCCAGCATCCGGCGCACCTCCGGAATCCGGTCGCCCTGGAGAACGAGCTCGAAGCTCAGCAGCCAGATCGCCCGCGACTCGGGAAGCGAACCGATGACGTTCGCCCACACGCCCCGGAAGCGCTCCAGCGACCCCAGGGGCGCCGTCTCCGCGCCACCGGCGCCCCAGCCCTGGCCCTGACTCTGGCCTTGGCCCTCCTGGGCCTCCCCCACGCCTTCGATCAACGAGACGTAGGCCTGGACCAGCAGCGCGTCCTTCGAGCCGTAGTGATAGCCGATCGAGGCGAGGTTGGTCCCCGACTCCTTGACGATGTCGCGCGCGGTCGTGCGCACGAACCCCTTCTGCAGCAGGCAGCGCTTGGCGCCCTCGAGCAGGTCCTCACGGTGTCCCATGCCGACCAGCCTACCCGCGATCCATACAGCCGTCCTAGACGCATGACTTATACAAATGTCCTAGACAAGCGTTTAAGACACTCGTACATTACTGAGCATGACGAACTCGACGAGCACCACCACGACCCCGTCCGCGAACCCGCCGCGCGCCGGGCGCCGCGAATGGACCGCTCTCGGCGTGCTGATGCTGCCGCTGCTGCTGGTCTCGATGGACGTCTCGGTCCTGTACTTCGCCATCCCGGCGATCAGCGCGGACCTGGAGCCGAGCGGTACCCAGCAGCTGTGGATCTTCGACATCTACGCCTTCGTCCTGGCCGGCCTGCTGATGACGATGGGCTCGCTCGGCGACCGCATCGGCCGCCGCAGACTGCTGCTGATCGGCGCCGCCGCCTTCGGAGCCGCCTCGCTGGTGGCGGCGTACGCGGGCAGCGCCGAAACCCTGATCGCCGCCCGCGCGGTCCTCGGCATCGGCGGGGCGACCCTGATGCCGTCCACGATGGCGCTGGTCCGCACGATGTTCACCGACCCCGCCCAGCGCGCGAAGGCCATCGGCATCTGGTCCGGTGTGATGACCGCCGGGATCGCGCTCGGATCCGTGCTGAGTGGCGTGCTGGTCCAGTTCTTCTGGTGGGGCTCGGTGTTCCTGGTCAACCTGCCCGCGATGGTGCTGCTGCTGGCGCTCGGCCCGTTCCTGCTCCCCGAGTCGAAGAGTTCCGAGCCGGGCCGCTTCGACCTGCTGGGCGTGCCGCTGTCCATGGCGGCGGTGCTCCCCGTGATCTACGGCCTGAAGAAGATCCCGTCCGAGGGCGCGCATCTGCTGTACGTCGTCTCCGTCGCCGTCGGACTGCTCTTCGCCGCCCTCTTCGTCCGCCGCCAGCGCACGGCGGCCTCGCCGATGATCTCGCCGGCCCTGTTCCGCGGCCGGGGCTTCGCGCCCGCGGTGGTCCTCAACCTCGTCTCGTCCTTCGCGATGTTGGGCTCGGCGTTCTTCACCACGCAGTACCTCCAGTCGGTGCTCGGCAAGAGCGCGATGGAGGCGGCCCTGTGGGCGCTGCTGCCGTCCGTGCCGATCGGGATGGCCGCGCCGACGGCCGCCGCGCTGGTCCAGAAGGGCGTGAACCGGGCCTACGTCGTGACGGCGGGCTTCGCGATCGCCGCGGTGGGCTACGGCCTGCTGGCCCTGGCCGGCACGGACTCGCTCTGGCTGGTGCTGGTCGCGGCCGGGGTCCTCGCCTCGGGCATCGTGACGGTGCTGTCCCAGATGACCGACCTGGCGCTGAGCGCGGCCCCGGTGGAGAAGGCAGGCGCGGCTTCCTCGCTGCTGGAGACCGGCGCGGAGTTCGGCGGCGCCCTGGGTATGGCGGTCCTCGGCTCGATCGGCACGGCGATCTACCGCCATGGGGTTCCGTCCTCCGCCCCGGCGGCGGCGCACGAGACCCTGGGTGGCGCGCTGGCCGTCGCCCGGCAGGTGCCGGGGCGCGCGGGAGACGCCCTGGCCACCGCCGCCCGGGAAGCCTTCACCAGCGGGATGCACGGCGCGGCGCTCACCGGGGCGGCGGTCCTGCTCCTCGCGGCGGCCGGTGCGGCGACGACACTGCGCCGCATCCACGTCAGGGAGGCGGCAGCGGCGGCCGCGGAAGTCGAGGTGGCGGAGGCTGCGGCCTGAGAGCCGTCCACAGCACAGGAAAACGCCGGACGGGCTCGAGCAGCCCGTCCGGCGTTTGAGGACGATCCCGTTCAGGGCGAACGGGGGTCCGGGGGCAGCGCCCCCGGGGCCGGCGACCTCAACCGGGGGTCGCCTGAAACGAACAGCGGCTTCAGACCAGGTTGACCGAGCGGGCGGACGTGGCTCCGATCTCCTCCGCAACCTCCGCAAGCACCCCGGAGGGCACCGTGTCGTCGACCGTCAGCACTGCCAGCGCCTCCCCGCCCGCGACCGCGCGGGCGACCTGCATACCGGCGATGTTGATGCCGGCCTCGCCGATGACACGGCCGACGGTGCCGACGACACCGGGACGGTCCTCGTAGCGCAGCACGACCATGTGGTCGGCGAGCGCGAGGTCGACGTCGTACTCACCGACCGCGACGATCTTCTGGAGGTGCTTGGGGCCGGCCAGCGTGCCGGAGACGGAGACCTCATCGCCGTCCGCGAGCGTGCCGCGCACGGTGACGACGTTGCGGTGGTCGGCCGACTCCGAGCTGGTGGTCAGGCGCACCTCCACACCCCGCTCCTGGGCGAACAGCGGCGCGTTGACGTAGGACACCGTCTCGTCGACGACGTCCTCGAAGACGCCCTTGAGCGCGGAGAGTTCCAGCACCTTCACGTCGTGCTGGGTGATCTCGCCGTACACCTCGACGTCGAGGCGGACCGCGACCTCGCCCGCGAGCGCGGTGAAGATACGGCCGAGGCGCTCGGCGAGCGGCAGGCCCGGCTTGACGTCCTGGGCGATGACGCCGCCCTGGACGTTCACCGCGTCCGGGACGAGCTCGCCGGCGAGGGCGAGGCGGACGGACTTGGCGACGGCGATGCCGGCCTTCTCCTGGGCCTCGTCGGTGGAGGCGCCCAGGTGCGGGGTGGACACGACCTGGTCGAACTCGAACAGCGGCGAGTCCGTGCACGGCTCCTTGGCGTACACGTCCAGACCGGCGCCCGCCACGCGGCCTTCCTTGAGGGCCGAGTACAGCGCCTCCTCGTCGACGATCCCGCCGCGCGCGGCGTTGACGATGCGCACGCTCGGCTTGACCTTGTGCAGCGCCTCCTCGCCGATCAGGCCGAGGGTCTCGGGCGTCTTGGGCAGGTGCACGGTGATGAAGTCGGAGACCTCGAGCAGCTCGTCCAGCGTCAGCACCTTGACGCCCATCTGCGCGGCCCGCGCGGGCTGCACGTACGGGTCGTAGGCGACGACCTTCATGCCGAAGGCCGACATGCGCTGGGCGACCAGGGCGCCGATGCGGCCGAGGCCGACGACGCCGAGGGTCTTCTCGGCGAGTTCCACGCCGGTGTACTTGCTGCGCTTCCACTCGCCGTTCTTCAACGCGGCGTTGGCCTGCGGGATGTTGCGGGCGGTGGCGAGGAGCAGACCGCAGGCCAGCTCGGCGGCGGTCACGATGTTGGAGGTCGGGGCGTTCACGACCATCACGCCGGCCTTGGTGGCGGCGGAGACGTCGACGTTGTCCAGGCCGACGCCGGCTCGTGCGACAACCTTGAGCTTGGTCGCCGCGGCGACGGCCTCGGCGTCGACCTTGGTCGCCGAGCGGATCAGGATCGCGTCCACGTCGGCGATAGCGGGGAGCAATTCGGCCCGGTCGGCGCCGTTGCAGTGCCGGATCTCGAAGTCCGGGCCGAGCGCGTCGACGGTCGCGGGCGACAGCTCTTCAGCAATGAGTACGACGGGTTTCGAGCTCACGTGAGTCCTCACAGATCTGGGGGCACCTCCCATGCCTTGAAAAGCTAGGGGGGAGCATGCGGACGGCCGTGTCCCGACGGCCGCAGGCTGAGGAGGGGGCTAGCCGCGTGGAAGACGCACGACGCTGTGGGCCTGACGCGTTGTAGTTCAGAAGTGTAGTGGCGCCGTATGCATCGTATTGCGCCACTGCGGAAGGATCACCCGTCCGTGGCTGGACGGGCGGGACAACACCGCGAACCGGCCACGGACCGGCGGCGTCGCCCGGGTGCGCCGAAGGGGCCGGAGCGGTATCGCCCCGGCCCCTTCGGCACGAGGCTCACGCCTCCTCGTTCACCCAGCTCATCAGCTTGCGCAGCTCCTTGCCGGTGGTCTCCAGCAGGTGCTCGGAGTCCTGCTTCTTGTACTCGTTGTACTTCTTCAGACCGCCGTGGTACTCGTCCATCCAGGTGCGCGCGAAGGAGCCGTCCTGGATCTCGGCGAGGACCTTCTTCATCTCGGCCTTGGTGGCGTCGGTGATGATGCGCGGGCCGGTGACGTAGTCGCCCCACTCGGCGGTCTCGGAGATCGACCAGCGCATCTTCTCCAGGCCGCCCTCGTACATGAGGTCGACGATCAGCTTCAGCTCGTGCAGGCACTCGAAGTAGGCGATCTCCGGCTGGTAGCCCGCCTCGACCAGGGTCTCGAAGCCGGCCTTCACCAGCGCCGCGGTGCCACCGCACAGGACGGCCTGCTCACCGAACAGGTCGGTCTCGGTCTCCTCGGTGAAGGTCGTCTTGATGACGCCGGCGCGGGTGCCGCCGATGCCCTTGGCGTACGACAGGGCCAGCGCGAAGCCGTTGCCCGAGGCGTCCTGCTCGACGGCGACGATGCAGGGAACGCCGCGGCCTTCCTCGTACTGGCGGCGCACCAGGTGGCCCGGGCCCTTGGGGGCGACCATGCAGACGTCCACGCCGGCCGGGGGCTTGATGAAGCCGAAGCGGATGTTGAGGCCGTGGCCGAAGAACAGCGCGTCGCCGTCCTTCAGGTTCGGGGCGATGGACTCCTCGTAGACCTGGGCCTGGATCGGGTCCGGCACCAGGATCATGATGACGTCGGCCTCCGCGGTGGCCTCCGCCGGGGTGACCACGCGCAGGCCCTGCTCCTCGGCCTTGGCCTTGGACTTGGAGCCCTCGTGCAGACCGACCCGGACGTCGACACCGGAGTCGCGCAGCGACAGGGCGTGGGCGTGGCCCTGGCTGCCGTAGCCGATGACCGCGACCTTGCGGCCCTGGATGATGGACAGGTCGGCGTCAGCGTCGTAGAACAGCTCGGCCACTTTGGGTTCTCTCCTTGGTGTGCAGTTTGTGCTTCCCACCGTATGCCGGTGGGGGGACGGAAGGTCTCGGAGTCTCGGTATCCGGGCGGCCGGTGTCACCCGGCCGCCCGGACCCGGATCATGCGGAACGGTCCAGGGCGCGCAGCGACCGGTCGGTGATCGAGCGGGCACCGCGTCCGATCGCGATCGTTCCGGACTGGACCAGCTCCTTGATGCCGAACGGCTCCAGCATCCTGAGCATGGCCGAAAGCTTGTCGCTGGAACCGGTGGCCTCGATGGTCACCGCCTCCGGGGAGACGTCGACGGTCTTGGCGCGGAACAGCTGGACGATCTCGACGATCTGGGAGCGCGTCTCGTTGTCGGCGCGCACCTTCACCAGGACGAGTTCGCGCTGCACGGCATGCGACGGCTCCAGCTCGACGATCTTCAGCACGTTGACCAGCTTGTTGAGCTGCTTGGTCACCTGCTCCAGCGGGAAGTCCTCGACGCTGACCACGATGGTGATGCGGGAGATGTCGGGGTGCTCGGTGACGCCGACCGCGAGGGAGTCGATGTTGAAGCCGCGGCGGGAGAACAGGGCGGCGATCCGGGCGAGGATGCCGGGCGTGTTCTCGACGAGGACCGAGAGGGTGTGCTTGGACATGGTTCTCACTCAGCTCTCTGTCAGTCGTCTTCGTTGTCGCCGAAGTCGGGGCGGACGTCGCGGGCGGCCATGATCTCGTCGTTGGAGGTGCCGGCGGCGACCATCGGCCAGACCATCGCGTCCTCGTGGACGATGAAGTCGACGACGACCGGGCGGTCGTTGATGGAGTTCGCCTCCTCGATGACCTTGTCGAGGTCCTCCGGGGACTCGCAGCGGATGGCGTGGCAGCCCATGGCCTCCGACAGCTTCACGAAGTCGGGGACGCGGGTGCCCCTGGCCTCCGGGTTGACGTCGTCGGGGCCGGAGTGCAGCACCGTGTTGGAGTACCGCTGGTTGTAGAACAGGGTCTGCCACTGGCGGACCATCCCGAGGGCGCCGTTGTTGATGACGGCGACCTTGATCGGGATGTTGTTCAGCGCGCAGGTGGTGAGTTCCTGGTTGGTCATCTGGAAGCAGCCGTCGCCGTCGATCGCCCAGACGGTCCTGCCGGGCTGTCCGGCCTTGGCGCCCATGGCGGCCGGGACTGCGTAGCCCATGGTTCCGGCGCCGCCGGAGTTCAGCCAGGTGGCGGGCTTGTCGTACTGGATGAAGTGCGCGGCCCACATCTGGTGCTGGCCGACGCCCGCGGCGAAGATCGTGCCCTCGGGGGCGAGCTGCCCGATGCGCTCGATGACCTGCTGCGGGGAGAGCGAGCCGTCCGCGGGCTGCTCGTAGCCGAGCGGGTAGGTCTCGCGCCAGCGGGCGAGGTCGTTCCACCAGGCGGTGTAGTCGCCGCGGTGGCCCTCGCTGTGCTCCTTCTGGACGGCCTGGATCAGGTCGGCCAGGACCTCGCGGGCGTCCCCGACGATCGGCACGTCGGCGGCGCGGTTCTTGCCGATCTCGGCCGGGTCGACGTCGGCGTGGACGATCTTGGCGTACGGGGCGAAGCTGTCCAGCTTGCCGGTGACGCGGTCGTCGAAGCGGGCTCCGAGGGCGACGATCAGGTCGGCCTTCTGCAGCGCGGTGACGGCGGTGACCGCACCGTGCATGCCCGGCATTCCCACGTGCAGCGGGTGGCTGTCGGGGAATGCGCCGAGCGCCATCAGGGTGGTGGTGACGGGCGCTCCGGTGAGTTCCGCGAGGACCTTCAGCTCGGCCGTGGCGCCGGCCTTGATGACGCCGCCGCCGACGTAGAGCACGGGCCGTCGCGCGGAGGTGATGAGCTTGGCCGCCTCGCGGATCTGCTTGGCGTGCGGCTTGGTGACCGGGCGGTAGCCGGGCAGGTCCATGACCGGCGGCCAGGAGAAGGTCGTCTGCGTCTGCAGCACGTCCTTCGGAATGTCGACGAGGACGGGACCGGGGCGACCGGTCGAGGCGATGTGGAACGCCTCTGCGATCGTCTTCGGGATGTCCTCGGCTTTGGTGACCAGGAAGCTGTGCTTGGTGATCGGCATCGTGATGCCGACGATGTCCGCCTCCTGGAAGGCGTCCGTGCCGATCGCCTTGGAGACGACCTGGCCGGTGATCGCGACCAGCGGCACCGAGTCCATGTTCGCGTCGGCGATCGGCGTCACCAGGTTGGTGGCACCGGGGCCAGAAGTGGCCATGCAGACGCCGACCTTGCCGGTCGCCTGTGCGTAACCGGTGGCCGCGTGGCCCGCACCCTGCTCGTGACGGACGAGCACGTGGCGCACCCGGCTGGAGTCCATCATCGGGTCGTACGCGGGAAGGATCGTGCCGCCGGGAATGCCGAATACGGTGTCGACCCCGACCTCCTCAAGCGAGCGGATGAGGGACTTCGCACCCGTGACGTGCTCGGGCGCGGACGGGTGTCCTCCGGATCGGGGCCGCGGCTGCGGATGAGGGGCCCCGGTGGCCTGCTCGGTCATCGGCATTCTCTTCTCGATGCTGAGGGTTTTTGCGAGGTTTGGGCGGAGTTCGGACGCTGCACGCCAGGTGCTCGTGCAACAAAAAACCCCTCGTGCCGCAAGGCAAGCGAGGGGAAGCGCGCCGGTGTGGTCGCTGGGTTCCGGATCGTCGTCCGGTGGGTCCCAGCTCAGCCGACGCGCTGTCCAAGTACGAGAATTCGGGTGCGCATGGAAATGACCCTCCCTCCGGCACGCACCCGGTGTCAAGTGGGTGGGACGGGAGTCTCATCATGTGAGCGGAGGACCGTCCCGCCTCCGAAGACGACAGGCACCTGCGCGGTGTAGGCCCCGGCGCTCCCCCCGGCGAACACAGGTTCGGCCGGACCGTGCGGCACCGGGTAGCGGCCGGAGGTGAGCGCCCGGCGCAGCCGGTACTCGTCCAGCGGGCCGGAGAACGCCATGCCCTGCCCGTGGGTGCAGCCCATCGCGCGCAGGGCCACGACCTGCTCCGGCAGGTCCACGCCGTCGGCCACGGACCGGAGCCCGAGGTCGGCTGCGATCCGGAGCAGACCGCTGGTGATCTTGTGCAGCCGGGCGGACTCGACGACGCCCTCGACCAGGCTGCGGTCGAGCCTCAGCGCGTCGACAGGAAGCCTTCTGAGGGCCGTGACGGCCCCGTGGCCGCTGCCGAAGCCGTCCAGCGCGATGCGCACACCGAGCCGCCGCAGCGCGGCCAGGCGCCGCTCCAGCTCGTCCAGCGGCACCCGCGGGTCGGTGTCGGACAGCTCGATCTCCAGGGCACCGGACGGCAGCCCGTGCCGGGTCAGCATGGCCTCCACGGAGCCGGGCGGCAGCGAGCGGTCCACCAGACGGCGGGCGCCCATCCGGACCACCACGGACACGTTCGGGCCGGCCGTGGCGCGCTCGGCTGCCTGCGCGACGGCCTCCTCCAGCAGCCAGCGGCCCAGTTCGGCCGTCCTGTCGCTGTCCTCGGCCACCCGCAGGAACTCGGCGGGCGTGAAGAGCACGCCCTGCGAGGACCGCCAGCGCGCCTGGGCGGCGACCGAGGTGATCCGGCCGTCGTCCAGACGGACCACCGGCTGGTGCAGCAGGGTGAACTCGCCCTCGTGCAGGGCGTTTCTGAGCCGGGTGGCCAGCTCCGCCTTGCGGACGACGTCCTGCTGCATCTGCGGCTTGTACAGCTCGACCCGGCCCTTTCCGGCCGCCTTGGCACGGTACATGGCGAGGTCGGCGTTGCGCAGCAACTCCCCCGCGCCGAGGCCCTGTTCGGCGAAGGCCACGCCGATGGAGGCGGCCACGCGGACATCGTTGCCGTCGATGAGGTACGGCTGCGACAGCGTCACCCTGAGGCGGTCGGCGAGTTCCAGGATGTGCCGTTCACGGGCGGTGCGATCGCGGGTGCCGTCCCCGACGATCAGGGCCGCGAACTCGTCGCCGCCCAGTCTGGACGCGGTGTCCCCGTGCCGTACCGCCTCCTGGAGTCTGCGGGCGGCCTGGACGAGCAGCTCGTCCCCGGCCTGGTGCCCGATCGTGTCGTTGACGGCCTTGAAGCCGTCGAGGTCGATGAAGAGCACGGCGGTGCCGTGGTCGGTCGAGCGGCGGCCGGACAGGGCCTGCTGGACGCGCTTGGTGAACAGCGCCCGGTTGGGCAGGTCGGTGAGCGGGTCGTGCTCGGCGTTGTGCTGGAGCTGCGCCTGGAGGCGCACCCTCTCGGTCACGTCCCTGCTGTTGAAGATGAGGCCGCCGTGGTGGCGGTTGATGGTCGACTCCACGTTGAGCCAGCCGCCGTCGCCGGAGCGGAAGCGGCACTCGATGCGCGCGGTGGGCTCTCGGCGCGGGCTGGCGACCAGGAAGCGGCGCACCTCGTGCACCACGCAGCCCAGGTCCTCCGGGTGGATGAGCCCGGCCAGTTCCGTACCGACCAGTTCCTCCGCCGGCCGCCCGTACACCCCGGCGGCGGCCGGGGAGACGTACCGCAGGATCCCGTTGGGCGCGGCGATCATGATGACGTCGCTGGAGCTCTGCACCAGGGAGCGGAAGTGGTTCTCCTTCTGGGCCAGTTCCTGGGTGAGCGCGATGTTGTCGCGCAGCACGATGCCCTGGCGCACGACGAGCACCAGCACGACGGCGCCGGCGGTGATCAGCACCACGCGGTCGACACTGTGGCCGTTGAGCGCGTTGTACAGGACCCCCAGCGTGCACACGGCCGCGGCGAGGTACGGAGTGAGGGCGGCGAGGGAGCCCGCGAGGGGCCGGCCGGACGGGTACCGGCCGTGATCCGTGCCCTGCGCGGGCGGCCCGCCGTGCGCGGGGCGCACGGCGGGCGGCCGCCCGGGCACGTGGTCGGCCGGCACGTCGCCGTGGTCCTCGGGGATGTGCCCGTAGGCGTCGGCCACGCGCGCGTGCCCGTCGGCGGAGCGCGGGTCCGGCTCACGCCCGTCCAACTGGTGTCCCTCCGCCTGATACGGCGCTGTCTGGTACGGGTCCGTGTCGTAGTGCTCGGCGGCCGGCTGTCCCGGGCGGGGCGCCGCCCACGGGGCATACGCCAGGAGCAGGGAGCCGGCGAACCAGCCGGCGTCGAGCAGTTGCCCCGAGCGGTAGTTGTTGTGCAGAAGCGGCGAGGTGAACAGGGCGTCGCACAGCACGGTCAGGGCGAGCGCGCCGATCGCCGTGTTCACCGCGGTGCGGTTGATCGAGGAACACCGGAAGTGCAGCACGAGCACCATGGAGACCAGGGCGATGTCCAGCAGCGGGTACGCCAGCGAGAGCGCGGTGTGCGCGACGCTCGACCCGTCGAACTTGGCCGCCTGGGCGAGTGCGAGGCTCCAGGACAACGTGAGCAGCGAGCCCCCGATCAGCCACGAGTCCAGTGCCAGGCACACCCACCCGGCCCTGTTCACCGGCCGCTTGGCGAGCACGAGCAGGCCGACGATCGCCGGTGGCGCGAAGCACAGGAAGAACAGGTCGGCGTAACTGGGACTGGGCACGGACGAGCCGAGGACGACCTCGTACCAGCCCCAGACCGAGTTGCCCAGGGCCGCCATCGCCGAGGAGAGGGCGAACAGCAGCCAGGCGGTTCGAAAGCGGACGTGGCGGCCGCGGGCGTACAGCGCGCACGAGACGGCGGCGGTGCCGGCCGCGGCGCTCAGCCCGAAGTCGCCCATGAACAGCGCGACCTCGCTGGAACCCCAGCCGCACGCGGCACCGATGGCGTACCCCGCGCACACCAGGGCCAGCAGGAGCTGCGGCGCCAGTCTCGAACGGCCGTCGGCGGCCGGCTGCCGGGGCAGCAGCGCCCCCGGCGCGGACGGCGTCCGCAGGGCGCCGTCGAACGCGGTCATGACGGGCGGTGGCGGGCTCACCGGGGCCTCCCGGTCCGTGCGACCGGGTCCCCCGGCTTCCGGTGCGCCGGATGGGCGTGCCTCCGGCGACCGCCGGGCCTGTGGTGGTACCGGCTGTGATGGCTGTGGTGGCCGCGTCTGCGCACGGCCGTGCGCCAGGACCGCCGGTGGCGGCCCCGCCGCGTCGGATCGTTCGTCCATAGGCCGTGCATCGCCCGTCGCCCCCCTCGCAGTTTGAAATGTCCATCCCCGGCGCCGAACGGTGCGCGGCGCAGCCCCTGCCGGGACGATACACCAGTCTCGTCACTCAGGGACATAGCTTCTCTACGCTCCGTGACCACCAGCGCAGATACGGGTACGGAACGCGTTCGCAGAGTCGCGGACCGTGCCCGAAGCGGACTAGACGCTTGCCGTGCCCGTCGTGAGGACCACGTTGGCGAGCGGCTCCTGGTTCACGAAACGGCGCAACTGATCCGTCAGAAGCCGCTTGGCACGCGGCATGAAGGCGGATGTGGGGCCGCCGACGTGGGGGCTTATCAGCACGCCCGGCGCGTGCCACAGGGGATGGCCCGGGGGCAGCGGCTCGGGGTCGGTGACGTCGAGGGCGGCGGTCAGACGGCCGCTGTCCAGCTCGGCGAGCAGTGCCTTGGTGTCGACCACGCCGCCGCGCGCGACGTTCACCAGCAGCGCGCCGTCCTTCATCCGCGCCAGGAAGTCCGCGTCCACCAGCCCGCGCGTGGCCTCCGTCAAGGGCGTGGACAGGACGACGACATCGGCCTGCGGGAGCAGGGAGTGAAGATCGGTGAGCGGATGCACCGGGCCGCGCTCCGTGGTGCGCGCGGAGCGCGCCACGCGCGCCACCCGCGCGACCTCGAAAGGCACGAGCCGGTCCTCGATGGCGGCCCCGATCGAGCCGTAGCCGACGATGAGGACGTTCTTGTCGGCGAGGGCGGGACGGAAGCCTCCGCCCCACTCGCCCCGGTCCTGGGCCCGGACGAAGTCGGGGATGCCGCGCAGCGAGGCCAGGACGAGGGTCAGGGCGAGCTCGCTGGTACTCGCCTCGTGCACCCCGCGCGCGTTGCACAGCCGTACGCCCGGCGGCAGGTGCCGCAGGCCCGGCTCCACGTGGTCGGTGCCGGCGGACAGCGTCTGCACGACCCGTACGGAACTCATCCGGGGCATCGGACGCAGACCGACGCCACCGGGCTTCATGTACGGCACGACGTAGAAGGCGCAGTCGGCGGGGTCCGCGGGGAACTCCTCGGCGCCGTCCCAGAAACGGTAGGTGGGCCCCTGCGGAAGCCCCGCGATCTCGTCCGGCGGAATGGGCAGCCATACGTCAGCAGTCATGCTCAGGAGGCTATGCCAGGGGCACGCGCGGCCAGAGGTTAGGTTGGTGGGCCCTGAGAGAGGGAGGGTTACGGCCAAGTGGAGCGCAGGACGATCGGCGCGGCGGCACTCGCGGTGGGGGCCGTAGGGCTGGGGTGCATGCCGATGAGCTGGGCGTACAGCGCGTCGCGGCAGCGGGGGACGGAGTCGCTCAGGGCTGTGCACCGGGCGCTGGACCTGGGCTCGACGCTGCTGGACACGGCCGACATGTACGGCCCGTTCACCAACGAGCTGCTGCTGGGGCGGGTGCTGAAGGAGCGGCGGTCCGACGCCTTCGTCTCGACGAAGGTCGGTCTGCTGGTGGGCGAGCAGCACATCGTGGCCAACGGGCGTCCCGGCTATGTGCGGCGGGCGTGCGACGCCTCGCTCAGGCGTCTCCAGACGGACGTGATCGACCTCTACCAGTTGCACCGCGCCGATCCCGAGGTCCCGGTCGAGGAGACCTGGGGGGCGATGGCGGAACTCGTGCGGGCCGGGAAGGTGCGGGCGCTCGGCCTGTGCGCGGTGGGCGCGCGCGGCCGGCGCCGGTCCGGTGCGCGACTGCACGACGGAACGATCCGCCAGCTGGAGCGGGTGCAGCAGGTCTTCCCGGTCAGCGCGGTGCAGGCGGAGCTGTCGGTGTGGTCGCCGGAGGCGCTGGAGTCGTTGCTGCCGTGGTGCGCGGAGCGCGGGGTCGGCTTCCTGGCTGCGATGCCGCTGGGCAACGGCTTCCTGACCGGCACCCTCACCCCCGGCCAGGGGTTCGAGCCGGAAGACGTGCGGGCCCGGCATCCCCGTTTCACCGCCGAGATGATGGCCGCGAACCAGCCGATCGTGGCCGGCCTGCGGCGGACGGCCGCCCGGCACGGCGAGAACGTCACACCCGCCCAGGTGGCGCTGGCCTGGGTACTGGCCCAGGGCCGCCATGTGATCCCGGTACCCGGCACCAAGCAGGAGCACTGGGTGACGGAGAACGCGGACGCGGCGGGGTTGCGCCTGACGGCCGACGACCTGGCGGAACTGGGCCACCTGCCCACGGCCCAGGGCTCGTGGGACTGAGCCACGCAACGCCATGAACGCGGCCGACCTGGCCCGGAGGCCTGGCCCGGAAGTCCGGAGGCCTGGCCCAAAGGCCCAACCCGGACGCCGGGCGCGGAAGCTCGCCCCGGAGGCCTGACCCACGCTGGAGCGAGCCCACGTACGCGCCGCCGCACACCCGCGGCATCGGTCTCCCAGAGCCCGGAAACCTGCCCCAGGGCCCGGCCCGGAGGCCCGGCCTGGAGACCTGACCCGGACGCCCGGATGCCTGACCCAAAGGCCCAACCCGGACGCCCGGCGCGGAAGCTCGCTCCGGAGGCCTGGCCCAGAACCCCGGCTCAGGGGGCCTTGGCCGGAGGCCTGGCCCGGACGCCCGGCCCCGAGGCCTGGCCCACGCCCGTCGCCACGCCGGGCACCCACGCGCGCCCCCACCTCTGCGGCACCGCACACCCAGCGCCACCGGCCTCGAAACCCCGGCCCGCACCCGCCACCACGCCCGACACCAACACGCGCCCCGCGTGTGCGCGGCACGCCCCACGTCGCCGACCGCGTCCTAGCGCGGCAGCCGCTGTCAGGGCGGGACGTCAGGTGTCCGGAACCCGTTCTCGCGTGGGGCGTGCGCGGTGGTTCGTGGAGGGACGGCGACCAGTGGGGCCCCACCTCGCGGCTCGGCGCGGTGCCGTGGCGCGGGCGGCGGCCCGCAGCCGCATCTCCTTCCCCTCGCCGGCCAGAGCGGGGGGCGGTTTCGCGGCGGCGGATTCGGGGTCGGCGTGGGATTCGGGTGATCGGGAACCTTGGAGGTGCGGGCGGTGTAAGACAGATAGAACCCGCCGCGTCGAAGGGACGAAGATCGTGCAACGTCGAGCTGTGACGGGCGTGCTGGCCGCCGCCCTGCTGCTGACGGCCGGCTGCTCCTCCGGGGGCGCGTCGGCCGGTGGGGACGGCATGGCGCCCGGCCGTACGGCGGCGGTGGCCTCGCCCTCCGGGCAGGCACCCACGGAGACCGCGCCGCCGGCCAAGGGTGCGGTGAAGGTCGTGCGCACGGTCGCGGAGGGCCTGAACAGCCCCTGGGGACTGGCCCCGATCCCCGGCGGTGGTCTCCTCGTCTCCTCCCGTGACAAGGCGACGATCACGCGGGTCGACGAGAAGACCGGGCAGAAGACCGAACTGGGCAGGGTGTCGGGAGTCTCCCCGGAGGGCGAGGGCGGCCTGCTGGGCATAGCGCTGTCCCCCGACTACGCCTCCGCCCACATGATCTACGCCTACTTCACCTCGGCCTCGGACAACCGCATCGTCCGGATGCTGTACGACGACAAGAAGCCCGCCGGTATGCAACTGGGCGCACCCGATACGATCTTCAAGGGCATCCCCAAGGGAGTCATCCACAACGGTGGCCGGATCGCCTTCGGCCCCGACAGGATGCTGTACGCGGGTACGGGCGAGACCGGTGACCGAGGCCTGGCCCAGGACAGGAAGTCCCTGGGCGGCAAGATCCTGCGGCTGACCCCGGACGGCCTGCCCGCCCCGGGCAACCCGTACCCCGACTCCCCCGTGTACTCGTACGGCCACCGCAATGTGCAGGGCCTGGCCTGGGACGACAAGCAGCGTCTGTTCGCCTCCGAGTTCGGCCAGAACACCTGGGACGAGCTGAACGCGATCAAGCCGGGCGGCAACTACGGCTGGCCGGACGCGGAGGGCAGGACGAACGACCCGAAGTTCCAGAACCCGATCACCCAGTGGCACACGGACGTGGCCTCCCCCAGCGGCATCGCCTACGCCGAGGGCTCCATCTGGATGGCGGGCCTGCGGGGTCAGCGCCTGTGGCGGATCCCTTTGAGCGGCACCAAGCTCTCGGCGGCCCCCGAGGCGTTCCTCACCGGCACCTACGGCCGCCTGCGCACGGTGGTCTCGGCGGGCGGCGACAAGCTCTGGCTGATCACCAGCAACACCGACGGCCGTGGCACTCCGAAGAAGGGCGACGACCGGATCCTGGAACTGGAGGTGAAGTAGCCCCCGGCGCTCACCCCCGCCCGGTTCCGGCTTCCTCCGCGGGAAGCTCGGGCGGCCGTACGACGACCTTCCCGGAGGCGAGATCGATCGGCCCGCGCCCGGGATCGTTGTCCCCGACGTCCTCCCGGGTCAGTTCCAGCCGGTTCTGCTCGTCCCGGGTGTGCTTGCGGCCGGGCGCGAACAGTTCCTCGAACACGTTGAACACGGCTTCCCTCCCGGTCGGCGTCTTCCGGTCATCCCGCTACCAGTCGGTCTTCGGTCCCCGGTGGGAACAGGCCCAGCCGGTGGGCCAGTGCCGCCGCCTCTCCGCGACCCGAGACACCCATTTTGGCCAGGATGTTCGAGACATGGACGCTGGCCGTCTTCGGCGAGATGAAGAGTTCCTCGGCTATCTGGCGGTTGGTGCGGCCGGCCGAGACCAGCCGCAGGACATCGCGTTCCCGGCTGGTCAGGCCCAGGGACTCGACCGGGTCGGCGGAAGCGGAGGGTTGCTGCGGGGCGGCGGTCAGGGCGAGGCGGGCGCGGCGGGCCAGCAGGGCGACGGAGTCGGCGAGCGGGCGGGCACGCAGGTGCTCGGCGACGGCGTGCGCCAGGCGCAGCAGCTCGGTGGCCCGGTCCCGCTGGTCCTCGTCGGTGCCGAGCAGGGCCTCGGCCAGGCGGCAGCGGACGCGGGCGAGGTCGTAGGGGCGCTCCAGCGTCTCGAAGGCGGCGACGATCCCGGCCCACTCCTCCGGGCAGCTACGGCCCTCGGCGCGCTGCAGTTCGGCGCGCACCCAGCGTTCGTACGCCTGCCAGACGGGCACGTTGGTGGCCAGCGACTTGGTGGCGTGCCGGATGCGCCGCAAGGTCTCGGCGCATCCGGGGCCGGCGGCGGGCAGCCCGGCCGCGTGGGTCTCCACCGTGGCGGCGGTGAGCAGCAGCGGCCAGCCGTAGCGCTGCGTGCCGGGTGGGAAGCCGTCGTCCAGGACGCGTTCGAGTTCGGCGCGGGCGTCCAGCAGGCGGCCCTCGCCCGCGGCGACCGCGATGGCGATGCGGGCGAGCGGCAGGGCGTGCTGGGGCGCGTTGTCGTGGGTGCCGAAGTTTTCGAGAGCGTCGGCCAGTTGGCCGGAGGCTTCGGTCAGGTCGCCTCGCTCGAGGGCGAGTTCGGCGCGGACGCGGGCGTGGAAGCCGCGTGGTTTGGCGCTCTGGCCGACGCGCCGGGACCGGGAGGCCGCGTCGGCGGCTTCTTCCCAACGCCCCAGGTTGAACAGCGATTCGGCGAGGTTGCCCCACACCCAGGCCTCGCTCTCCAGCAGGCCGAAGCGCTGGGTGAAGGCGATCCCCTGCTCCATGAGCGGCACGGCCTCGCGGGAGCGGCCGACGGACTCCAGCTCGGAGGGCAGGTTGACGAAGGAGCGGCCGGCGACGGCGGCGATGCCGTCGCCGACCGTGCGCTTGTTGACCTCGTACATCTCGGCGAGGCCCGCCTCGACGTCGCCGGCCTGGACCATGAGGCCGCCCAGGGTGAGCCGCGCGGTCATCTCGATTTCGCAGGCGTCGACCATGCGCGCGTACTCCACGGCCCGTTCGGCGGCCAAGAGGGAGTCGGGGCCCGGCATGTGCACCATGGACCACTGAGCGACGTTCGCCAGCACCTCAGCGTGCACCTCGGACGGCGGCAGCCCGCGCACCAGTTCCTGCGCGGTGCTCAGTTCCCGCCAGCCGTCGCCGTGGGCCTTCGCCTGGACCAGCTTGGAGCGCTGGATCCAGAACCAGGCCGCCCGGAGGGGGTCGTTGTCGTCCTCCAGGAGGCGCAGCGCCCGCTTGGTGATCTTCAAGGCGCGGTCCCGCTCCCCGCAGAAGCGGCCCGCGACGGCGGCCTCGGCCATCAGGTCGAGGAAGGTCAGCGGGGTGGTCGCCGGATCGCAGCCGCAGGGCGGGTAGATCTCGGTGTAGTCGACGGGCCGCAGCTGGGCCCGCACCTCTTCCGGCGCGGCGTCCCACAGCTCCATCGCCCGTTCCAGCAGCCGCAGTTGCTCGCTGTAGGCGTGCCGGGCGCGGGCCACGACGGAGGCGTCCAGGACGGCGGGCAGGGCCTTGGCCGGATCGTGGGCGTGGTACCAGTAGCTGGCCAGCCGCATGACGCGCTGGTCGGCGGGGACGAGGGTCGGGTCGGCCTCCAGGGCCTCTGCGTAGCGGCGGTTGAGGCGGGAGCGCTCGCCGGGCAGCAGGTCGTCGCTGACGGCCTCACGCACCAGGGAGTGCCGGAAGCGGTAGCCGTCGCCGGTGGGGGCGGCGATGAGGATGTTGGCGTTCACGGCGCCCCGCAGCGCCTCGATGAGGTCGTCCTCGGTGAGCCGGGCCACGGCCGCGAGCAGCCGGTGCTCGACGGTGGACCCGCCCTCGGCGGCGATCCTGGCGATCCGCTGGGCGGGCTCGGGCAACTTCTCGACCCGCACGAGCAGCAGATCGCGCAGGGAGTCGCTGAGGCTGGTGCGGCAGCCCTCGTGGGCGGCGACGGCGAGTTCCTCGACGAAGAAGGCGTTGCCGTCGGAGCGTTCGAAGATCTCGTCGACCTGGACCGGGTCCGGTTCGGCGGCGAGGATGCCGGCGATCTGGCGGCCCGCCTCCTGCCGGGTGAAGCGGGCGAGTTCGAGGCGGCGGACCGTGCGCAGCCGGTCGAGTTCGGCGAGCAGCGGCCGTAGCGGGTGGCGGCGGTGGATGTCGTCGGAGCGGTAGGTGGCCAGGACGACGAGGCGGCCGGTGCGCAGGGTGCGCAGGAGGTAGGCGAGCAGGTGCCGGGTGGAGGCGTCGGCCCAGTGCAGGTCCTCCAGGGCGACGACGACGGTGTGGTCGGCGGCGACGCGCTCCAGCAGGCGGGCGGTGAGTTCGAAGAGGCGGGCCATGCCCTCCTCGTCGTGCCGGCCGGTGCCTCGCGAGGGGGCCGGCTCGCCGAGTTCGGGCAGCAGCCGGGCGAGTTCCTCCTCCTGTCCGGCGGCCGCGGCGGCGAGTTCGCCGGGCAGTTCGCGGCGCAGGGCTCGCAAGGCGGCGGAGAAGGGGGCGAACGGCAGTCCGTCGGCGCCGATCTCCACGCAGCCGCCGAGCGCGACGACGGCGCCGGCGCGAACGGCGGCGGCGGTGAACTCCTCGACCAGGCGGGTCTTGCCGACGCCCGCCTCACCGCCGAGCAGCAGGGCCTGCGGCTCTCCCCGGGCCGCGCGGGCGAGCGCGTCGTGCAGAGTGCTCAACTCGTCGGCGCGGCCGACGAACACCGGACTGACGGACCTGGTCTCCACATGCCCGAGCATCGCACGAGGGTCCGACCGGGCGGCACTTGTTTTGCCCACGGCAGACGGACGGACATGCGGGAGGCCCCGGCCCACCCCCGTGGAGCCGGGGCCGTCCTGGCCGCCGGGGTCGCGCCGGCCCGTGTTCACGCCGCGCGGGTGAACCGCCGCCGGTGGGGGCCGTGGGTATGCGGCTCCGCCTCGGCGGTTCGCCCGCCGGCCGAGCGGCGGGCGGCACGGCGGGCGCGCAGGGCCTCGCGGACCAGGCGGTCCTGCTCGGCACGGCGGCCGAGTTCGGCGGAGCGAAGCTGGTGCAGTTCGTAGTGGAACATGGTCTCTCCCCGGTGAGCGGTGGTTCGGCGTCGCTTTCCGCGATGCCTCCACTGTCGTCTCCCAGGGGGTGCGGCCACATCGGGAGAGTTCCGCATCTTCCCCGTGCGGGGTGCCTTAGGCGCGTGGTGCGGGGCCGCGGGGCGGTCGTAAGGCACCGGGGGACGCGGGTAAGGCGGCCAGTGCTCGCCCGGGGACCTCGCCCCATACGGAGACGGCGGCGATCCCGCCCGGCCGTCTCAACGACCGCCGCGCGCCCGTACCTCACGCCACTCGGGAGCGAGCACCGCCCACACCTCCATGTCCTGGCGCACGCCCCGGTAGGGGAAGCTCTCGCGCAGGACGCCCTCGCGGGTCAGCCCCAGCCGTCGCGCCACGTGGATGCTCGCCTCGTTGGCGGAGGAGGCGCGCCACTCCACGCGGTGCATGCCCCGCTCGTCGAACGCCCAGTCGATGAGCACCCGCGCCCCGCGTGTGACGAGTCCGCGCCCGGTGCCGGCCGGCTCCAGCCAGCAGCCGATCTCGCAGGTGCCGGTGGCCGTGTCGAAGACGCGGAACAGCAGTCCGCCGACCAGCTTGCCCTTCAGCCACAGCCCGTGCAGGAAGCCGCTGTCGGCGGCGTACTTGTCGGCGTACGACTGGAGGACGGCCCGCGCGGAGTCCACGTCCGTGGCGTTCGCGCCGAACGGGATGTGCCGCGTGACGAACTCCCGGCCCCGCTCCAGGTGCGCGAGGAACTCCTCGGCGTGCCACGGCTCCAGGGGCCGCAGTTCGGCTCCCTCGTCACCCAGAGGTATCGCGTACATCCTGCTGCGTCTCCTTCGCCAGAGCGTCCACGACGTCCGTGAGCCGCTCATGCGCAGCGCGGCACTCGGGCGGCTCGATGCTGATCCGGGGCAGCACACGGTCGAGCCGGCGCGGCAGCCACCAGTTGGCACGGCCGAGCATGTGCATCAGGGCGGGCACGAGCAGCGTGCGCAGCACGAAGGCGTCGAGGGCGACGGCGGAGGCGAGCGCGATGCCGAACATGGCGATCACCCGGTCGCCGCTGAGGACGAAGGCGAGGAAGACCGAGATCATGATGACCGCGGCGGAGTTGATCACCCGGCTGGTCTCGGCGAGCCCGACGCGGACGGCGCGCCGGTTGTCACCCGTCTCCAGCCACTCCTCGTACATCCGGCTGACCAGGAAGACCTGGTAGTCCATGGAGAGCCCGAAGAGCACCGAGACCATGATCACGGGCAGGAAGGGCTCGATCGGTCCCTCCCGGCCGAGGCCGAGGAACTCGCTGCCCCAGCCCCACTGGAAGATCGTGACGACGACGCCGAACGCGGCGGCGACGGCGGCGATGTTCATCGCAGCGGCCTTCAGGGGGATGCCGAGGGACCGGAAGGCGAGCAGCAGCAGCACGCAGCCGAGGCCGACCACCACGCCGACGAACAGCGGCAGTCTGCCGATGATCACGCCGGCGAAGTCGTCGTATCCGGCGGTCACCCCGCCGACGTGCACGTCCAGCGTGGTGCCGGTCTGGGCGCGCGGCAGCACGTCGGTGCGCAGCCGGTGGACGAGGTCGCTGGTGCGCTGGGACTGCGGCGCGGAGTCGGGGACCACGTTCAGGTAGGCCGTGGTGCCGCCGGAGTTGTAGGTCACCGGGGTCACCGCGACGACGCCCTCGGTGGCGCGCAGGGTGGTACCGAGGTTGTCCAGGGCGAGCCTGCCCTCGGCCCCGTCCACCCGGGTCACCAGGGTGAGCGGTCCGTTGACGCCCGGCCCGAAGCCCTCGGCGACGAGGTCGTACGCCTTCCGGGTGGTCGCCGTACTGGGGTCGTTGCCCTGGTCGGAGGTGCCGAGGCGGAGCGAGAGCGTGGGCAGGGCCAGCACGGTGACGACGGCGAGGGCGACGAGGCCGAGCACCTTCGGGTGGCGTTCGACGAAGGCCGACCAGCGGGCGGCGAACCCGGTGGGCACCTCGGGCTCGGGCCCGTGCTCGGCCAGGCGGCGCCGTTCGCGGCGGCTCAGCGCGCGCGGGCCGATGAAGGACAGCAGCGCGGGCAGCAGGGTCACCGAGGCGGCGACGGTGAGGACGACGGTCAGCGAGGCGGCGACCGCCACGCCGTTGAGGAAGCCCAGCCGCAGGATGAGCATGCCGAGCAGGGCGATGCACACGGTGGCACCCGCGAAGGCGACGGCGCGTCCGGTGGTGGCGACGGCGCTCGTGACGGCCTCGGTGGGGCTGAGTCCGCGTTTCAGTCCGCGCCGGTGCCGGGTGACGATGAACAGCGCGTAGTCGATGCCGACGCCGAGTCCGATCAGCATGCCCAGCATGGGCGCGAAGTCGGCGACCGTCATGGCGTGGCCGAGGAGTCCGATGGCGGCGTGCGCGGTGCCCACGCTCAGGAGCGCGGTGGCGATGGGCAGCGCGGCGGCGGCGAGCGAGCCGAAGGCGACGAGCAGCACCCCGGCGGCGACGAGCACGCCGACGATCTCGGCGGTGTGGTCGCCGGAGGCCGCGGTGAGGCTGATCGCGCTGCCGCCGAGTTCCACCTGGAGCCCGCCGGTCTCGGCCGCCTTGGCCGCTTCGACCACGGCCGCGGCCTGGGGCTTGGTGATGTCCTGGGAGGGGCGGGTGAAGGTGACCGTGGCGTACGCGGTGTGCCCGTCGGGGCTGATCTGGTCGGAGCCCTGGGCGTCCGGGTCCTTGTAGGGGCTGGTCACGGACGCCACCTGGGGCAGGGCGGCGATCTTGTCCAGGGTGCGGGTCATCGTCTGCTCGACGTCCGGGGCGCGCACCGTGTCGGACGTGGTGTGCCAGACGACGGTGTCGCTGTCGCCGCCGAGTCCCGGGAAGCCCTCCTTGAGCAGCTGGGTGGCGCGTGCCGAGTCGGTGCCGGGGACCTCGTAGTCGTTGGAGTAGGCCGAACCGGTGACCGAGGCGGCAGCGGTGACCCCGCCGAAGGCAAGGAGCCAGAGCAGTACGACGACGAGGCGGTGCCGGACACACCAGCGCGCTAGGGCTGCCACGAACGTGCTCCCAGGGGGGATTTGTGGATCTTTGACCGGGAACAGTCGTCCGTGATCGGAACAGCCCGCAAAGAACGCATGAGCAATCTGAAGACACTCTTGCAGGCGAATCTGATCGTTTAGCCGGTTCGTGGGCTGATTCACATCAGTGCGACCCAATTCACAGGGCAATCAGAAGAAGTCTGTCGCCCCGCCGGATGTCCACCGCGCGATCAGTCGGGCTGGTCGCCGAGCGCCATCACCATCACCCCGGCGATCAGCAGCCACAGGGCCCGCCGGGTGCGTCCCCGGGAGCCGATGAAGGCCGCCACGGCGCAGACGGCGGCGCCGGCGGCGTAGGCGGCCGGGACGAGCGCGGAGGCCGAGCGGGACAGCCGCAGCAGCGAGGCGGCGAGTCCGGCGAGCGTCAGCAGGATTCCGGCCCCGGCCGCCGTCCACCGGGCGCGGCGTGCGACCTCCGCGGGGTCCTCCGTCCCGGCCGCCTCGACGTCGTCGGCCCCGGACATCTCGGGGTGCGTTTCGGAATCGGCGCGTCCACTCATCTTGATTTTTATCCCCGCTGCTGTTTCAGGCGGACGTGTTCGGTGAGGGTTTCGGCTCGTTTCACGGTCTTCCCGGGTTCGTGCCGCGGTGCTGGCCTGCGGTTTTTCGAGCCGGGTGGGCGTCCGGGACCGGGCCGGGTGGGTTTGGGCACGCCGGCGGGGCGGGCGGTCTTCGCGCGGAGGTGGCGGAACCCCCGGCGGACCCGGGCGGGGGTGAGCCGACGGGGCTCGGCGGGCCGTTCCCAGGGGCGGCGGAGGTCCTCGGCAAGGGGGCGGGCGAGGCGGAGTTGGGTGTGGGCGGCGATGATCAGCCAGGTCCACAGGTCGGCGGTCGCGGGGTCGCGGACCTTGGGGACGGTCCAGCCCAGGGTCTGCTTGAACAGCCGGAAGGTATGTTCAAGATCGAACCTGCGGAGGAACGCCTGCCAGCGCAGGTTGACGTCCTCGCCTGTCATGCCGGTGCGTGAGGACCACAGCCAGACTGGTTTCGGGTCGCGGTCGCCGGGCAGGTGGTCGACCTTCAGCCGGATCAACGTGCCGTGGATCAGGGGGAGTTCTCCGCAGTGGTCGAGCCAGGGGCCGCGGGCCTGCAGACGGGGGTGCAT
>NZ_JBEYTS010000021.1:0-119069 GCF_040643155.1 Streptomyces sp. NPDC047453 | reverse complement strand
TCAACGCCCACCGCAGCGGCACCATCAAGGGCCTGTCGGCCGACGTCGGCGCCTCCATCACCTCCGGCGCCGTCATCTGCGAGATCAAGGACTGAAACGGGACGTGTCGGCGCGGATCGCCGTCAGCCGCTGTCAACGGCCGACGAGACAAGGAAAGGCCATGGGCACTATCGGGATCATCGGCGGCACCGGTGCCCAGGGCAAAGGCGTCGGCTACCGCTTCGCCAAGGGCGGGTATGACGTGGTACTCGGGTCCCGCGCTGAGGACCGGGCCATGGTCGCCGCCGAGAATCTCCAGGAAAGCGGGGTCTCCTCGGTACGGGGGCGAGCAACTCCAAGGCCGCGGAGACCGCCGACCTGGTGTTGCTCTCCGTGCCGTTCGACGGCAACGACGACCTGGTGGCCGAGCTCGCCCCCCGGCTGGACGGCAAGGTCCTGATCAGTTGCGTGAACCCACTCGGCTTCGACAAGAACGGTCTCCCACGGGCTCGACCTCGGGCCCACCTCGGCGGCCGATATGTCCCGCTCGGTCGCCGGCGTCCGCTCGCTCGCCTCGAGCTCGGCCACCCGGGCCTCCATCTGCCGGATCCGCTCGTCCGGATCGGCGGACGGCATCGTCTTCCCGGCCCGGGCCACCGTCTTCCCTGCCGACGAGGGCGCGGTGACGCCGCGGCGTTCGCGGGCCCGCAGTCCCCACTCGCGCAGGGTGGCCCGGTTGATGCCCAGGTCGGCGGCGATGCTCTTGTACGTCGCCCCGGGCGTGGACTCGTACAGGGCCACGGCATCGGCCTTGAACTCGTCCGAGTAGTCCTTCATCGCCATCGGCGGTCTTTCTCGCTTTCTCCGGATCAAGCAGATCCGGCATCAGCGTGTCCACCACTCAGGGCGAGGCCCAGGCGAGGCCCCCTGGCTGAGTTCGCCAGGCACTACAACACGCATCGGCCGCATCGTGCCCGGCACCGGCGACCTCCCGAGGCCACCGAGCCGACCACCCTCGTCCACAGCCTCGAAGACCGCAGACTTCTCCGAACCCGTATCCTCGGCGGCACCATCAACGAGTACCGATATGCGGGCTGAGCAGCAACGATAACTTTTCGAGCCCCGCGGGGGATTTGGCCGTCAGGGCTGTCCCGGAGCGGGCAGGGGCCGCGGTGCCGGACGTCCTCGGCCCCTCCCGGGCCGGCGCGGTACGGAACCGAGCAGCATCACGGCGGCAATGCGGTGGCCGGTGCGCCCCCGCGGTCTGGAACAACCAGATCACGGGGGTCTGGGCGCGTCTTCCGGGCAGCCCGGTGCGGGCCGCCCGGGATGTCATACGTCCGTGACGCGGAGCCCGGCGTGTGCCTTGTAGCGGCGGTTGACGGAGATCAGGTTGGCGACCAAGGACTCCACCTGGTGGGCGCCGCGCAGCCGCCCGGCGAAGACGCCCCGCATGCCGGGGATGCGTCCGGCGAGGGCCTGCACGATCTCCACGTCGGCGCGGACCTCGCCGAGCACCATCACGTCGGTGTCGATCACGTCGATCTCCGGGTCCTGGAGCAGTACCGCCGACAGGTGGTGGAAGGCGGCGGTGACCCGGGAGTCCGGCAGCAGGGCCGCGGCCTGCTGGGCGGCGCTGCCCTCCTCGGGCTTGAGCGCGTAGGCGCCCTGCTTGTCGAAGCCGAGCGGGTTGACGCAGTCGACGACGAGCTTGCCGGCCAGTTCCTCACGCAGGCTTTCGAGCGTCTTGCCGTGGCCCTCCCAGGGCACGGCGACGATCACGATGTCGCTGCGGCGGGCGGTCTCGGCGTTGTCGGCGCCCTCGACGCCGTGGCCGATCTCCTCGGCGGCGGCCCGCGCGCGTTCGGCGGCACGCGAGCCGATGATCACCTTCTGGCCGGCCCGGGCGAGCCGGTGAGCAAGGCCCTTGCCCTGCGGTCCGGTCCCGCCGAGCACGCCGACGACGAGCCCGGAGACGTCGGGCAGGTCCCAGGGGTCCTTGGCAGGGGCCTTCGCGGGGGTGGGGGGCGTTGCGTCTGGTGTGCTCACGTTGTGTTCCTCCTTGTGAGGGGCAGGGGCAGGGGCAGGGGCAGACAGCACGGTCGTCCGGGCTGTCCCCGGGAATCCGGGGGGAGGGGCGGGGCGGCGCGCGTGCCGCCCCGCCCGCGCTCATGTCGCGGTCCAGGACGACGCCTTCCTCGCGTGTGCCTGGATCTCCGGGGGCCAGGCCCTGCCCAGCGACAGGCCGCCGTCGACGACGATTTCCTGTCCGGTGAGGAAACTCGACGCGTCGGAGGCGTGGAAGGCCGCCACGGCGGCCAGGTCCTGCGGCTCGCCGCTGCGGGGGACCGGCTGGAAGTCGCGCAGGCTCTCCCGTACCCGTTCGACGCTGTCGTCCAGGGCCGATCCCGTGAGACCGGCGCCCTGGCCGACGATGCGGGTGGCCACACCGCCGGGCGTCATCACGTTCACCTGGATTCCGTGGGGGGGGCGAGTTCCACCGCGCTGCTGCGGGTCAGCTGGACAACGGCGGCCTTGGCCGCGCCGTAGGGGTGGGGGCCGGACCCGGCCCTCGAGCCGGCGACGCTGCCGGTGTTCACAGTGCTGCCGCCGCCGTGGTCGCGCATGACCCGGGACGCGTGCTTGATGCCGAGAAAGACGCTGCGGCACAGCAGCCGGAAGGCTTCGTCCCATTCGTCGGCCGGGGTCTCCTCGGCGAAGCGCCAGGTCCCCACCCGGCCGGCGTTGTTGACCAAGCAGTCCAGGCGTCCCCGGGTGGTCGCCGTGTCCGTCACCGCCGCGGCGATGTCCCCCTCGCGGGTGACGTCGACGCGGCGGAACACCGCCGCGTCACCGAGCTCCTCGGCCAGGCCGCGGCCCCGTTCCTCATCGACATCGGCCACCACCACGAAGGCCCCCGCCCCGATTCCGCTGGCGCCTCCGGTGACCAGAGCGACCCTTCCCTGCAGTGAGTGCACAATGGGACCTCTCTCCTCGCCTTGCGTGATCTGCCCGGGGTGTCGGGTTCCTCCGGGGGCGAGGCTCCTGGCGGGCCGTTCCTCCCGGGTGCCCGCCTGCCGTCCCGGCGTCTTCACTCCTGCGCGCGCCGGTGCAGCGCGGCCAGCAGAGCGGGCACCTCGGCCAGCGCGCGCAGGGCGTCGTTGAGGTGCGTGCACCCGTCGGTGCCGCGCAGCACCCTGGGCACGGTGGTGCGCAGGTCCGCCAGGGGTGTCCCGAGCAGACGGTCCAGGTTGAGCACGGCCAGGGGGCACTCGTCGTAGGGCAGGATGCGCGGCTCGGCCCGCAGGGTGAGAAGGGCGCCGGTGCGTGCGTGGGCCGTGGCGTGCAGCCGGTATTCGTGCACAGCGCTCCTGCCGCCCTCGGGCACTGTCGCGCTGTCCTGGAACATCGCGTCCACGCCGATGACCTCGCCCGGTGTGACGTCGATGCGCCGGGCCCGGGGGGGCGGGGGGTGGGTGTGCGCGGGGCTGTGGTGGGAGGCCCCCGCAGTGGCCCGCCCCGGGGGGGCCGCGCGGCGCCCCGCCCCCGCCCCCCCCCCGGTTCGGTGAGCGCGGCCAGTTCGTGCCAGCCCGCCGGGTCGTCGGGGTGCGGCAGCGGTACGACCCGGCGTGTCCGGTCGCCACCTTTCCGAACGTGGTCGGGGCTCAGGGCGCTGGATCCGGGCATGAAGCCCGTGCAGACGCCTTCCTGCGGGCGCACCGCGGTCCGGTGTGTGCCGGGCCCGGCGGACGGCCACCGGGTCGCGGCGAAGTCCGCGATCAGTGAGGCCGTGGCGAGATCGTCCAGCATGAGGTATAGCGAGGTCCCGGTGTTCCGTTCCCGTGGTAGGGCCTGCGCCAGCAGGGTGCGGAATCCGCCGCCGCAGCGGGCGCCGGTGAGGAGGGCCAGTTCGCTCCTGGCCGGGGTCGACTCGATCTCCTCGATCACCCGGCTCGCTGGTGTGAATCGGACGCGTAGCCGGTCCTCGGCGACGACGAGCGGGGGCCGGCCGTCCGCCGGAGTGTAGAGGTCGCGGGCCCGCCCGTCGATGTGGAGCCCGGTGCCGAATCCTCCGGGCCACCGCGTGTCGAGCGTCGAGGTACGGCGCACGCTGCCAGGGCGGCGGACCGGTGACGGCCCGACCGGGCCGACGGGCTGCGGTACCGGAAGGTCTTCGATGGTCATCGGGTGCCTCTTCGTCGATGAGGGTCTCACGCTTTTCACGCCGTCTTCCCAAGGGGGAGACAGGTGTGAGCCGATGTCGTCCTCCCCGCGGGGCGGCCCGCCGCCCGTGCTCGCCCGGAGCCTCGCCGCCGTGCGCGGGGAGTGTTCCCGCTCCGTTCCGGCTGCTTTCCCCGGCCGGCGGGGAAAGCCGGGGGAAGCGGTCCGGGCCGCGGCCGCCGGTCCGGGTCAGGCGTGGCCTTCCCCCCATTTGCTCTCCGCGATGCCGGTCAGCCGGCGGTGGTCGAGTTTTCCGTTGTCCGCGCGTTCCAGCGAGTCGACGTAGGCCATGTGCTTGGGCACCTTGTAGCCCGCCAGGTGCGCGCGGGCGTGGGTGTGGAGTTCCTCCTCCGACGGCGGCCGCTTCCCCGCCCGGAGAAGGGCGACGACCTTCCCGCCGAGGCGTTCGTCGGACACGCCGAGGACCGCGGCGTCCGCGATGCCCGGGTGCTGCTTCAGGACCTCTTCCACCTCTTCGGCGAACACCTTCTCCCCGCCGGTGTTGATGCAGCTGGAGCCACGGCCGAGGAGCTGGATCCGCCCGTCGGCGTCGAGTTGGGCCAGGTCGCCGGGAACGGACCAGCGGCGGCCCGCGGCCTCGACGAAGACCTGGGCGGACTTCTCCGGGTCGTTGAGGTACCCCACCGGGATCCAGCCTGTGACGGCGAGGCGGCCGGCCTTGCCGTCGCCTGGTTCGGCGAGGGTTCCGTCGTCGAGCAGCACGGCGGCCCGGTCGGAGGGCACGAACGAGCCGGTGTCGGCCACGTCCCCGCGCACGGACACCGTCGAGGCGACGGCGGAGGCCTCGGAGGAGCCGAGTCCGTCCAGCAGGCGCGCCGCCGGCATGTGGTTCAGGAGCCCTTCCTTGACCGGACGGCTCCACATCACGCCAGAGGAGAACACGGCGCGCAGGCCGTCGAGGCGCCACCGTCCGGGGTTCTCGTCGAGGGCGGCGAGCATCGGCCGGGCGAAGGCGTCGCCGACGATCGCGAGGGACTGGACCCGTTCGCCGTCCATGACGTCGAGGAGCTGTTCGGCGTCGAAGCGCGCCCCCGGGGTCATGACGAGGGTGCCGGCCCCGCTGAGTGCCGAGATGGCGTAGAAGAGTCCGGCGCCGTGCATGAGCGGGCTCGCCACCAGGGAGCGGATCTCCCGGGTGAGTCCGGCCAGGTGCGCCTCGACGGCCTCGCGGTCGCCGTGGTCGGGCAGCGGTCGGGGGTTCTGCGCGTTGAGCAGGGAGAGGATGTCGCCCTGGCGCCACATCACGCCCTTGGGGTGTCCGGTGGTGCCGCCGGTGTAGATGAGGATCAGGGAGTCCTCGCGTCCGCCGCCGTGCGGCCGCGGGGGGTGCGCGTCCAGTTCGCGGGCGTAGGAGGGGGCCCAGTCGGTGCCCTCGCCGACCTCGAGCCAGAGCCGCACGCCGGGCAGGCGGTGGCGCACCCGGTCGACCCGCTCGCGGAACTCGGCGTCGAAGACGACCGCCTTGACGTCGGCGTCGACCCAGATCTGCACCAGTTCGTCTTCGACGTAGCGGTAGTTGGTGTTCATCGGGGCGAGGCCCGACTTGCCGGCGGCGAAGAAGGTCTCCAGGTACTCGGGACCGTTGCGCATGTACTCGGCCACGACGTCGCCCGCGGTGAGGCCCGCGGATTCCAGCACCGTGGCGAGCCGGGCCGCGCGGTCGTCGAAGTGCGCCCAAGTGCCTCGTCGTCGCCCGTGAACGAACGCCGTGCGCTCGGGGTGCACACGGGCCACGGCCTCGAAGACACTCGCGAAGTCCCAGCCTGCCATGTCAGCCCTTTCGCGTTATGCCGCCACCCGGAGCGGTGGCCGTCATCCCATCCGAAGAATATCCTACAGGCGTTAGATTATAACCTCAAGACTTTAGATTAAGGAGAAGGTTCTTCACGGTCGGCGAGGCCCGGCGGGGCGGGGGTGACCGACACTGGGACGGCCGTCAGGGTCGGCATGTGGTTGACCGCCTGGGCGCCGTGGTGCAGGGAGGTGAGCCGGTTGACGTTGCTGCCCGTCGTCCGCGGGTCCCCGCCCGTCTCCCGGCCTCCCCAGCCGTGGTCATCGACAGGACCCCCGGTCGCATGCTCGGGTCCTCGTGCGCCACGGCCTCGAGCGTTCCGTGCGGCGAGCGGATCGTCACCGCGGCGCCGTGCGTGCGGACGTCCGGCGCGGCCGCACCGCGGACCGCGCCGACGTCTCGCGAGGGATCCGAACCGCCCGGCCCACGAGCGGGCAGGGCACCGCCCGGGACGAGGGCCCCGGGCGGAGGTCGACCCCGGGCGGGCACCGGCGGTCCGTCGCGCCGACACCCGCTGCCGGGGCTCACAACTGGACGGGGCCGCCCGCCCACACCCCGATCTCCTCGCCGGATACGTGCGCGGCACCGTCGCCCGCGAGGAAGGACACCACCGAGGCCACCGCCTCGGCGGGGATCCGCGGCCAGCCGTCCTGGAGGCTCTCCCGCGCCCGGTCGCCGGCGGCGCGCACCATGTCGGTCTCCACATAGCCGGGCACCACGGTGTTCACGGTGACGCCGCGCCGGGCCACCTCCTTGGCGACGACCCCGGCCAGAGCGACCAGCCCCGCCTTGGACGCCGCGTAGGCACCCGTCGTCGGGGTGAGCGCGCGCCCGCCGCTCGGGCTGCCGAAGAACAGGACGCGTCCCCAGCCGGCCGCGTACATGGCGGGCAGCGCGGCGTGCGTGCAGTAGTAGGCGCCGCTGAGGTTGACGCCCAGCACGCGGTCCCACTGTCCGGGCGGCAGGGAGCGCGCCGAGCCGGCCGCGCTGACTCCCGCGTTGTTGACGAGCACGGCGACGGGTCCGAGGAGTTCGGCGGTCCGCGCGACGAGGTCGCCCGCCTGGTCCGCGTCGGACACGTCGGCCCGCAGCGCCACCGCCCGGCCGCCCGCGGCCTCGATCTCCTCGACCACGTCCGTCGCCTCGCGGGCGCGGTGGGCGTAGTTGACCGCGACCGCGAAGCCGTCGGCGGCGAGTCTGCGGGACACCGCGGCTCCGATGCCCCGCCCGCCGCCGGTCACCAACGCGACTTTCCTGGCCTTCATCGGCAACGGCCTCCGTGTTCGGGTCAGCGCACCTTGCCGTGCGTGCGGGGCAGGTCGGCGTAGGTGGCCTTGAGGTCGCGCTTGGCGATCTTGCCGCTGGCCATCCGCGGCAGGGCCTCGTCGAGGAGGACGACGTAGCGCGGGACCTTGTAGTCGGCCATGCGCTCGTTGCAGTGGGCCACCACGTCGGCGATGTCGATCGGACCGTCGGCCTTGATCAGGGCGGCCGGGGTCTCGCCGAACTTGGCGTCCTCGACGGCGATGACGGCGACCTCCTCGATGCCGGGCATCTCCTGGAGGACGTTCTCGATCTCGGTCGGCGAGATGTTCAGCCCGCCCGAGATGATCATGTCCTTCATGCGGTCGACGAAGGTCAGGTAGCCGCGCTCGTCGAGGATGCCCATGTCCCCGGTGTGCAGCCAGCCGTCCACGATGGTCGTGCGGGTGGCTTCCTCGTTGCGCCAGTAGCCGGGCATCATCCCCGGTCCGCGCAGGAGGATCTGGCCGGGGGTGCCGGGCGGACAGTCGACGCCCTCCGGGTCGACGACCCTGATCCTGGTGAAGGCGCCGCCCCAGCCGCACTTCTCCGGGTGCTCCATCGCCTCGTCGCGCGGCATCACGGTGGCGGATCCGCCGATCTCGGTCTGGCCGTAGATCTGGCGCAGCGAGACGCCCTTGCGCTGCCAGGAGGCGAGCAGGTCCACCGGCACCCGCGCGCCGCCCACGTGGGCGGTGGTCAGGCTGGTGAGGTCGGCCTCCGCGAAGCCGGGCTGTGCCGCGACCTGCTCGAACAGGATGGGCGGGCCGGTGAACGTGGTGACCTTCTGGTCGGCCAGCACACGCAGGGCCCGGGCCGGGTCGAAGCGGGGCTGCAGCAGCAGCGTGCCGCCGTGCAGGATCGTGCGGAAGAGTCCCCACACGAGGCCGGCAGCGGTGAACAGCGGGAGCACGAGCAGGGGTCTGAAGCCGTTGGGCAGCACCGGCTCCATGAGGGACCACTCGTGCATCTCGCCGGCGATGGTGGCGTGGGTGAAGATGACGCCTTTGGGTTTGCCGGTGGTGCCGCTGGTGTAGACGATCGCGGCCGTCCTGGAGACGTCGGACACCGGCGGCACGACGGAGGCGTGGGTGCCGTCCCGCAGGGACCGGACGTCGCTCTGGAAGGACTTGAGGACGACCCCGGGCTGCTCCCGGCGGGCCTCCTCCAGGCGCTCGCGCAGCGCGTCGTCGCCGTAGACGACGGTCGGCTCGCAGTCCTCCAGGAGCCCGGCGAGCTCGCGGGCCACCATGCGGTGGTTGAAGGGGGCGACGACGGCACCGAGCTTGAGCGCGCCGAGGGTGGCCGCGCACCACTCCAGGGAGTTCTGCCCCACCAGGGCGACCCGGTCTCCTCGCCCCACTCCCGCCGCGACGAGATCGGCGGCGATCCCGTCCGCCCAGCTCTCCAGCCGGCGGTAGGTGACCACGTCGCCGTCGAAATCGATGGCCGGCTGGTCGGGAATGTTCCGAGCCCACCAGGTCAGGGTGCTCACGAGCGTTCCGCTCACGTCTGTTCCTCCTGCGCTCTGTCCACGATCGCTTCCGCCGCCTCGGGCCGCTCCACGGGTCGCCCCCTTTGGCGGAGCGGCAGCGGATACACCTGAGCACATGACGGAAGAATTCTGATGAAGGGAGTCACACGTCGTGTGGTCGGTGGGCCCTTGTCGAGGGGCCTGCTGTCCACCGGCTGCCGACGGACGGTCCGGGCGGGCCGTCGGCCGGTGTCGCGCCCGGCCCGGCCGCCCGGTGCGGCGTGCACCGGTGGTTCGGAGCACGGGCGGACGGGGTCGTCACCGGCTGCTCGGCGTACCCGGCCCGCGATCCCCGGAGGTGGCGGGAATCCTTCGTGTGACCGTGGTCGCTTAATCTAAGGGCTTCAGGTACGGCGGACAAGGCTTTTGCGGGACGCTCTCCCGATCGGACGGAATCACTCCTCCGTACCGGCCCTTCGACGCCCGCCGGTCCGCGTCGAAGGCGCCCGCCGGGGTCAGTCCCCGGCCTCCGGGGGGAAGTTCTCGAGGGCGGCGGCCTTCCAGGAGCCGTCGCGCGACTCCCACACGGACCGCAGGCCGATCCGACCGTCGGGGGTGTCGTACACCGTCTCCCCCACCCAGGTGGCGCCCTCGCGCCGGATGTCGACGACGCGGAGCGAGTCGACCTCCCCGCGGGGGACGGTCACTCCGCGGAAGACCTGGGGGATGTTCTCCTGCACCATGTCGGCCAAGGACGCCTCGACGTTCCCGTCGAGGACGTACTGGACATGCCGCCGGTAGAGCTCGTGGAACTCCTGGGACTCCTGTGACTCCTGGGACTGCGTGGACATCTGGACGTGCCTCCCCATGGGTGACCGCGGGGGCCGTCGCGCCCCCTGTGGAACCAGAGTCGACGCTCCTGGCGTGAACTCGCCCTCAGCCTAAAGTCCTTAGATAACGGGCGGCAAGGGTTCGGGAGGGGAAGCACCCGGGAGAGTGCACCCACCGACCCCGCCACGCACCTCGGCGGACAGGCGGTACGCAGGGGGTTCGGGGCGACGCGACAGGTGGCGACCGGGCCGGAACACCGCCGCGCCCATCTCCCGAACGGAAGGGGGCACGGCGGTACGGCGGGGATTCACCACCCGGCCGGAGAGCACCGCCCTGCGGGGGGCCTCGCTCCCCGGCGCGGGGACTCCGGCCCGGCGAGGGCTCACGCCCGGAGGGGGCTCACTGCCCGGCGGGCGCCTCCGCCCGCCGGGACGCGTCCAGTTGCATGACGCCGACCAGGAAGCTCCGGATCGTCTGTTCGAAGATCTGCTCGGCGCTCCATTCGTTGGAGGCGAGGGCCGAGGTGAGGGTGGGCTCCTCCTCGGCGTCGACGTGCGGGAAGATCTGCGCCTGACTCTCCGGGGTCTTCATGGCCTCGCTGAGGCTGGCGCCCAGACTCAGCTTCTCCATGCCGTCCAGGATGAGCACGTGCAGGTGTTGCGGTACGCCCGCCTTCTCCAGGAAGCGGGCCACCTTCTCGTACATGGCGATCAGGACGTCGCGCGGCAGGTACTCGAGCAGGATGGGAGCCGCGTTGCGGTGGCGCAGGATCGAGCGCCGGAAGTTCAGGGCGAGGGCGACGAAGAGGTCAGGCCAGTTCTCGTCGGCGGGACGGCGCGGGAAGGGCGTGTCCACCATGATCGCCCGGGCCACCTCGGTCATGAGTTCGGTCTTGTTCTTGAAGTGGTGATACAGCGAGGGCGCTCGGACTCCCATCACCTTCGCCAGTCGAGGCATACTGAACGCCTCGATCCCTTCCACGTCGATGATCTTCAAGGTGGCCGCGACGATCGCTTCGCGGCTGAGCAGAGGTTGGAGTGGTCGGGCCATGGCCGCAGTATCCCGCACCCCGGCGGCGGATGGGACCCGGCGTCGCGGGCGCCCCGCCGGACGCCGCGGCGCGCCCCGACGGATCCGGCATCGCACCCCACTCCCGGGCGACGCGCCGAGAGGGCACCGGGCGCGAACCCGGCAGGGCGCCGCTCACCGCCCCCCGCACCTCGCAGATCACCGCCCGATCCCTCCGGCGGACACCCTCCCATTAACCGACTCTCCACAGGTTTCGGATCACTCTTCCCCAGGCGTGGGATCACCACACTCGCCTGTCACCGCAAGGGGTTCATCGAGACACCCGGGCTTGTGAGCACCACATCTTGCCTATAGCTTGGAGGTAATGAGCCGCTGAGACCGTCGTCGCCGCGCACCGGCGTGGGAGCGCCTCTTTCGGACCCGCCGCCCGCGCACCGCATCCGCGGCCGCCCGAACTCCGGCCCCCGGCACCGTCCACCGCGGGCGGCGCCATGGGGCGACGACCCGACATCCGAGGACGTTCTGTGATCACGTACGAGTGGGGCACCTCCTTCGGCGCCGACCCGGAGGTCGTCAGGCTGTTGCGCGACGCGGCGGACTTCGACGCCGAGCAGGGTTTCTCGGCCGTGCAGCCGGTCCCGGCCGCGGGCACGGATGCGCCCCCCGGGCGGGTCACCGAACTCGTCGCCCGGATGAGCGACGAGGTGGGCGCCGTCGGCTCGCCGGACGGGGAGGAGGCGATCGTGGCCTTCCTGCGGATCACCTCGCAGGGCGACGGCACCGCCACCACCGAGTTCGTGGTGGGCCCCGAGTACCGGTCCCTGGGGATCGCGACCCTGCTGTTCGAGGAGCTGGGGCTGGCCCGCGGCGGGGCGGCCCGGTGGGCCGGCGAGGGCGTCCGGTCGCTGCGCGCCTGGGCGCACGGCTCGCACCCCGCGGCGGAGCGGATGGCGCGCCGGTTCGGCGCGGTGCCCGAGGACGCGTCGTGGCGGATCATCCGGCCGATGCACCGGCCGGGCAGCGTGCCGGAGCCGGAACCGCCCGCCGGGGTGGACCTGCGCCCGCTGCACCCGGAGTCGGACACGGCGGTGGTGGCCGCGCTCGCCGACGCCGAGAAGGACGGCCGCGGCGCCGGCCGGGTCGGCCCGGAGGTGCTGGTGGCGGTCGAGGCGTCGGGGGAGGTGCTGGGCTTCGTGGCCTACTCCCCGCACCCCCTGGCCGGAGAGGCGCCGGACGGTCCGGGATCGGTGCACCTGCTGGCGCCGCCGACCCGGGGCGAGGCGCACGCGGTGTCACGGGCGCTGCTCGCGGCGGCGCTGAAGCGGCTGGCCGAGGCGGGCGTGCGGGAGGTGGAGATGTCGGTGGACCCGCTGGACGAGCCGCTGGTGCGGGCCTGCCGCAACGTCGGCTTCCACCACGACCAGACCGACGTGTGCTTCAGCGTGCCGGTCGACGCACCTGCCGCGGTCGCCTGACGGGCGCACCAACACCGGCGGACGCGAGGCGGGGCTCCCCGAGGAGGAGGGGGCCCCGCCTCTCGCCTTCCGCGGACTCCCGGGCGCGTCCGGCAGCCTCCCCCCGACACGGGCAGGCGCAGATCGACCCGCCGCCGGGACCACCCTGCACACCCCTTCGCCCACCGGCCGGGCCGGGCCTCGCGGACCCGTCACCCAGGGCCGGGGGAGGGCGCGGCGACCCGGCCGCCGACCGAGAGTCCCCGCCGCGTGCTTGACCCCAGAAACCTACAGCCATAAGATTAAGTGAGCTTTTTCGCAGACGGGTGCGTCCGGCGGCGAGCATGCGCCACCGGATCGCCCACGGACCGGGGCCCCCTCGCCCACAAGACGCCCCACGCCCCACTCGTCGCCGTTCCCGTGCCTCCTCGGCGGGGTCGACGAAGAAGGGGAACCGACGTCGCGTGTCTCGCATCCCGCGTCGCGAGACCGCATCAGCCTCTGAGGTCCCCGAGCCACCGCAGCGGCGCAAGGAACGCGGACAGTACAGGAGGACGACGTGACGGAATTTGATGCAAAGCGCGAAGAGCGAATTCGTCGCCTGCTCGAGCACCTGCGGAACGACACGACCGACCAGTTCGAGGAAACGGTCTTCTTCAGCCCGACGGAGTTCACCGACGCCGACCTCGCGGCCCGTGAGCGCGAGCGGATCTTCGCGCGGGTCCCGTCGATCGTCGCGCACAGCTCGGAGATCCCCGAGCCCAACGACTTCATCACCCTGCAGCTCCCGCGCAACAACGCCATCGTGGTGCGTCAGCCGGACGGCGGCATCAAGGCCTTCGTCAACCAGTGCCGGCACCGGGGCGCCCTGCTGGAGGAGGCGGCGTCGGGCAAGTGCCGCCTGTTCTCCTGCGGCTACCACCGCTGGTCCTACGACACCGACGGCACCCTGCGCACCATCACCCGCGACAACACCTTCGGCGACCTCGACCGCAGCCAGTTCGGGCTGCTCGAACTGCCCGCCGAGGAGCGACACGGCTTCATCTGGGTGATCGACTCGGTCGGCGCCGAGATCGACGTCGCCGCCTGGCTCGGCCCGGAGATGGACGAGGTCCTGGCCGGGTACAAGCTGGACAACCTGGTCTCCTTCCGTGCCGAGGGCTTCGACGAGCCGTGCAACTGGAAGCTGATGCAGGACGCCTTCCTGGACGGCTACCACATCCAGTACGCGCACCCGAACACCGCGGGCAAGATCGTCCACACCAACGTCTACGCCTTCGAGGACTACGGGCGGCACTGCCGCTGGCTGGCGCCCCGTAAGACGATCGACCGCTGGATCGACGAGGACCCGGGCGACCAGAGCCTCGCCAAGCATGTGACCGAGTCGCACCTGCTGCTGCCCAACAGCACCCTGCTGCGCCTGCCCGACCACCACTTCGAGCTGCTGACCTTCCGTCCCGACCCGGTCGACCCGGGGCGCTGCCGGATGGAGATGCGGGTCATCGTGCCGCGTCTGGAGGAGACCTCCTACGACGAGGAGACCTGGAACAAGCGCTGGCAGCGGAACTGGCAGATCCTGCTGGACGTGCTGCACGCGGAGGACTTCCCGCTGCTGCGCGGCTCCCAGCGGGCGCTGGCGAGCCAGGACGCCGGCCCCATGGTGTTCGGTCGCAACGAGGTCGCCAACCAGGTCTTCCGCCGGGAGACCCAGCGGCTGCTCGCGGCCGACGACGCGAGCTGACGCCCACGCCTCCCCCGTGCCGGAGACCTCCCGGCACCCCTTCTCCCCCACCCCCGGCTCACGGGTCGCACCGGCCGGTCGGAGGCGGATGCCGCACACCCGCCGCACCCGCCCCCGACCGTCCCGGACCGGCCCGGACAGACAAGGACGGCACATGGGCAGCACGACGACACAGCGCCCCCTTCCCGAGAACGGCGTGCTGGACCTGTTCCGGCTGGACGGCAGGACCGCGCTGGTCACCGGCGCCAGTTCGGGGCTGGGCGCGGGCTTCGCCCTCGCCCTGGTCGAGGCCGGCGCACAGGTGGTCCTGACGGCCCGCCGCGCGGACCGCCTGCGCGAGACAGCCGAGCGCATCGAGGCGCTCGGCGGCGAGTGCCTGGTCGTCGCCACCGACGTGACCGACCCGGAGCAGTGCGAGGAGGCGGTGGCGGCGGCCGTCGCGCGCTTCGGGAAACTCGACATCCTGATCAACAACGCCGGTGTCTCCTCCGCGGTGCCCGCGCTGCGCGAGCGGCCCGAGGACTTCCGTCAGGTGCTGGACGTCAACCTGATGGGCGCGTACTGGATGGCCCAGTCGTGTGCGCGGGTCATGGGGCCGGGCTCCAGCATCGTGAACGTGGCCAGCGTGCTGGGCTTGATCAAGTCGGTGCTGCCGCAGGCCGCCTACGCCGCGAGCAAGGCCGGCCTCATCGGGCTGACCAGGGACCTGTCCCAGCAGTGGGCCGGGCGCCGCGGCATCCGGGTCAACGCCGTCGCACCCGGGTTCGTGGCCACCGAGATGATCGCCGAGATGCCTTCGGAGACGCTGGACGAGTTCCTGCGCGCGACCAGCCCGCTGGCCCGCACCGGCACCCAGCGGGAGCTCGACGCGGCCGTGGTGTTCCTTGCCGCCCCGGCCTCCAGCTACATCACCGGCACGACCCTCGCCGTGGACGGGGGCATGTCCGGGCACTGAGCGCCCGCGCCCCACCGTCGTCGCCGTACGCCGGCTCGGCCCCGCTCCGGTTCTCGCACCGGAGTCGGCCGGGCCGGCGCTCGTCGTTGCCTTCGAGCGGACGACCACTGGCCTTCTTTCCGTGGATTCTCTGCGCTTCCGTACGGGTGTAAGTTCGACACCCCGTCCGCGGCGACGCGACCCCGGAGGCGGACCGGCCTGACCGTGGCGACCCGCCAGCCCCCGCCCGCGCACCGCGAGATCCACCGCGCACTCCACAGCGGAACGCCCCGCCCTGGATCATCATGCGATTCGGGGCCCCTCCCCCGCTTCCCGCCGCCACCCCGACGAGGCCCCCCGCGGGCACCGGGAGCGTGACACGACCGCGACCGCCGGGAGCGGCCGTCCGCCGCCGAACGATCGGACCGTCATGCCCCCTGCCGCACACACCCCCGACGGGCGGACGCCGCCCGACACCCGCGTCCCCTCCCCCTCGGCACCGGCTCCCGAGGAGAACGCCCCCGACGAGCACACGCCCAGGGCCTCGCCGCCTCGCTGCTCGGCGGCTGGAACCTGGTCGACCACACCCGGCTGGTCGACGGACAGGTCGTCCGGCACCCGCTGGGGCCGGGGCCGCTGGGACGGCTGACGTACCGGCCCGACGGGCGGGTGAGCGAGCTGCTGATGCGTCGCGACCGCCCCTGGCCCGACGGCCTCTCCGTCACCCGGGCCACCGACGAGCAGCGGGGCGCGGCCGCCCTGGGCTTCGTCGGCTGCGCGGGCCGCGCCGTACGTCGAACACGTCGGTGACGTCTTGACCCGGCGGATCTCGTGGGAAGGTCCGCGGCTCGTGCTGCACACCGAACCGCGTCCCACCCACCCGCACGGGCGGCACCACGACGGACCGGCTGGAGTGGTCCCGCGACCCCGTCCGACCGGATCACCTCGCGTGAACGCCACCGGGCGCGCCCGACCCTGACGGTCGGGCGAGCCCGGTGACCTCCGCCCCCACGAATCAGAGGGTGTCCTCGCCGCCCAGCACCACGGCGCTGACCAGGGGGGCCGCGGGGCCGCCGGTGAGCAGCGAGACGCGGGCCCAGGGGACCTGGTTGGAGGAGGTGCCGCGCAGTTGCCGGACGGCCTCGGCGGCCAGACCGATGCCGTGCACGAACCCGCCCGCGATGTTGCCGCCGGCGGTGTTGACCGGGAGGCGGCCGCCGGGGGCGGTGAGGTTCTCGACGGTGAGCAGCTCCCCGATGTTCTCCCTGGTCACCAGTCCCAGGTCGAGCATGACGGCGACGGCGGGGCCGGTGAAGTTCTCGTAGATCTGGGCGACGTCGACCTGTTCGGGGCGGATGCCCGCGTCCGCCCAGAGCTCGTCGGCCAGCGGGGCGAGGCCGGCCGAGGAGTAGTCACGGTCGTTCTCGTGCAGCTCGCCCCAGTCCTCCCCCGCGCCCTGGGCCCCGGACAGGACGTAGGCGGGGGTCTGCCGCAGGTCCCGGGCGCGTTCGGCGGTGGTGAGCAGCACGGCCCCGGCGCCGTCGTTCTCCCGGGAAGAGTCGAACAGCCGCAGCGGCTCGGAGATCATGCGCGAGGACAGGTAGGTCTCGTCGGTCAGCCGTACGTCCCGTCCGGCGGCCAGCGGGTTGCGCCCGGCGTGGACGTAGCAGGCCTGGGCGAACGCCCGCAGCGCCTCGGCCGGGACGCCGTCGTGCTCGATCATGCGCTGGGTGCGCAGGGCGCAGACCTGGGCGGGCGAGACCAGTCCGTGCGCGCGGTAGTGCTCGTCGAAGAAGTAGCTGGAGACGGCGGCGGACAATCGTCCGCTCTGCTGCTGGGCCAGGGCGCGGTAGACGATCACGTACCGGGCCTGTCCCATGGCCAGGGCGGTGGCGCCCTGGAGGATCGCGGCGCCCAGGCCGCCGCCTCCGCCGCCGGCCACCTGGGAGGCCCAGCGCAGGCGGCGGGTGCCGAGTGCGGGGGCGAGCGCGGTGGCGTCGGCGTCGTGGCCGTAGGTGGAGAAGCCGTCGACGTCGGCCGGGTCCACGCCCGCGTCCTCGCAGGCCTCGACGATGGCCTGCAACCGCAGGCCGTCCTCGTCCAGCGGCGCCTTGCCGCGCTTGTGGTACGGGGTCTCTCCGATGCCGACCACGGCCGTCGCGCCGCGCAGTGGGAACGTCATGCCGAGAGCCTCCAGCGCAGGACGGGGGTGTCATGGGTGAGCGGGCCCGCGGGCTGGATCACGCCGTGCAGGGCGGCTCCGATCCGCAGGGTGCTCTCGTCGTCGACGAGCATGCCCAGCAGGCGTACCGAGGGGACCTCGTCGAGTCGGGCCAGGACCACGGTGTAGGGGACGTGGTCGGCGAGTTCGGGCAGGAAGGGGTGCCAGGTGCGGGTCCAGGAGAAGACGGTGGCGTTCGGGGCGACGACCGGCCAGTCGAACGCGGCTCCTCGGCAGCCGGGGCAGATGCGTTGTGGGGCCCAGACGTGGCGGCCGCAGTCCCGGCAGCGGGGGATGCGCAGTTCGCCCCGGCGCAGTCCGTCCCAGTAGGGGCGGTCGGGGCCGTCGGGGTCCGGGGTGATCGGTCCGGCGGTGGGTGCCTCGGAGAGTTTCACGGGTGTCGGCCTTCCTCCGTCGTGCGGTGGGGCGGGTCCTCGATGTCGGGCGGTCGCGCGGGGGCCGGCGGGCCCCCGCGGCCGGGCCGGGCGCGGTGCGGGTCCGAACCGGCGGGCCCGCGCCCACGGGGCGGCGCCGGTCCGGTCCGGGGTGGTCGTCGGCGGGTCCGGGGGCCCGGGTGCGTGCGGGGGTGCGTGCGGCGCGGAGTCCGTGCGGGCCCGGTGGTCCTCGGCGGCCCATTCCCCCACACCAACCTAAAGCCTTCTGGTTACCCACGACAAGCGCATGCGCTGAACGGCGACACGAGCGTAACCCTTGCCTGTTCAGCCTTATGTTATTAGGTTAATTCGAGGGCCCTTCCTGCCGCCGTGCCGACGACCGCGGCAGCCTCGGCGGGCCGGGCCGATCTCATCGTGACGGGACAAGGAGCACCGATGACCAGCACAGTGATCGAGACGGAGGAGCCCCGTCCGGGCATCCTGCTCGTGCGGCTGAACCGGCCGGACAAACTCAACGCCATGACCTCCGAGCTCATCCAGGGGCTGCACGAGGTGCTCGACCGTGTCCGGGACGACTCGCGGGTGCGGGCCGTGGTGCTCACCGGGGCGGGCCGGGCATTCTGCGCCGGCTTCGACTTCCGCGGCTACGGCACCGCGCCCGGCGCGGTGCCGGACGAGGGACGCCCGCAGGCCGGTCTGCGGGTGCAGGAGCACATCGTCGACCTGGGCGAGGCCTTCCGCCGGGTGCGCGCGCCGATCATCGCCGCCGTCAACGGGGCCGCGGCCGGAGGCGGCATGGCCCTGTCCCTGTTCTGCGACATCCGGGTGATGGCCTCCTCGGCCGCCTTCCACGCCTCGTTCATCAAGCGCGGCCTGGGCGGCGGCGACATCGGGGTCAGCTGGCTGCTGCCGCGTCTGATCGGCTTCTCGCGCGCCTCCGAACTGCTGCTCACCGGCGGCACCCTGGACGCCGCCGAGGCCGAGCGCATCGGCCTGGTGTCGACCGTGGTCCCGGACGAGGAACTGCTGGAGGCGGCGCTGGACCGGGCGTCGGCGATCGCCGAGAACAGCCCGTTCGGGGTGTGGATGACCAAGAGCGTGCTGTGGGCCAACCTGGAGAACCCGAGCTTCCGTTCGGCCGTCCAGCTGGAGAACCGCACCCAGATCCTGAGCACGATGACCGAGGACCACCAGGAGGCGGTCGAGGCGTTCCTGGAGAAGCGCCCGCCCGTCTACCGCAACCGCTGAGGCCCGCGTGGACGCACCCGACACGGAGCGCGCGGGCCGCCCCCGGTCGCTCCCGCACACCGCGGAGGCACGCGCATGAAGGTCGGATTCCAGGCCGGCTACTGGAGCTCCGGCCCACCGGCGAAGGTCGAGCAGCGCCTGCACGAGGCCGAGGCGCTGGGCGTGGACAGCTTCTGGACCGCCGAGGCCTACGGCTCCGACGCCTTCACCCCCCTGGCCTGGTGGGGGGCGCGGACCTCGCGGATCCGGCTGGGCACCTCGGTGGCCCAGATCTCGGCCCGCACCCCGACCGCGACGGCGATGGCGGCACTGACCCTGGACCACCTCAGCGGGGGCCGGGTGATGCTCGGCCTGGGCGCTTCCGGACCCCAGGTCGTCGAGGGCTGGTACGGGCAGCCCTACCCGCGGCCGTTGGAGCGCACCCGGGAGTACGTGGAGATCCTGCGCAGCGTCTGGGAGCGCCGTGAGCCCGTGACCTACGAGGGCCGCCACTACCGGCTGCCGCATCCGGGCGGCACCGGACTGGGTAAGCCGCTGCGGTCCACGGTCCACCCGCTGCGGTCCGACATCCCGGTGCTGCTGGGAGCGGAGGGTCCCAAGAACGTGGCGCTGGCGGCGGAGATCGCCGACGGCTGGATCCCGCTGTGGTTCTCGCCCCGGAGCGACGCGTTCTACCGGAACGCGTTGTACGAGGGGTTCACCCGCCCCGGTGCCCGACGCGGACCGGAGGAATTCGAGGTCGCCGCAGTCTGCCCGATCGTCGAGCACGACGACGTCGAGGTCGCGGCGAGGAGGATCAAACCGGTGATCGCGCTGTACGCGGGCGGGATGGGCGCCAAGGGCGCCAACTTCCACACCGAGGTCTTCGCCCGGATGGGCTGGGGCGAGGTGTGTGCGGAGATTCAGGACCTGTATCTGGCGGGACGCAAGGAGGCAGCGGTGGAGGCCGTACCGACGGCGATGGTGGAGGACGTGGCACTGGTGGGACCGGTCGACAAGATCTGCGAGGAGATCGCTCGCGCGTGGCGTCCCACCTGTGTCACCACGATGATCCTGGCCGGCTGGCCCCGGTCAGAGGCGCGCGGGCGCATCCTGGAGGCGGTGCGCGGATGAACCTCGACCCCCGTACCCCCGTCCTGGTCGGCACCGGGCAGCTCAACCAGCGGGACGACGCCCTCGAACCGGTCGACCTGCTGGCCGCGGCGGCCCGCGAGGCCGAGCGCGACTCGGGCGGCACCTCGCTGCTGAAGTCGCTGGACGCCGTCCGCCTGGTGCGCATGCTGTCCTGGCGCTACCGCGACCCCGGCGCCCTGCTCGCGGAGCGGGTCGGTGCCTCCCCCCGGGACACCGTGTACACCGCCGACGGCGGCAACAACCCGCAGGCGCTGCTGAACGGTGCCGCGTCGGACATCGCCGCCGGACGCTCCGACGTCGTGCTGATCGGCGGGGCGGAGACGTGGCGGACCCGGATGCGGCTGCGGGCCCGGGGCGAGCGCCCCGCCTGGACCGTGCAGGACGAGACGGTGCCGGCCGCACCGCTGCTGGGCGGTTCCGGTCCGCTGCTGGGCCAGGGCGAGAAGCGGATCGGGCTGGAGCCGCCGTCCTGGGTGTACCCGCTGTTCGAGCAGGCACACCGGATCGACGCGGGCCGCACCGTCGAGGAGCAACTGCGGGTCGGCGCACGGCTGTGGGCGGACTTCAGCCGGGTGGCCGCGGACAACCCGCACGCCTGGATCCGGCGGGCGCACACGCCGGAGGAGATCCTGACGCCCTCGCCGGACAACCGCTGGATCGCCTGGCCCTACCCGAAGCTGATGAACTCCAACAACATGGTGGAGCAGGGGGCGGCGCTGCTGCTGTGCTCCGTGGAGGCCGCCCGCCGTCACGGGGTGCCGTCCGACCGCTGGATCTTCCCGCAGTCCGGCGCGGAGGCGAACGACACCCTCGAACTGGGCGCGCGCGGGGAGCTGCACCGCTCCCCGGCGATCCGGATCTCCGGGCGACGGGCGCTGGAACTGGCGGGCACGGACGCCGGCTCCGTGGATCTGGTCGACGTCTACTCGTGTTTCCCCTCCGCGGTGCAGATCGCGGCCCGGGAACTGGGGCTGGCGCTGGACGACGCCTCCCGTCCGCTGACCGTGACCGGGGGGCTGACCTTCGCGGGCGGCCCCTGGAACAACTACGTCAGCCACTCCATCGCCACCATGGCCGCCCGGCTGCGGGACGCGCCGGGGGCGGTGGGTCTGGTGACCGCGAACGGCGGCTACCTGACCAAGCACGCGATGGGCGTGTACGGGACGCGGCCGCCGCAGGCCGGTTTCCGGGCGCAGAACGTGCAGGCGGAGGTGGACCGCGAGCCGCGCACCCGGGCGCTGGTGCAGTGGGAGGGCACCGGTGCGCTGGAGGCGTGGACGGTGCTCCACGACCGGGAGGGCCGCCCCGAGCGGGCGTTCCTGAGCGTGCGCACCCCGCAGGGCGGACGGACCCTGGCGGTGTGCCAGGAGGCGGACGACCTGGCCGAGATGACCGGACGGGAGCTGGCCGGCGTCCCGGTGCGGGTGGCCCTGGACGGCACCGCCCGGCTGGCGGACGCCGAGGACGCAGCCGGTCCCTGAGCCGGTCCGCGTGCAGGACGCCCCGGTCGGTTCCGCACCCCTCCAAGGCAAGAGGAGAGGGCGGAACCGACCGGGGCGTCGTCCGTTCCCGCGGTCGCGCGTGCGCGAGGGCCCGGTCGTACGTGTGCGACGACGTCACGCACCGGTGCGGAACCGACCCCGCACCGGGACGGGACGCGTCGTCGCCGCACGCCGTCGTCACGCACCGGTGCCCGCGCCGCCCGAGGGGCTGTGGCGCGGGCACCGAGGGGTTCGGGCGGGTCACTTGCGGCCGATGAGGTCCCGACCGATGATCTGCTTCATGATCTCGTTGGTCCCACCGAAGATCTTCTGGATGCGGGAGTCCTGGAAGGCGCGCGCCACCGGGTACTCCAGCATGTAGCCGTAGCCGCCGTGCAGTTGCAGACAGCGGTCGACGACCCGGTTCTGCACCTCGGTGGCCCACCACTTGGCCTTGGCGGCGTCGACCACGGTGAGGTCGTCCTCGCCGTGGGCCAAGACGGCCCGGTCCACGAAGGCCCGGGTGACGTCGAGTTCGGTGCTCAGCTCGGCCAGTTCGAAGCGGGTGTTCTGGAAGTCCGCGATGGGCTGTCCGAAGGCGACGCGCTGCTGGGTGTATTCGATGGTGTCGGCGAGGACCGCGTCGGCGAGCGCGAGGGCGTGCGCGGCGATCGACAGGCGCTCCAGCGGCAGGTGCGAGACCAGCTGGCCGAAGCCGCCGCCGACGGTGCCCAGCACGTGGGAGTCCGGGACGAACACGTCGTCGAAGAACAGCTCGGCGGTGTCCTGTGCGTGCAGTCCGACCTTGGCGAGCTTGCGACCGCGGGTGAAGCCGGGCATGTCGCGCTCGACCACCAGCAGGCTGAAGCCCTGCGAGCCGCCCTCCGGGTCGGTGCGCACCACGACGATGACCACGTCGGACTGGATGCCGTTGGTGATGAAGGTCTTGCTGCCGTTGACCAGCCAGCCGCCGTCCACGCGGACGCCGGAGGTCTTGATGCCCCGCAGGTCGCTGCCGGTGCCCGGTTCGGTCATCGCGATGGCGCCGATGAGCTTGCCGGCGGCCATCCCGGGCAGCCAGCGCTTCTTCTGCTCCTCGGTGCCGAGCGAGGTGAGGTACGGGATGGCGATGTCGTCCTGGAGGGAGAAGCCGGACGCCAGCGAGGAGGCGAAGACCTTGGCCAGTTCCTCCTGGACGACGTTGCGGTAGCGGTAGTCGCTCAGGGCGGCCCCGCCGTGCTCCTCGGGTGCGGCGAGGCCGAGCAGGCCCTGTTCGCCCGCGGCGAGCCAGACGTCCCGGTCGATGAGACGCTGCTCGTCCCAGCGCTCCAGGTTCGGGGCGACTTCCCTTCGGACGAACTCGGCGACGACCTCGCGGAACTCCTCGTGGTCGGCGGTGTACAGGCCTCGTCTCATCGTGGCTCCTCGGGGCGTGGTGCGGGTGCGTCCGGCGTCATGGGGTGATGCCCCAGTCGTGGAGGACCTCGGCGGTGTCGGCGCCGGGTGCGGGCGGGGTGGTGGGTGGAATAGCGGTGGAACGGGAGAAACGGGGTGCGGGTGCTGCCTGGGGGACGCCGCCGGGGGTGATGTGGGTGGCACGGGCGGCCAGGTGCGGGTGGGTGGTGGCCTCGGCGAAGGACAACACCGGGGTCACACACGCGTCGATGTCGGCGAAGATCTCCGCCCACTCGTCACGGGTCCGCGTCGCGAACACTTCGCCGAACGCCTCCCGCAGAAGCGGCCAACCCGCACGATCGTCCGGGGAAGGCAGACCGGCCGTGTCAAGGGCCAGACCCTCCAGGAGCTGCGCGTAGAACTGGGGTTCCAGGGCGCCGACGGCGATGTGGCGGCCGTCGGCACACGGGTAGGTGTCGTAGAAGGGGGCGCCGGAGTCGATGAGGTTGTGGGCGGGGGTGTCGTCCCACACACCCGTGCCACGGAACGCCCAGATCATCTGCGCCAGCGAGGTGGTGCCGTCCACGATCGCCGCGTCCACGACCTGCCCGGCCCCGGAGCGGTGACGTTCGTGCAGCGCGGCCAGGATGCCCAGCACCAGGTAGAGAGAACCGCCGCCGAAGTCGCCGAGCAGGTTGAGCGGGACCGTGGGGCGGGCGCCGGAGGTGCCGATCGCGTGCAGGACACCGGTCACCGACAGATAGTTGATGTCGTGCCCGGCCCGCTTCGCCCAGGGCCCGTCCTGACCCCACCCCGTCATCCGCGCATAGATCAGACCAGGATTGCTGTCCTGGAACGCCTCCGGGCCGATCCCCAACCGCTCGGCGACCTGCGGACGGAAACACTCCACCAGAACATCCGCGCGCTCCACCAGCGCCCGCACCACTTCCAGACCTTCGGGGTCCTTCAGGTCGGCGGCCACCGAACGCCGCCCCCGCAGCAGCCAGTCGGCCTCACCCTCGGGAACCGTGCGCAGGCCCCCGCTGGGACGCTCCACCCGCACCACGTCCGCACCCAGATCCGCCAGCAGCATCGCCGCGTGCGGACCCGGCCCGATACCCCCCAACTCCACCACCCGCAGGCCGTCCAACGGTCCGGGCATCATGTCCTCCTCGAGCCCCGCGACGCGCGGGGCGGGCTCGTGTGCGGTACGTACGGGTGGGGCAGGTCAGCCGGCCGCGAGGGCGGCGACCCGCTCGACGAGGGCGATACGCGCGGCCCGGTCGCCCACGTCGGGGCCCACCGGCTGGAGGGACAGGGTGGTGACACCGGCCCCGGCGTAGGCGGCGAGGCGCTCGGCGACCTCGTCCTCCGTGCCCACCAGGCACAGCGCGCGCACCAGTTCCTCGGGCAGCACCACGGCGGCCTCTTCCTTGCGTCCGGCGAGGTAGAGGTCCTGGGTGCGCTCGGCCTCCTCCTCGTAGCCGTAGCGGCGGGCCAGGTCGTTGTAGAAGTTCTTGCCCTTGGCACCCATGCCACCGATGTACAGGGCGAGTTGGGCGCGCACCGCGCGCAGCGCCTCTTCGGTGTCGGGGCCGACGGCGGCGGGGACGCCGATGCTGATCCCCAACTCGCCCAGTTCCGGGTCGCGTCGGGCGCGGCCCTCGTCGAGCGCGGGACCGAAGACCTCGGCCGCCTTGCCGGGGTGGAAGAAGATCGGCTCCCACTCCTCGGCGATCTCCGCGGCCAGCGACACGTTCTTGGGGCCGATGGCGGCGAGCATCACCGGGATGCGGGCGCGCAGCGGGTGGTTGATCAGCTTGAGGGGTTTGCCCAGGCCGGTGCCCTGCTCGGCGGGGAGCGGGATGCGGTAGTGCTTGCCCTCGTGGACGACGGCCTCACGGCGCCAGACCTTGCGGCAGATCTCGACGAGTTCCCGGGTGCGTCCGAGCGGCGCCTGGTAGGGCAGCCCGTGGAAGCCCTCGATGACCTGGGGGCCGGAGGCGCCGAGGCCGAGGGTGAAGCGGCCTCCCGAGACGTAGTCGAGTCCGGCGGCCGTCATGGCCATCAGGGTGGGGGTGCGGGAGTAGATCGGCAGGATGCCGGAGGCGATCCGCAGCTTCTCGGTCTTGGCGGCGATGAAGCCGAGCTGACTGACGGCGTCGAAGCTGTACGCCTCCGCGACGTAGACGACGTCCAGCCCCACGCGCTCCAGGTCGCGCAGTTCCTCGATGGCTTCGACGAAGCCGCCGCTGTAGTCCAGTTTCATGCCGATGCGCATGGCGGGGTTCCCTTCCTTGGGAAGCCGGGTGGGTGCACCGGCGGGGCCGGGCGGGGACGGCGTCCACGTGTCCGCGGCGAAGGGGCGGACGCGTGGACGCGAGGCGGGCGACGCGTCAGCGCGGGCCCATCCGGATGGCGCCGTCGAGGCGGATGGTCTCGCCGTTGAGCATCGGGTTCTCCACGATGTGCGCGGCCAGGGCCGCGTACTCGACGGGGTTGCCGAGACGTGCGGGGTGCGGGATCTGCGCGCCGAGCGAGGCCTTGGCGTCGTCGCTGAGCCCGGACAGGATCGGCGTCTCGAACAGGCCGGGCGCGATGGTGACCACGCGGATCTTCAGGGAGGCGAGGTCCCGGGCGACGGGCAGGGTCAGCCCGACGACGCCGCCCTTGGAGGCGGAGTAGGCGGCCTGGCCGATCTGGCCGTCGAAGGCGGCGACGGAGGCGGTGTTGACGATGACGCCGCGCTCCCCGTCGATCTCCTCGGCCCGGCTGATGCGCTCGGCGGCCAGGCGGATCACGTTGAACGTGCCGATCAGGTTGACCTGGAGGACCTTGGTGAAGTCGGCCAGCGGGAAGGCGCCCTGCTTGCCGACGGTCCTGATCGCGTTGCCGATGCCGGCGCAGTTGACGGCGACCCGCAGGGTGCCCAGTTCCTCCGCGGCGTCCAGCGCGGCGGTGATGTCCTGCTCGCTGGTGACGTCGGCGGGGGCGAAGACGACTCCGTCGCCGAGCTCCGCCGCCACCTCCTTGCCGGGCGAGGAGGGCAGGTCGACGATGACGACCTTGGCCCCGGAGGCGACCAGCTTCTTGACGGTGGCCAGGCCCAGGCCCGAGGCTCCGCCGGTGACCAGGGCGACGCTGCCGTTGATGTCCACGGCTGTTCCCTTCTTTCTTGCGAGGTGGGTGGGAGGGGGAGGGTCAGAGGCGTTCGATGACGGTGGCGTTGGCCATGCCGCCGCCCTCGCACATGGTCTGCAGGCCGTAGCGGCCGCCGGTGGCCTCGAGGTGGTTGAGCATGGTGGTGAGCAGGCGGGTGCCGGAGCCGCCCAGGGGGTGGCCCAGGGCGATGGCGCCGCCGCGCGGGTTGAGCCGCTCGGGGTCGGCGCTCAGCTCCTGCTGCCAGACCAGGGGCACCGGGGCGAACGCCTCGTTGACCTCGTAGACGTCGATGTCGTCGATGCCGAGGCCGGCGCGGGCCAGGACCTTCTCGGTGGCGGGGATGACGCCGGTGAGCATGAGCATCGGGTCGGAGCCGGTCACCGAGAAGGAGTGGAAGCGGGCCCGGGGACGCAGGCCCAGCGCCTCGGCCTTGGCCGCGCTCATGATCAGGGCGGCGGAGGCGCCGTCGGTCAGCGGGGAGGAGTTGCCCGGGGTGATGGACCAGTCGATCTCCGGGAAGCGCGCGCCCATGGTCTCGTCGCGGAACGAGGGCTTGAGGCCGCCCAGTCCCTCGACGGTGGTCGTGGCGCGCACGGTCTCGTCGGTGGTCAGGGTCCGCTCGGTGCCGTCGGCGTCGGTGACGGTGATCGGCAGGATCTCGCTGGCGAAGGCGCCGGAGGCCGCCGCGGCGGCGGCACGGGCGTGCGAGCGGGCGGAGAAGGAGTCCAGGGCGTCGCGGTCAAGCTTCCAGCGGGCGGCGATGAGCTCCGCCGAGATGCCCTGGTTGACCAGGCCCTCGGGGTAGCGGGCGGCGACCGCGGGGCCGGCCGGGTCCTGGCCCTGCGAGCTGCTGAACATCGGCACGCGGCTCATCGACTCCACGCCGCAGGCGATGGCGATGTCGTAGGCGCCCGCCATGACGCCCTGCGCGGCGAAGTGCGCGGCCTGCTGGCTGGAGCCGCACTGGCGGTCGATGGTGGTGCCGGGGACGGACTCGGGCAGTCCCGCGCCGAGGATCGCGTTGCGGGCGATGTTCATCGTCTGCTGGCCGGACTGGGAGACGCAGCCGGCGATGACGTCGTCGATCAGGGCGGGGTCGAGGTCGTTGCGCTCCACCAGGGCGCGCAGCACCCGGGACAGGAGGTCGGCCGGGTGGATTCCCGACAGCTGCCCGCCGGGCTTGCCCTTGCCCGAGGGGGTACGGATCACATCCACGATCACGGCGTCGTTCATGGGACTTCCTTTTCCTGGGAGACGTGCGGACGGGGGGGTGGGGTGCGGACGCCCGCGGGGTCGCGGTGCGGGCGTCCGGGAGGGCCGGGGGCCTCGGGTCAGCGGCCGGTCCAGCGGGCGGCGCGCTTCTCGGCGAAGGCGCGCGGGCCTTCCTTGGCGTCCTCGCTCGCGAACAGGTTGCCCATCTCCTTGTTGTTGAGCGCCCACAGCTGCGGGTCCAGGTCCGAGCCGTAGGCGTGGCTCTCACGCAGGAGCCGCTTGGTGCTCTGCACGGACAGGGGGGCGTTGGCGGCGATGGACTCGGCCAGTTCCAGCGCGCTCGCCAGGACGTGCTCGCCGGGGACGACGCGGTTGACCAGTCCCCATTCCAGGGCGGTCTGCGCGGTCATCGGCTCGCCGGTGTAGAGGAGTTCGGCGGCCACCTTGGCGGGGACCTGGCGGGCCATGCGGAAGACGCCGCCGGCGGCCGCCATGAGACCGCGCTTGACCTCCGGCAGGCCCAGTCGGGCCTCCTCGGCGGCGACCACGAGGTCGCAGGCGAGGACGATCTCGGTGCCGCCGCCGAGCGCGAACCCGTTGACGGCCGCGATCAGGGGCTTGTCGATGGGGTGCTGGACCAGCCCCGCGAAGCCCCATTCCTCGTTGCCCTCGGCCGACACCGGTCGTCCGGCGGCCAGTTCCTTCAGGTCGGCGCCCGCGCAGAACGCCCGGCCCGCGCCGGTGATGACGCCGACGCGCAGTTCGGGGTCGGCGGCGATCTCCTCGAGCGCCGCGCCGACGGCGGCGGAGAGGGCGGCGTTCACCGCGTTCATGGCCTGCGGCCGGTTCAGGGTGATGATGCCCACGTGCCCGCGCCGCTCCAGCGTCGCGGCCGCCGCGGTCGTCTCCTGCGAGGTGGTCATTGGTGTCCTGTCTCCTGTGGTGTACGGGTGGGGCCGTTCGGCTGCCGCCGGTCCGGTCCGTGCGCTCGGGTCAGCTCGCCGCGGTCTGCTTCGGCCGGTAGACCGACTTGAGGGAGAAGTAGGGGGCCAGTCCCTCCGGGCCCATCTCGCGTCCCAGTCCGCTGGCCTTCACGCCGCCGAAGGGGGCTTGGAGGTCGACGCCGTACTGGTTGACGCCGACGGTTCCGGTGTGGATGCGGGCCGCGAGGTCCATGCCGTGGTCCAGGTCGGTCGTCCAGACCGTGCCGCCGAGTCCGTAGTCGGAGTCGTTGGCGACGGCGACGGCCTGGTCCTCGTCCTCGTAGCGGATCACGCAGAGCACGGGGCCGAAGATCTCCTCGCGCGCCACCCGCCAGTCGTTGTCCACGTCGGCCAGGACGGTGGGGCGGACGAACCAGCCGTCCGGCAGGCCGTCGACGGGGGCCGAGCCGCCGGTGGTGAGTCGGGCGCCCTCGCGCACGCCGAGGTCGACGTAGCCGCGTACGCGTTCCTGCTGGGCGGCGCTGACGAGCGGGCCGACCTCGGTGGAACGGTCGAGCGGGTCGCCGACGCGCAGGGCGCGGACGGTCTCGGTGACGGCGTCGACGACCTCCTCGTAGCGGGCGGCGGGGGCCAGGATGCGGGTGCTGGCGTGGCAGGTCTGGCCGTTGTTGGTGAGGCTGACGTCCAGCAGCGCGCCGGTGAACGCGGCCAGGTCGGCGTCCCGGGCGAGGAGCGCGGCGGACTTGCCGCCCAGTTCCAGGGTGACCGGTCGCAGCAGTCGGCCGCACTGTTCGCCGATGGCGCGGCCCGCCGCCGTGGAGCCGGTGAAGGCGATCTTGTCGACGCCCGGGTGGGAGACGAGGTGCTCCCCGGCCTCGCGGCCGCCCGGCAGGACGTTGAGGACGCCCGGGGGAAGCCCTGCCTCCTGTGCGGCGTCGGCGAAGTAGTAGGCGTCCAGCGCGGTCTCCGGGGCCGGCTTGAGGACGACCGTGCAGCCGGCCGCCAGCGCAGGGCCGATCTTCATCGCGGCGAGGGACTGCGGGTAGTTCCACGGCGTGATGGCGCCGACCACGCCCACCGGCTCGCGGCGGACGACGGTCTCGCCGATGAGGCTGGGGCGCACGTCCGTCTCGGGCAGTTCCCGCAGCAGGCGCGCGTAGTAGGCGACGGTCATCGAGGCGCTGAAGCCGTTGACCGGGATCGAGAGCGACAGCGGCATCCCGTTCTCGCGGCTGACCAGCGGGGCGATCTCGCGCCGGCGGGCCTTGAGCGCGGCGGCGAAACGGTCCAGCAGGTCCGCCCGCTCCTGGGCGGGCATGCTTCCCCAGGGTCCGGCGAGCGCCGCGCGGGCCGCGGCCACGGCGGCGTCGACGTCGGCGGCGGAGGCCATCGCGGTCCGGCCGAGCACCTTGCCGGTGGCGGCCTCGATGACGTCCTGGCCGCTCGCGTCGGCCGGTTCGGACCACTTGCCGCCGATGAAGAGTTGCCGTCGATCGAGTTCCATGGAGTTCCCTCGTTTCTTCCGCCTCGTTGGGTGGGTCGTTCCGCCGGGACGTGCCGACTCCCTGACGGGCAGGGGACGGGCTCCGGGGGCGCGCGGCGGCGCGGGTGCGCGGCAGGCTCGCGAGAACGGCGACGGGGCGCCGCGGCGCGAGGGCAGCCTGCCTTCATTAAACTAATGACTATAGATAATCATAGGGGCGCGGGGGTCCCGGTGCCAGCCCTTTCGGGGGTCCGTCGCCTACGCCACACACCGCCCGAGGCGTACGCCCTCAGCCGTCGGGGGCCAGGTCCCGCACCGCGCGCACGGGGTCGCCCTCGGCCCCCACGAGGTGGATCACGGGGGTGGTGACCCCGTTGTCGACGTACTCGCGGATCCGCTCCCGGCAGTGTGCGGCGGGGCCGTGGATCACGAGCGCGTCCACCACCTCGTCGGGTACGGCCCGCAGTGCCGCCCGACGGTCCCCCTCGCCCCAGGCCCGCCACATCGGGCCGAGGACATCACCGCGGCCCAACCACTCGTGGAAGGCCCGGTAGACCGGGACGTTGAGATAGGCGGTGATCATCCGTCGGCCCAGGGCCCGCGCCGTCTCGGGGTCCGCTCCGGGCATCACGAAGATCCGCGCCACGATCTCCTTGTCCGGGTCGCGCTCGCGCACGTACGGCGCGACCGTGCGCACGTCCTGCGCGGACAGCCAGTTGACGATCGCCCCGTCCCCCTCCCGGCCGGCCAGTCGCAGCATGCCGGGGCGCAGCGCGGCGATCAGGACGGGGGGCGGCTCCTCGGGGACCAGCCGGGCGGTGAAGCCCCCTACCGCGAAGGTCTCGTAGGTCTCGTCCACCCGCTCCCCGCGCAGGGCGGAGCGCAGGAAGCGCACGGTGTCCCGGACCCGCTTGTAGGGCTCCTCGAAGGGAATGTCGTTCCAGTGTTCGACGATGACGTCGGAGGAGGTGCCCACGCCCAGGGCGAACCGTCCCGGCGCCGCGGCGGCCAAGGTGGCCGCGCTCATCGCCAGCGTGGCGGGGCCCCGGGTGAAGACGGGCACGATCGCGGTGCCGAGCCGTAGCCGGGGCGCCCAGGCGGAGGCCAGGGCCAGCGGGGTGAAGGCGTCGGACGCGTCGGCCTCGGCCGACCAGACGTCCGTGTAGCCCAGGTCGGGCAGGGAGGAGACCAGCTCGCGCTGGTCCGCGATCGAGAGTCCCGGCACCGGGAGAGTGATGCCCCAACGTTTCGTCATGCCCGCTCCGTCGTGTGTCGTCGCTCCGGCCGTCGGTCCGGGCGTCCGCCCGTCACCGCGTCCGGCCACTGCCGTCCCGCCGCGCCCGGCGTCCGCCCGGGGGGCGTGCCCCTCGCGCCGCCCCGCCCCCGTCCACCTCCGGTGGGCGCCCGCACGCGCCCACCGGAGAGTCGTCGGCCCCGACCGTCGGCCCCTCCCCCGCGCCTCCCGGCCGGTCGGCGTCGGGAGGGCGGGGGGCTCGGGGCCGCGGTCTGGCCGGTCGTCAGGGGTTGCGCACCAGATCGCGGCTGATGATCTCCTTCATGATCTCGTTCGTGCCGCCGTAGATCCGCTGGATCCGGGCGTCCATGAACGCCTGGGCGATCGGGTACTCCTTCATGTAGCCGTAGCCGCCGTGGAGTTGGACACCGGCGTCGATGACCTTCCACTGCATGTCGGTCGCCCACCACTTGGCCTTGGCCGCGTCCACCGCGGTCAGCGTGCCGGCGTTCACCGCCCGGACGCAGCGGTCGAGGTAGGCGCGGCTCACCTCGATGCTGGTGCGCAGTTCGGCCAGGGTGAAGCCGACGCTCTGGAACTCCGCGATCGACTTGCCGAAGGCCTGCCGCTCGCGGACGTAGTCCAGGGTCCAGCGGAAGGCCGCCTCCGCCGAGCTCTGCGCGGCCACCGCGATGCCCAGTCGCTCCCGGGGGAGGTTCTGCATGAGCGAGGCCAGTCCGCTGCCGACGGGGCCGAGCAGGTTGGCGGCGGGGACCCGGGCGTTGTCGAAGAAGAGTTCCGCGGTGTCCTGCGCCTGCAGTCCGACCTTGTCCAGCTTGCGTCCGCGGGTGAAGCCCGGGGTGTCCCCCTCCACCACGAACAGGCTGTAGCCCTTGCTGCCGGCGCCCATGTCGGTCCGGGCCACGAGCACGATCAGGTCGGCCAGGATGCCGTTGGTGATGAAGGTCTTGGAGCCGTTGAGCACCCAGTGGTCGCCGTCCCGGACGGCGGTGGTGGTGATGCCCCGCAGGTCACTGCCGGCCGCGGGCTCGCTCATCGCGATCGCGCCGACGGTCTCGCCGGTGACGAACCCGGGCAGCCAGCGCTCCTTCTGCTCCTCCGTCGCCAGGTTGTGCAGGTAACCCAGGACGATGTCGTCGTTGGTGCTGAACGAGGACTGCAGCGAGGACGCGCCGACCTGGGCGATCTCCTCGCACAGCACGACGCGGTAGCGGAAGTCGGGCTCGTCCGCGCCGCCGAACCGCTCCGGCACCGAGAGTCCCACCAGTCCGGCACGACCGGCCTTCCGCCAGGTGTCCCGGTCCACGCAGCGTTCCTCGTCCCAGCGCCGCATGTTCGGCACGACCTCCCGATGGACGAAGGACCGCGCGGTCTCGCGGTACGCCTCGTGGTCGGGCTCGAAAAGGTCAGTGTCCATCGGTTCTCCTCGATCGGGGCAGGGTGGGCGTCCCGCGGATCGACCGAGCGACCTCGGTCCGCGGGGGCGGGGAGGGACGACCGCGGTGCCGCGGCGGAAGCGGGCGGACCCTCCGGGCGGAAGGTCGTGGACGTCGGGGCGGCGTCGGGCGGCCGGTGGATCCCTCGGCGCCCGCGGGGGTCGCCGGGCGCCGGGCCGCCCCGCCGCCGCTCACAGGTCGAGCACCAGGGTCGCGGAGAGGCAGCGGGAGACGCACGGCATCATCGTCCTGCTCTCCTGACGCTCCTTCTCGGAGAGCAGGGAGTCGCGGTGGTCGGGGCGGCCCTCCAGCACCGGGGTCTCGCAGGTGCCGCAGGTCCCCTCGCGGCAGGAGGTGACCAGCCCCACCCGCGCGTCGTCGAGCACGTCGGCGAGTGAGCGGTCGGCGGGCACGGTCAGCGTGGCGCCGGAGCGGGCCAGCTTCACCACGAAGCTGCCCGGCTCGGGGGCGTCCTCGATCTCCTTGGGCGCGAAGCGCTCCAGGTGCAGGGTCCCCTCCGGCCAGGCCGCGGCCAGCTTCTCGACCGCCGCCAGCAGCGGTTCCGGCCCGCAGCAGTACACCGCGACCCCGTCCCGCGGCTCCCCCAGGACCGAATCCAGGTCCAGCAGTCCGCACTCGTCCTGCGGCTGTACGCGGACCCGGTCGGCGGGGTGCTCGGCGAGCTGGTCGAGGAAGGCCATGGTGGCGCGCGTACGGCCGCCGTAGAGCAGCGTCCAGCGCGCCCCGGCCGCCTCCGCGCGGCGGATCATGGGCAGCAGCGGGGTGATCCCGATGCCGCCGGCGACGAAGAGGTACTCCGGAGCGTCGACGAGGGCGAAGTTGTTGCGGGGACCCCGCACCCGCACGGTGTCGCCCTCGGCCAGCAGGTCGTGGACGTGCGCGGAGCCGCCGCGTCCGGCCGGCTCACGCAGGACCGCCACCTGGAGTTCGGCCCGGTCGGACTCGTCCCCGCACAGCGAGTACTGACGGACCAGGTCGTCGCCGAGGAGCAGGTCGACGTGCGCGCCCGGCTCCCACTCCGGCACGTCGCCGCCGTCGGGCCGCGCCAGGGTCAGACGCACCACGTCCTGGGCCACCTGGTCACGCCGTCGGACGACCAGTTCGTGCACACTCTCGTTCGCCGGCACCGCTCTCACCTCTCAAGCAGTCGCGGACCGTCCGCCGCAACCAAATAACCTTATGGCTGTAGATTAACTCCATCCTTGATCCACCGCCACCCCTGTTTCCGAAGAAGGCCGAAGCGCCGCTCCGGAACCCCTGCCAGTGAGGGCCGCGCAGCTCAGCAGGGGTATGGGAGGAGGTGGCGGCAGCGCGCCGGAGAAGCGCGACACCGGGACGGTGGCGAGCGCGACCCCACGGCTACGGGATTCCCTGAAGGGTGTAGGAGGTGACTCGGGGGTTCAGGCGTGAGGAGAAGGGCCCGCTCCGACACGGTGACGGCGGGCGGGAAGCCGGACGGGGGCAGGGTCGCCGGGTGAGGGGCGCGCTTCAACCGCGTCGGGAGGACCCCGACCGGGCGGCGCGCGTGGCATGCGGTCGCGCGGCGGAGGCCCGTACGACCCACACGTGGCCGAGCAGGCCGATCGCGACACGGACGACGGCGTCGCCCCAGGCGGGCAGGGCATGGGCGGGAGACTCCCCGACGAGGACGAGGCAGAGCAGCAGACTCGTCGGCACGGCCGCCAGGAGCGCGCACCCGTACCGCACCCACGAGGAACGTCCGTCGCCCGCCCGGACGCCCAGGAGACCTGCCGGGATCTGCACCAGCAGATGGAGCGCCACACAGAACAGGGGCGCGGCGAACAGGAGGGCGAAGGGCGCGTCGGCCGTCGCGTCCCCGGGCGGAGTCGCGTACGCGGCGTCCAGGAGCCAGGCCGGCGGGACGAGGAAGGTGCACAGCAGCAGGAGTCCGCTCAGATGCACGGCGGCGAGATGCCGGGGCCACCGCGACGGCACGCGCGGACGCGATGCGCCGGTCCGTTCGGTGGTGCCGGTGTATTCGGTGGCGCCGGTGCGTTCGGTGGTGCCGGTCCGTTTGGTGGCACCGGTCCCCCGGTCCATGCGTCCGCTCCCGTCGTCGGCTCCGGGAGCGGGGGTGTCCGGGGACGGGGTGGACGCTCCTCGCCCGTCCCGCCCCGGCGGCATGGTCCCGCGCGTCGCTCGCCTCGCTCCTGTCGGGCATCATGCGCCGCGCCCCCGACCCCGGGCAAGGGACCGTGTCCCGCGACGGGACCCCGCCCGGCGGAACGCGCGCGACGTCCCGCGCCCCGGGGAGCACGCCCGGCACGGGCACGGGTCGTGTCATGCGTGTGGGCGCCGCCGACCGGTGGCCGGAGACGCCCATACGCGCGAGAGCGAGGTCAGCCCTTGCGGGTCTTGATCTCGTCGGTGAGCTGGGGCACGACGTCGAAGAGGTCGCCGACGACGCCGTAGTCGACGAGGTCGAAGATCGGGGCCTCGGCGTCCTTGTTGATCGCCACGATCGTCTTCGAGGTCTGCATACCCGCACGGTGCTGGATCGCACCCGAGATGCCCGAAGCGATGTACAGCTGCGGCGACACACTCTTGCCGGTCTGACCGACCTGTGCGGTGTGCGGGTACCAACCAGCGTCGACCGCCGCACGCGAGGCACCCACCGCCGCGCCCAGCGAGTCCGCCAGCGCCTCGATGACGGCGAAGCTCTCCGCCCCGCCCACACCACGACCACCCGAGACCACGACCGCGGCCTCCGTCAGCTCCGGACGACCCGTCGACTCACGCGGCGTACGCGCGGTCACCTTCGTCCCCGTCGCCAGCGCCGAGAACGACACCGCCAACTCCTTTACGGTGCCCGCGGCCGCGGCCGCCTCCACCGCGGCACTGTTGGGCTTCACGGTGATCACCGCGACACCCTTCGACACCCGCGACTTGGTGGTGAAACCGGCCGCGAACACCGACTGCGTGGCCACCGGACCCTGCTCACCGGCCTCCACGTCGACCGCGTCGGTGATGACGCCCGAACCGACCCGCAGCGCCAGCCGCGCCGCGACCTCCTTGCCCTCCGCCGAGGACGGCACCAGCACCGCCACCGGCGACACCGCCACGACCGCGGCCTGCAACGCGTCGACCTTCGGCACGACCAGGTAGTCGGCGTACTCGGCCGCCTCGTGCGTGAGAACCTTCACCGCACCGTGCTCGGTCAGCACACCCGCCGTGGCGGCCGCACCGGCACCCACCGCGACCGCGACCGGGTCACCCAGACGACGCGCCAGCGTCAACAGCTCCAACGTGGGCTTGCGGACCGCACCATCCGCGTGGTCGACGAAGACGAGAACTTCAGCCATGGGACTTCTTCTCTCCAGCTTGCGAGGGATCAGGGATGAGGAGCGGGACGAGCCGCGGACTCAGATGAACTTCTGGCCCGCGAGGAACTCGGCGAGCCGCTTGCCGCCCTCGCCCTCGTCCTTGACGACGGTGCCCGCAGTACGCGCCGGACGCTCGGTCGCGGAGCCCACCACCGTGTACGCGCCCTCCAGACCGACCTCCTCGGCCTCCAGGCCCAGGTCGGACAGGTCCCAGGACTCCACCGGCTTCTTCTTCGCCGCCATGATCCCCTTGAACGAGGGGTAACGCACCTCACCGGACTGGTCGGTCACCGACACCACTGCCGGCAGCGACGCCTCGAGCTGCTCCGAAGCGGCGTCGCCGTCGCGGCGGCCCGTCACGGTGCCACCCGACACCGCGATCTCCGACAGCAGCGTCACCTGCGGCACGCCCAGACGCTCCGCCAGCAGCGCCGGCACCACGCCCATCACACCGTCGGTCGAGGCCATACCGGAGACGACCAGGTCGTAACCCGCCTTCTCCACCGCCTTCGCCAGCACCAGCGACGTACCGATCGCGTCCGTGCCGTGCAGGTCGTCGTCCTCGACATGGATCGCCTTGTCCGCACCCATCGAAAGCGCCTTGCGCAGTGCGTCCTTGGCGTCCTCCGGACCCACCGTCAAAACGGTGACCTCGACGTCGTCATCGCCCCTGTCCCGACGGTCTTCCGAGATCTGCAACGCCTGCTCGACCGCGTACTCGTCCAGCTCGGAGAGCAGACCGTCCACGTCCTCACGCGCGACGGTCAGGTCGTCGGCGAACCGACGGTCGCCCGTGGCATCGGGCACGTACTTCACTGTGACAACGATCCTCAAGCTCACGTTCCCTCTCCCACGTTCGATGCGCGCCGCCCGTCCGGGCGGATCCACGCGTGCGGCAATCGGCCGTCCTTCTGGTCCCCCGGAACATCCCGCACCGTGTGCGTTCGGGGGTGTGCGAACCCGTGCGCCTCTCGCGCGCCGCCCTCCGGCGACCGCTCCGGCACCACGACGGGTCCGCGGGTCCTGCGTTTCGTACCCACCGACCTCAGCGCTTGAAGAACTTCTCCTGCGCCTCGCTGAAGAAGTCCGTGGCCAACATCCGCACCTGCGCCTCCGCCTCGCTCTCCAGCACGGACGCCAGGTCCTGCTCCGGCTGGGCGAAGAGCGCCTTGGTCTCGGCGTACATCGCCGGCGAACCCTGCGCCAGCCGTTCGGCGAGCTCCAACGCACGGTCCAACGCGCTGCCCGCGTCGACGAGTTCGGTGACCAGGCCCATCGCGTCGGCTTCCTGGGCGGTGAAGTCGTTGGTCAGCAGCATCAGTTCCTTGGCGCGCGCCGCACCGATGCGGCGCGGCAGCGTCCAGAAGAGACCGGTGTCGGGGACGAGGCCGAGCCTGCCGAACGAGGCGGCGAACCGCGCCTCGCGGCTCGCCACGACGAAATCGGTGGCCGCGACCAGCGAGAGGCCCAGGCCGAACGCCCCGCCCTCGACCGCGCTGATGATCGGCTTGTGTCCCTTGACCATCCGGTTGACCAGTTCGGTCAGCACCCGCAGGCGCACCCGGGCGATCTCCGGGTCGGTCGGCATGCTCTTGATGTCGCCGCCCGCGGAGAACATCGGGCCGGCGCCGGTGAGCACGATCGAGACGACCTCGGGGTCCTGTGCGGCGGCGTCGAGCGCGGCGATGAGGTCGCGGCGGTCCTGGAGGTCCAGGGCATTGCGTCGACGCGGGCGGTTGAGTTCGAGAACCGCCGTGCGCCCCCGCTTCGTGGTCAGGACTGCCGGCTCGTCGCTCACGATTTCCTCCTGGGCTGCCGCGCTGTCGGTAGGTACGTTCAGCACCCGCCTCGGTGCGCGACCTCATACGCTGCGGGCGATCGTCCCGACCCACTATAGACACACCTCGTCTCATAAGACACCATGGCCGCAGGACAGCCATGGCCGCCCGAGTGCAGGAGTATCAGTGGAGATCAACCTCAGTTCACGCGTCGCCCTCGTCACCGGCGCCGGCAGCGGCATCGGGCGCGACTTCGCCCGCATCCTCGCCGAGAGCGGTGCCGCGGTCGCGGTCATGGGCCGCCGCGCCGAGCAGCTCGCCGAGACCGTGAAGGCCATCGAGGACAAGGGCGGACGCGCCCTCGCGGTTCCCGGGGACGTGACGTCCGAGGAGGACGTGCAGCGCGTCATGGCGCAGGTCAAGGAGTGGGGCGGCCGCCTGGACATCCTCGTCAACAACGCGGGCATCTACCCGTCCGGCTCGATCGTGAAGATGCCCGAGGACGCCTGGGAGCGCACGATCGACACCAACCTCACCGGCGTCTTCCGGTGCACCCGGCACGCCGTCCGCCTGATGAGCGAGAACGGGTACGGGCGCATCATCAACATCACCTCCCCCTCCTCCCTGCTCGGTGCCATGGGGCAGAGCGCGTACGCCGCCTCCAAGGCCGCGCTCAACTCCTTCACCAAGTCGAGCGCCGCCGAGCTCGGCCGCCGCGGGATCACGGTGAACGCGCTGCTCATGGGGGTCGTCGCGACGGACTCGTTCGTCGGCGAGTACTCCCCGGCCGCCGTCGACGCGCTCGCCGCCGGACTGCCGGTCAAGCGCGCCGGGACCGCCGAGGACGCGGCGGGCGCGCTGGTGCTGCTCGCCTCGGAGGCCAGCTCCTACATCACCGGCGCCATGCTTCCGGTCGACGGCGGGATGAGCAACGTCATGCCGACGCTCCCCGCCTGACCACCCCGACGGCCGGGCCCCTCCACGGGCCCGGACACGGTCACGGGCCCGGGCACAGGTGCGGGCCCGGTCGCGGGTGCGGACCCGGTCGCGGGCCCGCTCACGATCACGGCAGCGAGGGGTTGATCACGACGCGGGTGTTTCCGCCCCGCGTGCCGGCTCGGGCCAGTGCCTCGGCCACGTCCCCGAGCCCGTACTCCTCGTACCCGGTGGGCACACTCACCGCGCCCCGCTCGACGACGGTGAGAAGCTCCTCGACCATGGCACGGGCCCGGTCGGGATACTCCTCGTTGAAGCGCAGGAGGTTGACGCCGACCAGCGAAGCCGCCTTCATGATCAGCAGGTTGGCCGGGACCCGGGGCACGCTCCCCGCCGCGAACCCCACGATCAGGCAGCGTCCGCCGAACCGCAGGCTGCGCACCGCGGATTCGGTGCTCTCTCCCCCGACGGGGTCCAGCACGACGTCCACCCCGCCGCCCGCGAGCGCCTCGACCTCCTCGCGCCAACGCGGGGACCCGCTGTCGACGACGTGGTCGGCTCCCGCGGCGAGCGCCGCCTCCCGCTTGGCCTCGGTCGAGGCCGAGGCGACGACCTTCGCGCCGAGCGCTCTGCCCAGCCGCACCGCCGCGCCCCCGATCGCGCCGCCCGCCCCGAGCACCAGCAGCGTCTCACCGGGCGTGACACGTCCCAGGGTCAGGGCGTGGAAGGCGGTCTCGAAGCTGGTGCGGAACAGGGCCGCGGCCGCGTCGGACATGCCCGCCGGCTGACGCACGAGGTGGGTGCAGGGCACGATCGCCCGTTCGGCGAAGGTGCCGAAGGTGGAACGCCTACGGAGCGGGCCGGGTCCGAACCCGTAGAACATCACCTTGTCGCCCGGGCGCACCGAGGTGACCCCGGGACCGACCGCGGTGACGACGCCGATCCCTTCCGAGCCAGGCACGAACGGCGGCTCCGGGACGATCTGGTAGCGGCCGGTGGCGATGAGGACGTCCCCGAAGCTGACGCCGGCCAGCGTGACCGAGACCGCCACCTCCTGCGGGCCCGGCTCGCGCTCCTCCACCTCCTCGACGGCGAAGGTGCGCGGATCGTGGTTCCGGGCGACTACGGCTCGCATGGGGCATGTCCCTTCCGACGTGCTCGGCACGCGCCCGAACGGCGCGTGCCGTGTGCGACTCACCTCGGGCGGGCCGTGCGCCCGGCACCCTTGCGTACCCGCCGTCACGGCCGCCCGTCGGTCCCGCGGCTCCGGAGAACCCGGGACCCCTGCTGTTCCTGTTGCTCCTGCTCTTCCTGCTGTCCCTGCTCTTCCTGCTCCTCCTGCGGTCCTTGCCTTCTCCGCCGACCTGCGCGGTTCCTCTCCGCCCGTCCGGCACCGGCCGCGCCGGAAGCGCGAGCGCCGGGAACGCGTCTCCGTGCCCCGGCCTCGACGTCTCAGCCTTCGGGGGAGTTCGTCTCGGTCGACGTCTCGAAGACGATCCCGTCCCGCAGCAGTTCGTCCACCTCGGCGATTCCGAACGTCTCCAGGATCTCCCGCGTGTGGGCGCCCCTGTCCTGGGGTGCGCGGGGCGTGCCGGAAGGGGTCCGGGAGAAACGCGGGGCGGGGGCCGGCTGGGAGACGCCGCCCACCTCGATGAATACCTCGCGCTCCCGCAGGTGCGGATGCTCACGGGCCTCCGTGAGCGAGAGCACCGGGGCCACGCACGCGTCGCTGTCCATGAAGAGCTCGGTCCAGTGGCTCTGGGTCTGTCCGGCGAACACCTCGGTGAGGGCCGTGCGGATCTCGGGCCAGGCGGAGACGTCGGCGCGGTCGGGCACCTTGCCCTCCAGACCGAGCACCTGGAGCAGTTCCGCGTAGAACTTCGGCTCCAGCGCGCCCACGGCGACGAACTTCCCGTCGCTGGTGGCGTACGTGTCGTACCAGGGGGCCGCGCCGTCCAGCCGGTTGGCGCCCCGCACGTCGGTCCACAGGTCGGAGGCCATCAGTCCGTGCAGGATCGAGGTGAGCGAGGCGGCTCCGTCGACGATCGACGCGTCGACCACCTGTCCCCGGCCCGAGCGTCCCGCCTCCCATAGGGCGGCCAGCACGCCCATGACGAGGTAGGTGGCTCCCCCGCCGAAGTCGCCCAGCAGGTTGGCGGGCGGGAAGGGACGGGTCCCCTCGGGGCCCGGGGTGAGCGCCCCCGTCACGGCGACGTACCCGATGTCGTGACCGGCGCGCGCGGCCAGTGGACCGGTCTGACCCCAGCCGGTCATCCGGCCGTAGACCAGCGCCGGGTTCAGCTCGTGGCACCGCTCGGGGCCGATGCCCAGGCGTTCGGCGACCCCGGGCCGGTGGCCCTCCAGGAGGACGTCGGCCCGGGCGACCAGCTTCTCGACCACGCCGACGCCCTCGGGGGTGCGCAGGTCGACCACGATGGAGCGTCGGTTGCGCCGCAGGACGTCCTTGGTGGGGGTCACCCAGCTGATCGGCGGCCCCGCCCGCTCCACGCAGATGACGTCCGCGCCCATGTCCGCGAGCAGCATGCCCGCATGTGGGATCGGCCCGATCCCGGCGAGTTCGACCACGGTGATCCCGGTGAGCGGACCGGTGGGCCGGGCGTTGCCTTCCTCGTCGAATCCCTCTGCCATCACGTCGACTTTCCTCTCTTGCCTGTCCGGTGGTGGGCGGACGGCGCACGCGGCACGGCAGGAGGTTCCTGGTCGGCCGGCGCCGTCGACGGGGCACGCCCGGCGCACCTGGCCCCCGTGGACCTGTGCAGGCGGCGGGACGTGCCCGGCGCGGTCAGCGGTTACGCAGTCCGAGCGTGCCCGCGATGATGTCCCGCTGGATCTCGTTCGTCCCGGCGTAGATGGTCGGGGCGATGCTCAGCCGCAGGTGGCGCTGCATCTCGAACTCCATGCTGTAGCCGTAGCCGCCCATGAGCTGCACGCCTTCGAGCGCCACTCGCTTGGCGGTCTCGGTCGACTTGACCTTGGCCATGGAGGTGGCGCGCACCCGCTCCTCCTCCGTGCCGATGCCCTCGGCGACCCGCCGCGTCACGTCGTGCACCAGGGTCCGGGTGGCCTCCACCTCGATCGCCAGGTCGGCGATGCGGTGGCCGACCGCCTGGAAGCTGCCCACCGGGGCCCCGAACTGACGGCGCTCCTTGACGTAGGCGACGAGGTCCTCCAGCGTGCGTCGGGCCAGGCCCAACTGCTGGGCGGCGCAGACGATGCGCTCACCGTTCAGGCAGGCCATCAGCTGTCGCCAGGCCTTGCCCACGGTGCCGACGACCGCCTCGTCGGGCACGAACACGTCGTCGAAGAAGACGTCGTTGACCTCGCTGCCGCCCAGGGTCGGGATGGGGCGGACGACCACTCCCGGCGCGTCGGCCGGGACCTCGAACATGGTCAGTCCGTCGTGCCGCCGCTCCTCGCGGGAGGTGCGGGCGACCAGCAGCAGGGCAGTGGCGTGCTGGGCGTCGGAGCACCAAGTCTTCTGCCCGGTGATGCGGTAGCCGCCCTCCACCCGCTCGGCCTGGCAGGTGATGGCCGCCGCGTCCGAGCCGGCCTCGGGCTCGGAGATGCTGATGGCGTAGACCTTGCCCTCGCAGATCGCGCCGAGCGCGGCCGCCTTCTGGGCCTCGGTGCCGAAACGCTTGTAGACGCCGGCGACGGTGTGCGAGGGGCCCATTCCGTGCACGGGCGCCAGGCCCCGCCACAACTCCTCGAAGGCCAGCACCTGGTCGATCAGGCCGCCGCCGCTGCCTCCGTACTCCTCGGGCACCGAGACGCCGACGTAGCCGACCGCGGCGAGTTTGGCATACAGCTCCGCGTTGTGCTGCTCCTCGCCGCCGTCGGTGAGCGCGTCGCGCCGTTCACGGGTGCCGCACTCGCGTCGGCAGAAGTCCCGCATGGCTTCCACGAAGTCCTGCTGCTCGCCGGTGAACGCATGGGTAGTCAAGACGCCTCCTGATTGCCGCGGCATGACCGATCGCGACACGAATCTGGGGATGAGAACGACCATTCACGTGATGGTGGGTCGGTTCGATCTCTCGAAGCTACCAGCCAAGGCGGTTCCGGCCTACAGTTCTGAGGAATTCCAGGAACGATCGTTTACGCCTTGCGAAACGCGGTGTTAGCCTCGCCGCACCACAGTCCACATGGACGCCGGTGCCCGACCAGCGGCGCCGCCGTCACAGCCTGGAGGTACACCATGGGGTACCCGCTTCCGGACGAGGTCGCGCTCAAAGGGCCCTTCGCGCCCATGCGCTTCGAAGCCACGGTCGAGGAATGCATCGTCAGCCAGGGTGAGATCCCCAAGGAGCTTTCCGGGGGGTTCTACCGCACCGGTCCCACCTGGAAGCGCCCGACCAAGCAGGGCACCAACCCGCTGTTGAGCATGGACGGCATGGTCCAGGGCCTGGTCCTGGACAACGGTCGGGCCGACTTCCGCAACCGTTGGATCCGCACCCCCAAGTACGTGCTCGAGGAGGGCCGTCAGCACGGCGTCTTCGAGTGGCTCGACAGCGGTTTCGGCGACTGGCGCGACTTCGCCTACGGGGACGTGACCCGGGACGCGCTCACCTGCGGGGTCCCGCAGGGCACCAACAACATCAACATCTTCCCCTTCGCGGGCGAGGTCGTCGCGCTGAGCGAGCAGGGCGGCCCGCCCATCGCCCTGGACCCGATCACGCTGGACACCAAAGGCATCGTGCCCTGGTCCTCCAAGCTCAGCGCGGGTGTGCACCTGCCCACCGCGTTCGGTGACGCCGACCTGGCCGCCCACCCCAAGTGGGACCACGAGACGGGCACCCTGTACGGCTGGAACTACCGGGACGTCGCCCCCTACGTGACGATCCACGTCATCAACCCGGACGGCCGGGTGGAGTCCCGCGACCTGGACGACGCCCCGTACAACACCGTGGCGCACGACATCTGGCTGACCCCGGAATGGATCGTGATGCCGTTCCAGCCCTTCACCATCTCGCAGCAGCAGGTCCGCGAGCGGCAGGTGGGCATCTGGGGCTGGGACGAGACGCTGCCGATCACCCTCGCGCTCATCCCGCGCGACGACATCCAGGGCAAGGTGCGGTGGATCAAGACCGATCTGCCCCCGCAGTACGTCATGCACACGATGTCGGCCAACGTGGAGAATGGCAAGCTCACGCTGGACGCGCCCGTCTTCAACCGGCCTCCCTTCCCCTTCGAGCAGGACCTCAAGGTGGGCGAGGAGGTCGCGCTGTTCTTCTCGGTCGCCAAGAGCTTCCTGGGACGCTGGACCGTCGACCTCGCCACCGGCGCGACCTCCAGCGAGCAGCTCTCGGACCGTCCGAGCGAACTGCCCAAGGTGGACGAGCGGTTCTACGGCAAGGGCTACCGCTTCGGCTTCCAGGTCGGCGGTGTCGTCAAGCGCAAGGGCATGTCGATGAACAGCCTCGTGGTGACGGACATGCGCACCATGAGCGAGCAGGTCTACCAGATCCGCTCGGGCGAGCCGGCCGCGGTGCTGGAGGCCACGTTCGCGCCGAGGCGCCCGGACTCCCCGGAGGGCAACGGCTACATCATCGTCCCCGTCTCCTGGTGGGCCGACAAGCGCGGCCAGTACCTCATCTTCGACACCGACGACATCACCAAGGGCCCGGTCTGCACCATCGACCTGCCCTTCGCCCTCGGCTGGACCCCGCACGGCCACTGGTCCGACTTCCGCTGACGCACCTCCGCGCGCGCCCTACCGGCCGCGCGGCCACCGGCGACCGACCGTCGACGTCCGGCGATCGGCGATCGGCCATCGGCGTCCGGCGCCACACGCCCGGACGCGACCGGACCCGCCCTCGGGGCCTCCCGCCCCCACGGGTGCACCCCTTCGCGGCGCACCCCGCCCGCAACCCCGGCCGGCCCGCCCGACGGGCCGCCCCGTGCTCCCCCGGCGCTCGTCACCGAGCGGCACCCGACTCCACACGGACCGTTGACCCCGGGGCAACCAGCACATACTATTGAGATTTAGTGACTCACAAAGATGGGACAGATCATGTCGGCGTTGATTCCTGAAGGCCTGACCCCCGCGGACGAAGGCACCCACCTCTGCCCTCCCGGATTCGACGGGCTCTGGGGTGACACGTTCTGGGTCAGCGTGGTCGACCCCGAGGCGAACGTCCACGGCGTCAACCACTTCCACCTCACCAACAAGGGCTACGCCCGTCTGACCGCCTTCTACGTCATCGACGGCGAGCACCAGTGGTACGGCAACAAGATCCCCTTCGACGCCGGCCAGGGCGGCATCACCTCCTTCGGTGACGAGCGCATCTCCTACGAGGTCGTGCGGCCCTTCGAGGAGATCCGCATCCGCCTCGACGGCACCCGGTTCGCCTTCGACCTGACCTTCACCGGTCGCTTCCAGGCGTTCAACTACGACAACTTCGAGCGCGACCCGATGAAGAACGTCGGCAAGACCGCCGTCGTCCACGGTGGTCACTGGGAGCAGGCGCTGGCCGTCACCGGCACCGTCGAGCTCCGCCACGGCCCCAACCGCGGCGACGTGCGCCAGATCGACTCCTTCGGCTTCCGCGACCGCAGCTGGTCGACCCGGTTCTCCGAGGAGTCCCCGTGGGCCGACTCGCAGCGCCCCGACCGCCAGGCCCACTTCTGGCCCTCGATCTCGCTGCCCGAGCGCCACATCAGCCTCATGGGCATCACCGCCACCAAGACCACCGGTGACCAGGAAGCGGTCGTGGCCGGCTTCGCCTCCGACAAGGACGGCTCCCGCGAGGTCAAGTCCGCCGAGATGGTCCCCGTCGTGGGCGACCTGCGGACCCAGTCCTCCTTCGGGTACCGCATCGAGCTCGCCGACGGCGAGGTCCTCAACGTCCGTACCACCGAGCACTACGGCACCATCAAGCTGTGGGACCGCGGCGAGAACGACCTCGAGAACCGCTTCGACTGCTACGAGCCCTTCGTCGCCTTCGAGGTCGAGGAGACCGGCGAGCGCGGGGTCGGCGTGTGCGAGTACAGCGTCATCCCGCCCCGCCCGCGCTGGCAGGCCTGATCCCATGAGCCAGTCCCGCTTCACCGAACGCGTGCGGGAGATCGTCCTGTCCCGTCTGCCCGAACTCGGGGTGCACGAGGTCGTCTCGGTGGACCGCCTCTCCGGCGGTCTCTCCTTCGAGACGTACACCGTCACCACGAGGACGGCGGACGGGCCGAGCCGGCTCATCCTGCGCCGGGAGCCGACGGGCGGTCCGCTGGCTCCCTACGACATCGGCTTCGAGGCCGACGTCTACCGGTCCCTGGCCGACTCGAACGTCCCCGTCCCGCGGGTGCACCTGCACGAATCCGATCCGGACGTCCTCGACCGTCCTTTCGTCGTCGCGGAGTTCGTCGGCGGGGAGGCCTTCGTGCACTCCTCGGCGCGGTTCGAGGAGGCGGGAACCCGCGAGGCGGTCCTGGACCGTTTCACGGAGATGCTGGCCCGGGTCCACACCCTGCCCGTCGAGGGCCTGCCCTGCGGGCCGGGCGGGGTGGGCACCGGGGCCGGGGACGAGGTCCGGCACTGGCGGAAACGATTCGCCGAGGTCGAGCTGTCCCCCCGGCCCCTGCTGCGCCGGGTGCTCGACGTCCTGGAGGAGCACGCGCCGACCGAGTACCCCCGGGCCCTCGTGCACGGTGACTACCGACTGTCGAACCTGCTCTGGCGGGACGGGGAGATCACCGGCGTCCTGGACTGGGAACGCTCGTTCATCGGCGACCCGCTCGCCGACGTCGCCTTCACCCGCAACAAGGCCCTCGCCGGTTGGTGCCGCATCAACGGCCCGTCGGCCGAGCGGTACACCGAGCTGACCGGCTACGAGATCGACCCCCGACGCATCCTGTTCTGGCAGCTCGTCGAGCTGGTCAAGGTGGTGTACGTGGGCATGGCCTCGGCCGCCGCGCTGGCCCGGGGAACCACCTCGGACCTGCGACTGCTCTCCGTCGCCAACGCCTCCACGGCCGTGGAGCCGGCGATGGTCCGACTCACCGACGCACTGGCTTCCGGAGCCGAGGGAGGCACCCGATGATCTGGATGAGGTCCGAGGAACTCCTCGACGCGGTGCACAGGTCCCTCCTGGAGAACATCGCCCCCGCCGTCACCGACCCGTACGCGAAGGTGCAGGTCGTCGCCGCCGCGCACGCCCTGGTCGAGCTGCGGCAGCGGATCGTGGACGGCGACCCCGTGGTCCGCGACACCGCGGCCCTGGAGACACTGCTCGACTCCTGGGGCGAGAGCCGCCCCGCCGCCGACGACGAGGACGACCCCCGGGCCGTCAACCGCCTGGCCCGCGAGGCCGTGGTGCGCGCGGTGACCGGGCAGGACGAGGAGCGCGCCGGCGAGCGCGCCGCCGAGGTCGCCCAGGTCGAGTCCGCCCTCGCCAAGGAGGACCTGCGGTGGGTGTGCCGGGAAGCCATGGCCACACTCGAGTGATCCACGGAAGCGAGGGCCCCGGGCCATGCGCATCGGACTGAGCATCAGCGGACTGGCCGACACGGCCGACGAGGCCAGGCACGCCGAGGAGGCGGGCTTCGACTTCGTCGGCTGCGGCGAGCACGTCTTCTTCCACGGCCCCACACCCAACGCGTTCGTCGCCCTGGCCGCCGCGGCGGGGGCGACGAACCGGGTCCGGCTGGTCACCTCGATCGCCCTCGCCCCCGTCTACCCCGGCGCGCTCTTCGCGAAGCTGAGCACGGCGCTCGACGTGGTCAGCGGCGGACGGCTCGACCTCGGGGTGGGCGCCGGCGGGGAATACCCGGCCGAGTTCGCCGCGGTCGGGGTGGATGTGAACGAGCGATTTCGTCGGCTGGACGAGACGCTCGCGCTCCTGCGGCAGCTCGCCCCCGGCGAGCCCGTCACCTTCGACGGCGAGTTCACCGCGCTGGACGGCGTGGCCCTGCGGCCGACGCCCGCACAGCACGGCGGACCCCCCGTCTGGATGGGCGGCCGGGGCGAGGGAGCACTGCGCCGCGCCGGACGGTGGGCCGACGTCTGGATGCCGTACCTGCTCGATCCGCCCCGGATCCGCGAGGGGTTGGCGAAGGTGCGCGCGCACGCGGAGGCGCAGGGCCGCACCACCCGCCCGCCGGGCGGGGCACTGCTGGCCTGGACTGCCGTCGACGAGGACGACGCCTGGGCGCGCGCCACCGGCATCGCCGCGGTGAGCGCCACCTACGCCCAGGACTTCTCGGGCCTGGCCGACCGCTACCTGCTGCTCGGCTCGCCCGAGCGGGTGCTGGAGCGACTGGCTCAGTACGCGCGGGCCGGCGTCGAGCACGTCCTTTTCCAGATCGCCGCCTCGAACCCCGCGGACCGCAGGCGGATCATCGGCACACTCACCGAGCGGGTGCTGCCCGAGGCCGGAAGGCTCTGACCTTCCCGCACCCGGCGCCGGACGCCGAGACGCTCGAGAAACGCGGTGTGCGCCGTCGGTCCAACGGCGTCGCACCGCTCTCCACAACACATGTGACGGGAGGTCGACATGCGAAATCAACTCGTTCCCCCGGTCGTGGGCGAGGGCCCGCTGCTGCGGTCCCTGCGCGCCGAGGTGCGCGCGTTCACGGCCGAGCAGGCTGCCGCCGGAACGTTCGTTCCACGCGTGGACACCTGGCTCACGAGCTGGGACAGCGAGTTCACCCGCGAGTTGGGCCGGCGGGGTTGGCTCGGGATGGTCGTCCCGAAGGAGTACGGCGGGCAGGGCAGGACGTTCCTGGAACGCTTCGTCGTGACGGAGGAACTGCTGGCCTCGGGCGCGCCCGTGGCCGCACACTGGATCGCCGAACGCCAGGTCGGGCCCTCGCTCCTGCGGTTCGGGAGCGAGCAGGTCAAGCAGACGTTCCTGCCCCGGATCAGTCGGGGCGAGGTGCTCTTCGGCATCGGCATGTCCGAGCCGGAGTCCGGTTCGGACCTGGCCAGTGTCCAGACGCGGGCGACCCGGTGCGAGGGCGGCTGGCGCCTGACCGGCACCAAGGTGTGGACCTCGGGTGCGCACCAGGCCGACTGGTTCATCGTGCTCGCCCGCAGTGCCCCGCTCGACGAGCGGGCCCGGCACGCGGGGCTCAGCCAGTTCCTCGTCGACCTCGGCTCGGACGGCGTCACCGTCGCGCCGATCGTCTCGATGAGCGGCGAGCACCACTTCAACGAGGTGCACCTCGACGAGGTCTTCGTCCCCGACCACCTGGTGTTGGGGCAGGCCGGCGACGGCTGGCTCCAAGTGACCTCCGAGCTCGGCTACGAGCGCAGCGGACCGGAGCGGATCCTGTCCACCTGGGCGCTGCTGGCGGCCGCGACCGGCTGCGTGGCGGACGGCACCCTGCCGCAGGACCCGCAGCTCGGACGGCTGGTCGGTCGGGTGGCCGCGCTGCGGCAGATGTCGCTGGCGGTCTCGAACGCGCTGGAGGCGCGGCAGGACGCGGACACCGCCGCGGCGGTGGTGAAGCTGCTGGGCACGACCACCGAGGGCGACATCGCCGAGTACGTGGCCACGCTCGCCGCCAACGGAGTGTTGGCGGAGGAGGTGCGCGTGCTGCTGGACGCGTCGCTCCTGCAACGTCCCGGGTACACGCTGCGGGGCGGCACGAACGAGATTCTCACGGGCGTCGTCGCCCGCGGACTGGGGCTGCGCTGATGACTGGACCCGAAGGCAGGCTGACGACCGAGCTCGGCGCCGATCCCGACCTGGTCGAGATCTTCACCGAACTCATGGACAAGCACCGCTCCGCGACCGTGCCCGCCGCGCGCAACGATCTGGACCGCGTGCTGTGGGAGCGGTTGGACAAGCTCGGGTTCACCCTGCTGTCGACGAGCGAGGAGCACGGCGGCAGCGGCGGGACCCTGTTGGACTCGACGGCACTGCTCGGGCTCGCCGCCGGGGCCGGTGCCGCGGTGCCGCTGGCCGAGCACGACCTGCTCGCCGCCTGGCTGCTGGCCGAGGCGGGCTCGTCCGCCCCCGCGGGCATCCGTACCGCGGCCCTCCCGGACGCCGACGGACTGGCCCGCTCCGTCCCGTGGGCGGGGCGGACGGACGGTGTCGTCGCCCTGTGGCACGACCCGGCCGACCGGGTGTGGCGGGTCGAGGACCTGACGGAAGAGGACCTGACGGTGCGTGCGCGGGACGACCTCTCGGGGCTGCCGCGCGCGGACGTCGCGTGCGCGCCGCGAGCGCTGCGGGCGGGCGTCGAGGTGGCTCCGGAGGTGGCGGAGCGGTACACGCTGCGCGGGAGCCTGGCGCGCTGCGCGCAGATGACCGGGGCGATGGAGGCCGCGCTCGATCTCGTGGTCGCGTACGCGAACGAGCGGGTGCAGTTCGGGCGGCCCGTCGGCCGTTTCCAGTCCGTCCAGCAGCTGGTCGTCGGGATCGCCGCCGAGGTGTCCCTGGCGCGGGCCGCGACGGACGCGGCCGCGCAGGCGGTGTCGGTGCACGGCTGGGACGACGAGCACACCCGGTTCCTGATCGCCGTCGCCCGTTCGGGGGTCGGGCACGCCTCGTCCCTGGTGGTGCGTTCGGCCCATCAGGTGCTGGGGGCGATCGGGACGACCGCGGAGCATCCGCTGCACCTGTTGACCAAGCCGGTCCTGGCCTGGCGTGCCGACTTCGGCTCGATGCACGACTGGGACGTCCGGCTGACCGGTGCCGCGGTGCGGGCCGGCGGCGCCGGTCTGTGGGAGCGCGTCGCGCCCCTGTCCTGACGGGTGCGCGCGTCGCCGCCCGTCCCTGGAACCCCTATGCGATGCCGGGCGACCGGCGAGAACACGAGGAGCACATCCGTGAGACGCACACTCTTCGACGAGGACCACGACGCCTTCCGCGCCTCGGTGCGCACCTTCGTGGAGCGTGAGATCCAGCCGTACTACCAGGAGTGGGCCGAGCGCGGGCTGGTGGACCGGGAGCTCTACACCAAGGCGGCCCGCCAGGGCCTGGTGGGGCTCCAGGTGCCGGAGGAGTACGGCGGGGCCGGCGCGACGAGCTACAAGTTCAACGCGGTGTTCATCGAGGAGACGATCCTCGGCGACGCCAACCTCGGCTCGCTGCGGGTGCACTCGGAGGTCTGCCTGCCCTACCTGCTGCGCTACTGCACGCCGGAGCAGCGGAGCAGGTGGCTGCCGGCCGTCGCTCGCGGCGAGCTGGTGCTGGCCCTGGCGATCACCGAGCCCGGTACGGGTTCGGACGTCGCCGGTGTCCGGACCACGGCGCGTCGCGACGGCGACCACTACGTCCTCAACGGGGCGAAGACGTTCATCACCGGGGGCGCCAACGCGGACCGGGTGCTGGTGGTGTGCCGGACCGCGCCGGCCACCGAGGACGACAGGCGCGCGGGGCTCTCGATCCTGGTCGTGGACACCCGCAGCCCCGGCTTCGAGGTGGGCCGCAAGCTGGACAAGATCGGTCTGCGCGCGCAGGACACCATGGAGCTGTCCTTCACCGACGTCCGGGTCCCGGTGGAGGACCTGCTGGGAGAAGAGGGGAACGCCTTCGGGTACCTGGCCCACAACCTGGCCCAGGAACGGCTGACAATCGCCGTCGCGGGAATGGCTTCGGCCGTGCGGGCGCTGGAACTGGCCACCGCGTACGCCCAGGAGCGGAGCGTCTTCGGCAAGCGCCTGCAGGATTTCCAGAACACCAAGTTCGTCCTGGCCGAGTGCGCCACCGAGATCGCGGCGGGTCAGGCGCTGGTGGACCAGTCCATCGAGGCGCTCGACCGGGGCATGCTCACCCCGGCGGACGCGGCGCGGGCGAAGCTGTTCGTCTCGGAGATGCAGCAGCGTGTCGTGGACAAGTGTCTCCAGGTGCACGGCGGCTACGGCTACATCAACGAATACCCGATCGCCGGCCTGTACGCGGACGCGCGCGTCACCCGTATCTTCGGTGGTACCTCGGAGGTCATGAAGTCCATCATCGCCAAGTCGCTCGGCCTGTGAGCGCGGCGGGCGGCCCGCGGGGGTCTCGTAGAATCTCCGCCATGCCCCGTCATCAAGAGATCCTGCTGGCAGCCGAACGCCTGTTCTTCGAACGTAGCTTCGACGGCGTCGGGGTCGACGACATCGGCAGGGCGGCCGGGACCAGCGGTTCGGCGATCTACCGCTACTTCTCCGGCAAGGACGAGATCCTGGCCGCGCTCTTCAGCCGGGTGCTGGACGAGCTCCTCGTCCGCTCCGGCAGGCCCGGCGACGATCCGCACGAGGAGCTCGAGTCCCTGCTGCGCGGCTTCATCGAACTGGCGACGAGTCACGAGATGCTGGCGGCGATCTGGGTCCGGGAGCAGCGTTCGCTGGCCGACCCCTACCGGGGCGAGCACGTGCGCCGGCTGCGCCGCTTCTCGGACCGGTGGGTGGACTGCCTGGACCGCAGCTATCCCGGCCGTACCCGCGAGGAACTGCTGATCGCCTCCAGGGCCGTGCAGACCATGCTGCTGGCGGAGGCCCTGCGGCCGCCGGAGACCCGGCGGCCGACCGGGTCCCACGAGCTGATGCTGCGGATGGCGCGGACGAGCCTGAAGGCGCTGGAGTCGGACCGGCCTCAGGACTCCTGAGGACCGGCCGCTCCGGGCCCCGCGTCGGGGGCCTTGGGCAGCAGGGCGAGCGCCGCCTCGGTGATGACCTTGCGCGTGTACTTGCTGCCGGGCCGGTACCAGCGGGAGACCCACAGGCACTGCCCGAGCAGCAGGCGGGCGGTGACCACCGGGTCGGCGTCGGCCAGCAGACCGTCGTCCACGGCGTCCTTGAGGACCTTGATCCACAGGCTCTCGTAGTGCCGGCTGAAGGAGCGCCAGCGCTCGTAGGAGTCCTCGGGCAGTCCGCCACCGCCGAAGAAGACCGGCAGGTAGCCGCGCATCCGTACGGCGGCGTCGACCTGGAGCGTGATCAGGGCTTCGAGCTTCTCCCGCGGGCTGTCCTCACCGGCGACGATCTTCTCGGCCGCTTCGGTGAGCTCCTTGGTGCTCCGCTCGAAGAGCACCGCGATGATGTGTTCCTTGGTGGGGTAGGTGCGGTACAGCGTGGCGCGCGAGACGTTCAGCCGGTCGGCCGCCGCGGTGACACTGACCCCGTCGTGCCCCTCCTCCGCGTAGAGCTTGGCGACAGTGGTGGCCAGCGCATCCGGGTCGATCACCCGGCGCGGTCGGCCCAGCGGCCGCTTTTCCTCGCCGTTGGCGTCCTGACGTCGTGACCCTGTCACTTCGGAGACTCTCCGTTTCTGGAAGGGGTGGTACGGCCATGATACGGCGAGTCTCGCTAGTGGCTCCCGTCGTGCGACCGGTCGTACCGGCTTCGGCGCGTGGGCGGTGCGTGAGCACGACGGCCGGGCCGGCCGCTCCCACGGGTCCGTCCCGGTCCGTTCGCCACACTCGCACATCGCGCCGTCCCGCCGGTCACCGGTTCGGCGCCCGTGAGTATTCCAGCGCGCGGCGGGCCTCCCGGTTGTGGCGCACCGACATCACGCCACTGGCTTCCGCCCGCAGTTCGCCGTCGGGGTCGGTCACCCGCACCTGCGCGAAGACCACGCTGCGCCCGGAGCGCCGGACCGAGACGGACAGCTTCATGGGAAGTTCGCAAGGCTGGTAGTAGTCGATGGTGAGCGAGGCGGTCGCGATGCCGTCGCCCGCCTCCACCGCCCGCACGCACGTGACGCCGAGCGCGTGGTCGACGGCCGCGGCGACCACCCCGCCGTGCACGGCGCCGTTGGGATTGACCGGGATGGGGCTGCTCCCGGCGACGAACTCCCCCGCCCCGTCGACGAGTCGCAGGCAACGCACGTCGAAGCCGATCGCGAAGGGCAGCGTGTTGGCCCACGCGCACCACTCCTCGTCCGACACCTCGACGGGCACCAGGGGGTACTCCTCGGACGCTGCAACGGACATGCTTCCCCTCCCGGCTCGCGGTTCGATGCGGCACGCACGGTCTCCCCGAAAGGGCCGGTTCCGCGCATGTCGCCCCGGCCCCGCCGGTCGGCGTCGGCCGGATCCGCCGCGGCGGACCGGGACTTCCCGTCCACCGCCACGCCTCCACCTGTCCGACACATACTACTGTTTCGAGACGGGCAATGTCTAAAGGTTGGACGTCGCATCCGTTGACCCGCCGGTCGCCGTCTCTATAATGAGACGCGCAAAATCAAAACTGTGGGGCGTCGGGTAACGACGCCGTCCACGCCACTCCGGCCATCCCGGCGGACGCCGCGGCGGCCGGACGACGACGCGACTACCGCGCGAGCGGCCGGCGACCGAGGCACACGGAAGTGGGGAGTGGGAATGGGCCACGATGCACAGCTCGACGGCGACTGGAAGCCGTCCTCGTGGGACTACGTGCCCGAGTACGGCGACCGGCCCCCGCCCTGGCGTCGGCTCCTGGTCGAGCGCATCCTGCGGCTGAGCGCACGCCGCCGGCCGCACGAGACGGCCGTGATCTGCGGGGACCGCACGCTCACCTGGCTCGAGTTCGACCGCCTCGCCGACCGGGCGGCCGACGGGCTCCTGCGCAGCGGCCTGCGGCCGGGCGCGGTCGTGGCGCTCAGCGCCACGAACCTGCCGGAGACCTTCGCCATGATGTTCGGCATCGCGCGGGCGGGCATGGTCGTGCTCCCCCTCAACCCGATGAACTCGCCCAAGGAGATCGCCTTCCAGATCTCCGAGGCCGGGGCCGATCTGACGATCTCGGCGGCCGGTCCCACCGTCCTGGACGTCATCGACCGGGGACGACCGGACGTCGTGCACGAGGCCGACGTGGAGGAGACCTCGCCCTACTGGGTCCGCTTCACCTCCGGCACCACCGGCCTGCCGCGCATGTTCCCCAACAGCCAGCGCAACATCAGCCTCCAGGCCCTCCACATGGCGCTGGACCTGCGCTACCGCTCGGACGACACCTTCCTCGTCAACGCGCCCCTCGCGCACGCCGCCTTCAACTTCGCGCTCGCCTCCGTGCAGGCCGGGGCCAAGGTGGTCCTGCACGAGAAGTTCGACCCGGAGAACATCTGGCGGGACTGCGCGCGCCAGGGCGTCACCCAGATGTTCATGGTCCCCACCATGCTGGCCGCGGCGCTCCAGCACCCCGGCGAGGCACCCGACCTGCGCACCGTCTTCGTCACCGGGGCCGCCCTGGCACCCACCCTCAAGAAGGCGGCCACCGAGCGGTTCCCGCACGTCGACTTCACCGAGCTGTACGGGGCCTCCGAGATGGGCATGCTCGCGCTGCTGCGCGGCGACGAGAGCGCCGGCCGCGAGGGCTCGGCCGGACTGCCGCACTTCGCCTCCACGATCCGCATCCTCGACGAGGAGGGCAACCAGCTCCCCGCGGGCGAGATAGGCACCGTCTATCTCCAGGGCATCATCATGACCAGCGGCTTCAACGGCTCGGTGCCCGCACCGGAGAACTCCACCAGGAACGGGTGGGTCACCGCCGGCGACATGGGCCACCTCGACGAGGACGGCTACCTCTACCTCGCTGACCGCCGCTCCGACCTCATCCTCACCGGCGGCATGAACGTCTACCCCGCCGAGGTCGAGAACGTCCTGCTCCAGGCGCCCGGGGTGCGCGAGGTCTCCGTCGTCGGAACGCCCGACGACTACTGGGGCCAGAAGGTCACCGCGGTCGTCGTCGGCGACGCCGACCAGGAGGCCCTCGACGCCCACTGCCGCGAACTGCTCGCCTCCTACAAGATCCCCCGCCACTACCGCTTCGTGGAAGCACTCCCCACCTCCCCCACCGGAAAAGTTCTCCGCCGCCTGCTCCGAGAGGAAACACAGAAGTGACCACCAGCGCCCGGGACACCCTCAGCGAGTTCATGACCCGGATCGGCGATCCGGCCACCGCCCGCCAGGCCTTCGAACTCGTCGCCGAGGACTTCGTCGCCAACGAGCCCGGCAGCCTCCCCTACCGCGGACAGCACCACGGCCCGCGCGGCCTGCGCGGTCTGCTGCGCCAGGTCAACGAACTCTTCGCGCTCTCCATCGAGAGTGTCCGGGTCACCGACGCCGGGCCGGACCGCGCCCTGGCCGACGTGGGGATCCGACTCGCCTCCCGCACCACCGGCAAGCAGCTCGGCACCCGGGTGCTGGAGCTCTACCGGGTGCGCGACGGCAAGCTCGTGGAGCTGGACGTCTTCTACCAGGACACCCACGCCCTGGTCGCGCTCCTGGACGAGGGCGGGCGGTGACGCCGCCGGCCACGACCGAGGCACCTGCCGGGCGGCACGCCCGCACGACGAACCAATCCACCGGACGCGAGAGGCGAAGCGCATGCTGAACGACAAGGTCGTACTGGTCACGGGTGCCGCCCAGGGCATGGGCGAGGCCACCGCCCGGCTCCTGTTCGAGGACGGGGCCACCGTGGTGCTGGCCGACATCGACCAGAGGCGGTGACCCGGATCGCCGCCGAGTGGGGCGAGCGGGCACACGGCGTGCACCTGGACGTGTCGTCCGCCGACGACTGGGAGCGGGTGGTGCGCGACATCGAGCAGCGCCACGGCCGCCTGGACGGGCTCGTCAACAACGCGGCAGCTTTCCCCCCTGGACGCCCCGGACCCTCGGGGGCCGGCCCCTCGTATGCCGGTGCGGGCATCGCGCCCCCGGCTCCGCACCCGTGTACCCGACATGCGAGAGGGTCCACTGACCCGCTCGGTGGACCCTCTCGCGGCGGCGCGGCCCGTGGGCCGCGCCCGCGCCCCCTACTTGCCGAGTCGGCGACGGAGCCCCTCCATGGCCTCCGCCATCCGCGGGTCGGCCATCAGCAGACGCTGCGCCAGCCACTCGCGCTCCAACTGCTCCATGAGCGTGCTCTCCGCCCCCTGCTGGAGCAGCCGCTTGGTGGTGCGGACCGACCGGTCGTAGACGTCCGCGAACGGACGCGCGAACTCGAGCGCGGCGTCGAGGAGTTCCTCGGGCTCGACCACGGCGTCCACCAGACCGAGGTCGAGCGCCTCCTCGGCACCGATGGGGGTGCCCCTAGTCAGGATCCGGAAAGCCTTCGACTGGCCGACGATACGGGGCAGGACCCAGCTCAGCCCCATCTCGGCAGTGAGGCCGAGAGAGGGGAACGCGGTCGCCAGTTTGGCAGTGCGCGACATGACCCTGATGTCGTGCAGCATGGCCAGCGCGAACCCGCCTCCCGCGGCGGCACCGTTGATCGCCGCGACCGTCGGGGTGCCCAGCTGGGTGAAGCGGGCGACCCAGCGCCCCACGCCCAGGTGGTCCACCCGGCGCGCCTCGTAGGGCAGGATCGGGTTCCCGGTCCGCCCCGCGGCGCCGTCGGTGCCCAGTTCGCCGACGTCCAGCCCGGACGGACCGTTGTCCATGAGTGCCTTCGCGTCGAGGCCGACGCAGAACGAGGAACCCGCGCCCGTCACGACGATCGCCCGGACGTCCGGGTCGGCGTCCGCGGCCTCCGCGGCTTCGATCAGCTCGCCGAAGAGCGCGCCGCCGACCGAGTTGTGGTGTTCGGGCCGGTTGAGGGTCAACACCGAAGTCTTGCCTTCGGTGCCGACATTGATGTCGCTCATGGAATTCCGGATCACTCTCCCACCATTTATGACCCCCTGAGTCTCAAAAGATACCGTCGCGGCACGGCCGACTGTCAAGACGCGCGCCCGTCGCGCTCGACCGCGACGCCCGACCGACGGCCATTTCGCGACCTCCCGTGACCGCCACCCCGACCCCCCGCACCGGCCGACCTCACCCCCCTCGCCGGTCGGCGCCGCACGCCCCACCTCCCCAGCCGCCCCCGGTCGCCACAAGGCCGTCGCGCGACCGCCGCGGAACGGTCGCGGGCCAGTCGCAGGGGCGCCGCGGGGCCTCCCCGGGCGGGGCGGTGATCCCCCTGGTCATCGTCGGTTTCGCGGCGTTCGGGCTGCACCGCATCCAGCTGCGCCTGGCCGCCGAGGAGGAGGCCGCCGCCCAGGCCGCGCCCGAACCCGCGTCCGAACCCGCGTCCGCGTCCGAACCCTCGCCCGCTCCCGCCGAGGTGCCCGCCGGGGACCGCCTGAGCGCGCGACACGCCGCACGAAGGGCCGGGGAACAGGCGCACGGCCCGCTCCCCCACGACCGGAGGGCACCACCCTCGCCCCGGGCTCCGCCCGTCGGCGCCACCTCGGCGTCGACGGGCGGAGCCCTTCGCGCGTCACGGGCGCGACAGGCCCCGCGCACCATTGCCTTAATGAGATTGGGTGTCTATTATCTCGTATCCGACGCACCGTCGCACGAACCGGCGAGGAGTGCGGGAGCCTCCGCGGTCGACGCCCTCGAAACGCCCGGGGCGTCGCGGTCCGCCGTCCGGCCGCACCCCGCGTCCGGCGCCCGCGACACCTGCTCCCCACCACGCGGCCGCGCCCGCCCCGCGGACCTGTCGGCACACGTCCCGGCACGTCCCCGGAAGCGACAGACCAAGGCCACCCCCACGGGGTGCTTCAGGAGAGGCAGACACCATGAAGGTGCTCGTCGTCGGAGGAACCGGGCCCACCGGTCCGCACGTCGTACAGGGCCTGCTGAACCGAGGTCACGACGTCACGCTCTTCCACCGGGGGGTCCACGAGCCCCCGGGGCTTCCCGAGGTCCGCCACATCCACGGCGACCCGCACTTCCGCGAGACGATCGAGGAAGCGCTCTCCGGCGAGCAGTTCGACGTCGTGGCGTGCATGTACGGGCGGGTCAAGACCCTGGCCGAGTGGTTCGCCAAGCGCTGCGAGCAGTTCGTGGCCGTCGGCGGCGTCCCCTCCTACAAGAACGTCCTGGGCTGGACCGAGCAGCGTCCCCCCGGCGCGGTGCTGCCCACCCGCGAGGACGGCCCCCTGGCGGACACGGAGGGCGAGGCCTCGTCCTTCGCCGGCAAGGTGCTCGCCGCCGAGCGCGAGGTGCTCGACCGGGCCCGTGACGGCGACTTCCGGGGCACCGTGATCCGCTACCCCGCCATCCACGGTCCGCGCAACCAGACCCCCCACGAGTGGATGGTCCTCAAGCGGATGCAGGACCGCAGGCCGTTCATGATCCTGCCCGACGGCGGGCTGGGCATCCTGGGCCGCTGCGGGGCGCGCAACGCGGCGGAGGTGCTGCTGCGCTGCATCGACCGGCCGGAGGCCGCCGACGGCGAGGCGTTCAACGCCGCCGACGACACCCAGTACTCGTGGCGTCAGTGGGTGGACGTCGTGGCCGGGGCCGCCGGTGGCTCGATCGAGGTCGCCTCGCTGCCCGCGGAACTGGCCGGCCCCGTCCAGGCGAGCCTGATCCCGCTGCGCGACTACTCGCCGCAGACGCTCTTCGACACCACCAAGGCCAAGACCCTGCTGGGCTACCAGGAGGTGCTGTCGGCCGAGGACCAGATCCGCGAGACGGTCGCCTGGCTCCAGGAGACGCCGCCGGACGTCGACTCCCAGATCGCCTTCGTCGACACCTTCAGCTACGACCGCGAGGACACCCTGGTCGCCGCCTACCGCAAGGCCGTCGAGGAGGTCCGCGAGACCGCCGGATGGGATGCCCCGGCGCTGCACCATCCGCTCCCGCACCCGAAGAAGGCGGGTCTGGGGCCCGACGAGATGGGCCGGTAGCGGTGACCGGCGACGCCCGCCGCACCGTACCCGCGACGTGGCGGGCGAACGGCGACCCGCGCGCCCCCCACGTCGAGGCGGGGGCACGACACACCACGAGGCAGGAGCGGTACTGATGTACATCGGCCACATCGAGGTGGAGCCCGGAGTCCGGCTCCACGTCCAGGACCTGGGCGAGGGCGAGCCCGTCGTGCTCCTGCCCGGGTTCGGCATGGCACACGAGACGTGGGACGGCACCGTCCAGCGACTGACCCGGGCCGGCTACCGCGCGATCTGCGTGGACCCGCGCGGCCACGGGCTCTCGGACCGGCCGCTGAGCGGGTACGACGTCCCGCGGCTGGCGCAGGACGTGGCGGCCGTGCTGGACGCGCTCGGGATCGCGTCGGCCACGATCGTCGGCTGGTCCTTCAGCGGCCAGGTCGGCTTCCAGCTCGCCGCGACCGCCCCCGAGCGGGTGCGTCAACTGGTCCTCGTGTGCTCCAACGCGGTGCGCACGACACGCAGCGAGGAGTTCCCCTTCGGGCTGCCCGCGTCGAGCCTGCTGCCCACCCTGCTCGAGGGCGAGCTCAACGGCCGCATGACCTCGCGACGGGAGGGCATCGCCAACGCGTTCGCCTCCCCGCCCGACCCGCACCTGCTCGAATGGCTCACCACGCTCTCCATGCGCATGCCCTCGTGGGCGGGTGCCGCGGTCTGCGTGGCGCTGATGGAGACCGATCTGGTGGCGCAGGTCCCGCGCGTGCGGCAGCCGGTGCTGCAACTCGTCGGCGCCGACGACAAGATCTTCTCCCTCAAGGGCGCGCGGTGGCTCAACGAGCGACTCGACGACGCGACGCTGGTGCCGCTGGAGGGATGCGGCCACTACCCGATGCTCGAACGTCCCGACGTCTTCTTCGACGCCCTGCACGACTTCCTCTCGCGCACGGCCCCCCGGTCCGCCGAGCAGGTCACGGCGGGCTGATCCCGGAGAGCCGACATGCGTCGAGGGGCGCCCCACGTCCGAGGACGGGGCGCCCCTCGACGCCTTCCCGGCCTCCACGTCTGTCGACGCCGCGTGTGTCGACGAGGAGGTACCGGGTGGGCTGCGGTGCGACGGCACAGGGCCGGCGCGGCTCGCGCACGGGTGCTCCCGTCCCCGCGCGAGCGCCGCTTCGGCCCCGGCAGGAACGAAAGAACGATTCTGCCGGGGCCGACGTCCACAGGGTCAGCCGCTCACGGGCTCCGAGGCGTACTGGTCGCACATGAACGCCAACTTCGAGGAACGGTCGAGGAACTTGTCCTCGTCGTCGAGGAAGGCGGCGAGTTGGTCCGGGTCCTGGACCAGGCGCTGCATCCCGGCGAGCGCCTCCCGGTCCCGGAACGTGATCACCGTGATGGCGTCGTACGGGTCGTCGCCCACGGAGGCGTGGGTGTCGGAGGTGCTGGCGTGCTCACCGGAGGAGCGGACCAGATTGCGCGTGTAGCTGTCGTAGAGGTGACCGAAACAATCCTGCGCCATCTTGGCGTGGATCCGGTTGTAATGGGCGGCGAATTCCTCCTTCGTCGTTCCCGGCTTGCGCTTGAGGAAGAGGACGACACTGATCTTCTGGGGTTCCGTGCTCGTCATGTCGCACACCTTTCTTTCGAATGTTTCGATCTGCTGGACATCTCGCGGACGGATTCGCGACGGACCGCTCCGCCGACGCGACGGACCACCAGGACCACCCGGACCGCACGGCGGCCCGTCCGGACCGCACGCCCGCGGATGGTCAGGGAATGCCGGCGCCGGGGACGCCGACCGGGAGTTGCACGATCGACGCGCCGCGCAGGGCGGCCGCCTCGGTCGCGTCCCAGGTGGGCGCGAGGCAGACGTACAGGGTGGAGCGGCCGGGACCGCCCAGGGCACAGGCGTAGGCCCCCTGGTCGAAGACGTGCTCGGCCAGGACCTCGCCGCCCTCCGCCACGCGCAGGACGCGCCTGTGCGGCGGGTCGGTCACCCAGATCGCCCCCTCGGCGTCCAGCGCGATCCCGTCGGCGGAGACGTCGATCACGGAGAGGAGTTCACCGACGTCGGTGGTGGTGGGCGCTTCGCCGAAGCGTGCCCACGTACGGCGACCGGAGAGCCGTCCGTCCCCGAGGTCGAAGGCGGTCAGCCGGTTGGCGAAGGACTCGCCGACGATCAGGGTCCGCCCGTCGGGGGTGATCACCGAGCCGTTCGGGAAGGCCAGGTCCTCGGCGACCTTCTCGAAGGTCCCGTCGGGGTCGACCCGCCACAGGTCCGCCGGCGCCACCGGCCGACCGCCGCGGAGGTCGAACCCCATGTTGCCGACGTAGGCACGCCCTTCGGCGTCGACGACCATGTCGTTGAGGTGGTGCGGGACCACCTCGGACAGGTCCGCGTGGACCACCGACTCCGCTCCGTCGCGGCGCATGATCCGCCGGTCCTTCACGCACACGAACAGCAGGCGCCCGTCGGGCAGGAAGCCCAGGCCCCCTGGCTGGTTCGGCACCACCGCCTCGCACCGGACCTCCCCGGAAAGGGAGACCGACAGGATCTGATGCGTGAAGAAGTCCGAGAAATACAACCGGTCCCCCCGCCAGCGCGGGCATTCCGGATAGGTGAGACCGCGAATCGTGTGCGTGAACTCGGGCACGTTCCCTCCACCCTTCACGGCGCATTCCCCTTCGCCGGGGGAAACGCCCGCCGGTTTCGAACGCGACGTTAGACCCGGAATCTCAAAATAACAATGCCCCGATCCGTGTTTCCTCGCCGATACGCACACCGGCGCGCCCGATGGCTCCTGCCGGTCCCGTGGCACGGGACCGGCCGGCGCTCCGCCCCACCGGCGGCGGGGGCCTTTTCGTCGCCCCCGTCCGGCGGGCCGCCGCACGCCCCGCGCCCCGGCCCGTCTACACCTCCACGACCACCGCCCCGCCCATGCCGCCGCCGGCACACATGGCCGCCATGCCGAGGCCGCCGCCCCGGCGGCGCAGGGCGTGCACGAGCGTGGTCACCATCCGCGCGCCCGAGGCGGCGATCGGATGGCCGAGGCTGCACCCCGAGCCGTGGATGTTGATCTTCTCCTCGTCGATGCCGTGCACGCGCGAGGCGGCCAGCGGCACCGAGGCGAACGCCTCGTTGATCTCCCAGAGCGCGATGTCCCCGGCGGAGAGCGAGGAACGCGTCAGAAGCTTGGTGATCACCTCGGCGGCGGCCATGCCGGTGCGGTGCGGCTCGACGCCCACGGCGCCCCAGCCGTGGATGCGGGCCAGCGGCTCCAGGCCGTGCTCGCGGGCGTACTCCGCACTCACCACCATGAGCGCGGCCGCCGCGTCGTTGATCCCGCTCGCGTTGCCCGCCGTGACGGAGAATCCCTCGATCTCGGGGTGCACCGGCTTCAGCGCGGCGAGCTTCTCCATCGAGGTGCCGCGGCGGGGATGCTCGTCCTGGTCGAAGACGACCTGCTCGCCGCCGAGCGTGACCGTCAGCGGCACCAGTTCGTCGGCGAAGAGCCCCTCGTCGATCGCGGCGACCGCCCTGCGGTGCGAGCGCAGCGCCCACGCGTCCAGTTCCTGCCGGGACAGGCCCGTCTCCCGGGCGGCACTCCAGCCGACGGTCAGCGTGACGTCGTCGTTCGCACCGTCGTAGTGGGGGAAGGTGGGCCCCATGCCGGTGCGGGTCCGGTCCGAGCCGGGCTCCCGCCACTCCAGGGCGGGAGCGGTGGAGGCGGACTCCGTCCCACCCGCGACGACCGCCCGCGCGGCACCGCCGCGCACGGCTCCGGCCGCGTTGCCCAGCGCGGTGAGGCTGCCCGCGCAGTGCCGGTTGACCGCCTGGCCGGGGACGGAGAGCATGCCCGCCGCCACCGCCGCGTGCCGGGCGAGGACCCCGCCGCCGGCCAGCGACTCGGCGAGGATCACGTCGTCGACGGCCTCGGGGGCGACGCCGGAGCGCTCGACGCAGGCGAGGAGCACCTGCCGGGCGAGTTCGTCGGCGCCGGTCTCCCGCAGCGTCCCCTTGAACGCCGTGCCGACGGGGGTGCGCACCGCGCTCACCACGACCGCTTCGTTCATGCCGCCACCTCCTGGACCCGGGAGGACATCCCCGTCAGCCGGTTCTCGATCAGTCCGCACGCCTCCTCGACCACCCGGTCGACGAGCGCGGAGACGGTGGGGATGTCGTCGATCAGTCCCTGGACCATTCCGACCGTCCAGATGCCGAGTTCGGGGTCCCCCTCCTCGTAGACCCGCCGCCCCCGGGCCCCGGCCACGAGTTCGCGCACGGTCTCGAAGCGGGGGTCCTCGGCGAGCTTGCGCACGACCTCGCGGCTGACGCTGTTGCTCGCCACCCGGGCGGTGTTGCGCAGCGGGCGGAAGATGAGTTCGGTGTCCCGCTCGGTGGCCGCCACGATCGCCTCCTTGACGGGGGTGGCGATCGGCGACTCCATCGTGCACATGAAGCGGGTGCCCATGTTGACCCCGTCCGCGCCCAGGGCGAGCGCGGCCACCAGGCCCCGGGCGTCGGCGATCCCCCCGGAGGCGATGAACGGGATGGACAGGGTGCTCGCCGCGCGCGGGAGCAGGACGAGTCCGGGGATGTCGTCCTCGCCGGGGTGTCCGGCGCACTCGAACCCGTCGATGCTCAGCGCGTCGACGCCCACGGACTGGGCCTTGAGCGCGTGCCGGATGCTGGTGCACTTGTGGAGGATGCGCACGCCCGCGGGCTTGAGCATCTCGACGAACTCGGTCGGCAGGTTGCCCGCGGTCTCCACGATGGTGACGCCCGAGTCGATGATGGCGCGGCAGTACTCGGCGTACGGCGGCGGGTTGATCGACGGCAGGATCGTGAGGTTGACGCCGAACGGTCGGTCCGTCATCGTCCGGCAGCGCTCGATCTCCCGGGTGAGGTCCTGGGGGGTCGGCTGGGTGAGCGCGGTGATGAACCCGAGGGCGCCGGCGTTCGCCACCGCCGCCACGAGTTCGGCGCGCCCGACCCACTGCATCCCGCCTTGTACCAAGGGGTGCGTCACGCCGAAGAGTTCGGTGAAGCGGGTCGAGATCCTTCGATGGGTCATTCTGTCTCCCTGACTGACTGGTCGGCCGCGGACCCGTCCGCGTGTGGTGCGCGTGCTCCCGCGGTGCTCAGCGCCCGCGGAACTCCGGCGGCCGACGCTCCTGGAAGGCGTTGATTCCTTCCAGCAGGTCCTCGGACGCGAGGGTCTGCTGCTCCAGTGCGAACGAGAGGTCGAGCACCTCTCCGGCACGCTGTGCCGTGAGCCGGTTCAGGGCCCGCTTGGTGCCCTGGACGGCGAGCGGGGCGCGGGCGGCCATCCGCCCGGCGATGTCCAGCGCGACCGCGAGCGTCTCCTCGGGGGTGTCCACAAGGTCGGTGACCAGCCCGAACGAGTGGGCCGTGGCCGCGTCGAGGGCGTCCCCGGTGAGGAGGTAGCGACGCGCGCGCAGCATTCCGGCCGAATGGGGCCACGCCACGCAGCCTCCGTCGCCGGCCACCAGGCCGACCGCCACGTGCGTGTCGGCGATCTTCGCGGCGCGTGCCGCGACGACCGCGTCGCAGAGCAGGACGATCGTCGCGCCCACCCCGATCGCCGCTCCGTGCACCGCGGCGACGATCGGCTGCGGGATGGTCATGAAGGCGTCCGCGAGACGACGTCCGTCGTCCACGGTCCGCTGTCGCACGTCGACGTCCGCGTGGGCCTGGCGCATGAAGTCGAAGTCGCCGCCCGCCGAGAAGACCTTGCCGGTCGCGGCCAGCACGATCGCCCGCACCGAACGGTCGCCGGCCACCTCGCCCAGGACCTCGACCATCTCGCGGTGGAAGTCCTCGTCGACCCGGTTCATCAGATCGGGGCGGTCGAGGGTGATCTGCAGGACGCCCTCGGCCGGTCGGCTCAGCCGCAGACACACGAACTTGGATTCATCCATTCTGAGACCTCTCGTATCGACACCTTGGTGCCTTATTGAGACCGACAGTCTATTATCTCAACAGCCGCGTGGCCAGTGGCGGCTCAGCGGGCCACCACGGGGCGCACTCCTCACCGACGAAGGACAAAGTGTGACACTTTCGACATCCGACATCGGAACCGACGACGTCGACAGCGCCGCTTTCGAGGAAAGACTCGCCTGGGCACTGAAGGACGCCAACCTCCCCACGCTCCTTGCCGTCCTGACCCATATCACCGGCAACTGGTCCTACCTGAAGGACCAGTTCGCGCCCGGACCGATGCGAGGGCCGGGCGATCACGACGACGCCGGGCTGCCTGGGGAGTCCCAGGAGAAGCTGCGCGAGATCGCGCACCGGGTGATCCTCGACCACCTGCGCGGAGACCTGCCCCACACGCCCGCCCCGGCGCCCGAGAAGCTCGCCGAGATCCTCGGGGTCGTGGTCGGGGACGCGGTGCCGGAGAACACCGCGGGCCTGCTCGCCGAGGAACTCGGCACGGCCGACCGGCAGCCCGCGCCCCTCTCCGAGCGCACCCGCGACGCCGCGCCGCACACCCTGATCGTCGGCACCGGCTTCTCCGGCCTGGCCGCCGCCATCCGGCTCGAGCAGGCCGGACTGCCGTACACCCTCATCGACAAGAACGAGGCGGTCGGCGGGACCTGGCACGAGAACACCTACCCCGGGTGCGGTGTGGACACCCCGGTCCACCTGTACTCCTTCGCCTTCGCCCAGCGCGCCGACTGGCCGCGGTACTTCGCCGGCCAGGGCGAGGTGCACCGCTACCTCGTCGACGTCGCCGAGCAGCACGGCATCCAGGACAAGGTCCGCTACGGCACCGAACTGGAGTCCGCCACCTGGGACGAGGAGGCCCAGCACTGGCACGTCGTGCTGCGCCACTCGGACGGCACGGCCCAGGAGGCCGACTTCGGGGTCGTCATCAGCGCCGTCGGACAGTTCAACCGTCCCTCGCGGCCGAACCTGCCGGGGCTGGACTCCTTCGCCGGACCGGTGGTGCACACCGCGCAGTGGGACCCCGCCCTGGACCTGACCGGCAAGCGCGTGTCGGTCGTGGGCAGCGGTGCCTCGGCCATGCAGCTCGTGCCGGCCATCCGCGAGAAGGCCGCCCACGTCTCCGTCTTCCAGCGCTCGGCCCAGTGGATCCTGCCCAACCCCAACGCGGGCGCCGACGTCAGCGAGCAGAAGAAGTTCCTGATGGAGCACGTGCCCTGGTACCTGGGCTGGTACCGGCTGCGCCAGGTGTGGAACTTCGGCGACCGGATGTACCCGATCCTGCGTGTCGACCCCACCTGGGAGCACCCCGAGCGTTCGGTCAACGCCGCCAACGAGCGGCACCGTCGCTTCCTCACCGGCTACATCGCGCGCCAGCTCGCCAGCCGCCCCGACCTGATCGAGGCCAGCACCCCCACCTACCCCCCGTACGGCAAGCGTCCGCTACTCGACCACGGTTGGTTCGAATCGCTGACCAGCGACAACGTCGACCTGATCGCGGAGAGCGTCGCGACGGTGGACCCGGGCGGGGTGACCACGACCTCGGGGCACCGAGTCGAGGCCGACGTGATCGTCCTGGCCACCGGGTTCGACGCCATCAACATGCTCGGCCCGATGGAGCTGCGCGGACGCGGCGGCACCGCGCTGCGCGACGCCTGGGGCGCCGACGACGCCCGCGCCTTCCTGGGCATGACGGTCCCCGAGTTCCCCAACTTCTTCATGCTCTTCGGCCCGAACACCAACGCCGGACACGGCGGAAGCCTGGTGATGACGGTCGAGATGCAGGTCCGCTACGTGATCGAGCTGCTGACCCACATGAGCGAGAACGGGATCGGCAGCGCCGAGGTCCGCACGGAGCCCTTCGAGCGCTTCATGGCCGAGCTGGACCAGGCCCTCGAGGGCGCGGTGTGGAGCCACCCCGGCATGACCAGCTACTACCGCAACGACAAGGGGCGGATCGTCACGAACCTCCCCTGGACGAACGCCGAGTACTGGGCCCGCACCCGCCATGTGGATCTCGATGACTACACCCTCACCCCGAGGAGGTCGACCTCCCGTTCCGCAGACTGACATCGCAGGTCACCGGGCTGGCGTGACGCGCACGAGGAGACGCACGCCGGCCTTGCCCCACGTACGACGCCCGCGACCGGCCGCGGAGCTGCCGGAGCAGCCTGAGCACGAACAGCGGCCGGATCACTCGGTCCACCCGAAAGCCGCTCCCGGTACGCGGCGGCACCGCCCGCCGACCGGTTTCGAGCCGCGGGCGCACCGGGCGCGCATCGCTGGCCCCGGCCTCCCGGGGACGCCCCACCAGGAGAGCGCCCCGTCGGGGAGCGCCGCGGCCCCGGATCAGTACGCCGCCGCTCCTGCCCTCACCCCAACACCCCCGGCACAGGCACCGGGCCGCGTGCACGCAGACGGACACGGACTCAGGCACGGGCACATGGGCGGCGGGCGGCAGTCAGCAGTCGGCCGTCACGGCAGCGCAGAAGCGCGGCACCGCCGGGACCCACCTCCATGGGTCCCTGCGCGCCGCGCATCGTCGTATCGGGGTCGGCTATCCCGCCGCGGCCCCCGGATCCGTCGCAAGGATCTTCAGCGCACGCTCCGGGCAGGCCCTGGACCCGGCCCGCGCGTGCGGCTCCCGCCCCTCGGGAACCTCGCCGTCGTAGGGCAGCACATAGCCGTCCTCGTCCAGTCGGAACAGATCGGGCGCGGCCACGGCGCACTGCCCGTGCCCGGAACACAGACTCTGATCGACCTCTACGCGCATGTCGGTCCTCCAGACGGATGAGCGGCGCCGCATGGGGTTCGAGCGCCGCCGGAATACGAGTTTCACGTGGGACGGGTTGCCCGGAGACACCCTTGCGCCCGCGGGCGGACCCGGGGCGTCGACGCCGGAGCGAACGCGGTCGCCACCCGGCGACCGGCACGGGGGACCGCCGTCGGCAGCCCCCCGCCCTCGTTCACTTCTTGCGGAAGCTCGCGACGACCTCCTGGATCGCCGGCCCGGTGGCCGAGGACGCCTGCGCCCACGACTCGAACTCGAGGGTCGCGCCGAAGTCGCCGGTGCGCGCCACGCCGACCGCCGACTTGATGTCGCGGGCGAGCGCCGGATCGATCGCCGCCCAGCGCGCGGCCGTCTCGTGCGCGTCGGCCAGCGGATCGTCGACGACGCGGAGGGCGAGCCCCTGGGCGACCGCCTCCTCGCCGTGCAGGGCGCCGCCGTCGAGCAGCAGCGTGAGCGCCTTCTGCGGGCCGAGGGCGTTGACCAGGAACCAGGTGCAACCGCCACCGGGGTGCAGACCGATCTTCGAGAAGGTCGCCGCGAACGACGCGCGCGGACCGGCGATGCGGACGTCGCACGCCATGGCGAGGTTCAGCCCGGCGCCGACGGCGGCCCCCTGCACCGCCGCAACGGTCGGGATCTCCAGCGCCCGTAGCCTGAGGAAGCTGTCGTAGACGGTGTGCAGGTGACGGCGCAGATCGGCGACCGAGCGCTCCCCGGCCCCTCCGAACAGGGCGGGCAGGTCCGCGCCCGCGCAGAACGCCGTCCCCTCGCCGGTCACCACGAGGGTCCGCGCGTCCGCGTCGGCGGCGACGGTGGACACCGCCTCGCCGAGCTGCCGGATCATCACCTCGTCCAGACAGTTGCGCCGATCCGGGTCGGTCAACGTCAGGGTCCAGCGCCCGTCGTCGTTCCGTAGATCAACCTTGCTCATCCCGCAGTCACGCTCCGTCCGCATCACACTCGACACCTCCGCGGCATCGGTGGCGCCCCTTCCCGGTCCGGCAGGGGCGCGTCCGATGTCCGCTCGGGCCGCGATCCATTTTTCTGAAATTCAAGATCTCACAACATCTCGCGCGGCGGGAGTCGACGGCCCCACCCCGAAACGGGGCGGGACCGTCGCCGCCGCACACCGAGGGGGCGGGCACCCGCACGCGCCCACCCCCTCCCCGAGCCGGACCCCGCGTCGGACGGGGCCCGGCAGGTCATCGAAGGGCGTCCACCCGGTAGCGGAATCCCGCCTCGGTGATCGCCCCGCGCCCCACGGCAAGCGTGCGGTTGAGCCAGTCGTACTCCTCGGAGGCCGTCTCAAAGGAGTAGGTCAGGATCCAGTCGATCTCGCCCGGGTCGATGTTCGCGCCGCCCCTGGCCTCCATGACCTTGGGCCAGGGGCCGAGGCGGCCGGCGGTATAGGTCATCAGGATCAGCTCGCCGTCGTCCGTCCGCAGCACCAGCCGCACGTCGGGGGCGACATAACCGTCCGTCCGCAGGATCCCGTAGTCCATGCCCTCCAGGATGGTGGCCTTGAGGCGAGGGCCCTCGACCCAGCCGCCCTCGACCCCGCCCACGATGCGCTGCCCGTAGGGGGTCTCGCCGAAGACGTAGGAGGGGCGGCTGTGGGACTTGAGCTCGACGAGGTAGTCGAAGAGGAACTCCGTCTCGATCGACACGGGGTCCGACGCGCTGCCTTCCGCGGCCATGTGGTCCGTTCCCTTCGTCCCGGGCCGGCCGACGTCTGGGCGTCGGGCGGCCGCAGCGGTTCCGGCCGGTCCGCGCACCGGCGCGGCGCGCGGCGGTGTCGCGCGGAGGTGTCGTGGCGGAGGGCGGGCTCGCTCACCCCTCGGGGTGGAGCCTTCCCGCGCTCCGGTGGCCACGACGGGCGCGCCGCCGTGCGGGGCGCACCCGCTCGCCGTCACCACGGACCGTCGCGCTCCCGCAGTCCGGGGCGGCGGTCGGCTGCCGACGCGTCACCGCCGGGCCGGGCCCTCTCCTGGCGCCCACACCCGGCCTCCGTACGGGCCGTGACCGGCGGTCACGCGCCGGGAAGCGGCCGACCCCGGCCGGATATTATGAGATGCATTGACTCACAACCCGGCAGGGGCGTCAAGGAGCACCCGCGGCCGCGACGAGCGGCACGCACCCGCCGACCCGCCGACCCGCCGACCCGCCGACCCGCCGACCCGCCGACCCGCCGACCCGCCGACCCGCCGACCCGCCGACCCGCCGAAGGGATCATCCCTCCGGCGCCGCAGGCTCGACCCGCTCCCCCGCACTCATCCGCAGGGCCCCCTGGGCCGACGCGCAGCGGACGCCGTCCGCGCCCTCCATCTCGACGTTGACGAAGGCGACCCGCTTGCCCCCGGGCACGAACTCCGCGCGCACCAGGATCGGCGGCATCGCCGAGCGGTGGAACTGCGCCGCCATGCTGATCGTGAACGCGTACGCGTGCGAGCGCGCCCCCCGCACCGCCATGACGCCCATGACCTGGTCCGCGGCACTGACGAGCAGCCCCCCGTTGACCGCGCCGTTGGCGTTGAGCGGGAAGAAGCGCGAATCGAGGACGAACTCCGCCCGCTCCTCGTCCATGGCCGTGCATTCGAGACCCAGCGCGGCCACGCTCGGCATCAGGTTCGCCCAGTCCGTCCAGTCGCCTTCGGGCGCCTCGGGCGACGGGGGCTCGGAGACGTTCGTGGCCGCCGGGACGCCCCCGGGGTTCGCGTCAACACTCACGTCGTTCCTTCCGTCCGGTCCGGGCGAAGCCGGTCCGCCCCTTCCGCGGGACGGACCTTGCCGCACCTCTTATGAGACACTATAGTTCAAAACTATGGCTCGGAGGCAGGCGCGAACCGACCGCTCGGCAGCGGGAGTCGAGCGCGACACACGACCCGGGTCATGCCCTCGAACACCGCCATGAACACCTGAGCGTGCGTGGCGCGTCCGGGCACACACCCCGAGCGCCACGCAGTCACCCGCACGCCGGACCGGCCGTACCCGCCCCGCGCCCGGCTCCCGCACCTCGCCTCGTACAGGGAGCGGAGGCCGACCGCACCCCGCCCCTTCGTCGCCGCGGCGGCACCGTCCGCCCGGACGGCCCGGGGCGGTCCGGGAGCGACGGCTCCCGGCGGCGGAAGCGCACCCCGCCCCGCACCCGACGGGACGTACGCGCACCGGACCAGAAGGCACGTCCACCGAGCCGAACAGCTTCTTGGGGAGTCAGACATGACCAACACCGCCGTGATCGTCGACGCGATCCGCTCGCCCATGGCGAAGGGGAAGGCCCCCCGCGACGGGCGGCCCGGCGGAGCCCTGTCCTCACTGCACCCGGTCGAACTGCTCGGCCAGGTGCTGCGCCGGCTCGTCGACCGCAACGGCATCGACCCGGCGATCGTGGACGACGTCATCACCGGCTGCGTCAGCCAGGTCGGGGAGCAGTCCGGACCCGTCGGCCGCTGGGCCTGGCTGGCCGCGGGACTGCCGGAGAGCGTGCCGTCGGTGACGGTGCACCGGGCCTGCGGCTCCAGCCAGCAGGCCGCCGACTTCGCCGCCCAGGCCGTGATCGCCGGGGCGCACGACATCGTCATCGCCTCGGGCGTGGAGTCGATGAGCCGCATCCCGATGCTCACCGCCCGGATCGGACAGGACCCCTGGGGCCCGTCCGTCGCCGAGCGCTACGCGCCCGGGCTCGTCCCGCAGGGCGTCTCGGCCGAACTCATCGCCGCCCGCCGCGGCTTCAGCAGGCACGACCTGGACGCCTTCTCGGCCCGCTCGCACGCCAACGCCACCGCCACCGACCTAGGCGCCGAGATCGTGCCGGTGACCCTGCCCGACGGCACCGTCGTGAGCGCCGACGAGACGGTCCGTCCGCAGACCACCGTCGAGGGCCTGGCCGGCCTCAAGCCGTCCTTCGAGACCCCCGAGATGAGCGCGCGCTTCCCCGAGATCGGGGAGTGGAAGGTCACCCCGGGCAACTCCTCCCAGCTGGCCGACGGCGCCTCCGCGCTGCTCATCATGTCCGAGACCAAGGCGCGGGAGCTCGGACTGCGCCCGCGGGCACGGTTCCACTCCTTCGCGCTGGCCGGGGACGACCCGATCACGATGCTGACGGGGCCGATCCCGGCCACCGAGAAGCTGCTCAAGCGCACCGGTCTGACCATCGACCAGATCGACCACTACGAGGTCAACGAGGCCTTCGCGCCCGTTCCGCTGGCGTGGGCCCAGCACTTCGGCGCCGACCCGGCCCGACTGAACCCGCGCGGCGGCGCCATCGCCCTGGGGCACCCGCTGGGCGGTTCGGGCGGCCGTCTGCTCACCACCGCGCTGCACGGCCTCGAAGCCACCGGCGGCCGCTACGGCCTGGTGACCATGTGCGAGGCCGGCGGCATGGCCAACGCCACCCTCATCGAACGCCTCTGACCCGAACGCTTCTGACCCGAACGCCTCCGACAGGAAGAAGACACCACCGATGAACATCACAGGAAGCTCCGCCGTCGTCACGGGCGGCGCGTCCGGGCTCGGACTGGCCACCGTGCGCCGCCTGCTCGACGAGGGCGCGGCCGCGGTCGTCATCGCGGACCTGGAGGGCTCGCGCGGCAAGGAGGTCGCCGACGAGCTCGGGGAGCGCGTGCGCTTCGTGCCGGCCGACGTGCGCGACGCCGACGCCCTGGAGAAGGTGCTCGACGCGGCCGAGGAGGCGGCGCCGCTGCGTGCCGTCGTGCACTGTGCCGGTCGCGGCGGTCCGGTGCGCCTGGTCAACCGGGACGGCACTCCGGGCTCGCTGGAGACCTACTCCGAGATCGTGCAGATCAACCTCGTCGGTTCGTTCAACGTGCTGCGCCTGGCCGCGACCCGGATGGCGCGCAACGAGCCGCTGGACGGCGACCGCGGCGTCGTCGTGCTGACCGCCTCGGTCGCCGCCTTCGAGGGCCAGATCGGCCAGATCCCCTACGCCTCCTCCAAGGCCGGCATCGTGGGCATGACCCTGGTCGCCGCCCGCGACCTGGCCTCGAAGAACATCCGCGTCTGCACCATCGCGCCGGGCACCTTCGACACCCCGCTGCTGGCGCGGCTGTCCGAGGAGGTCCGCGGTTCGCTGGCGGCCACCGTGCCCCACCCCAGCCGCCTCGGCGACCCGGACGAGTACGCCAAGCTCGCCCTGTCGATCATCGACAACGGGATGCTCAACGGCGAGACCATCCGTCTGGACGGCGCGATCCGGATGTCGCCGCGATGAGCCGCACCGTCACCTTCGAGGTGGACCGGGGCGTCGCGGTCGTCACGCTGGACCGGCCGGACGTCCGCAACGCCATCGACCTGCCCACCGCCCGGCAGATCGCCGCGGCCCTGGACGAGGTCGACGCCCGCGAGGACGTCATGGCCGCGGTGTTCACCGGGGCGGGACCCGTCTTCAGCGCGGGGATGGACCTGAAGGCCTTCAGCGCCACGGGGGAACGCCCCCTCGTGGAGGGCCGGGGAGCCTTCGGGATCTGCGAGCGCGCCACCGAGAAGCCGCTGATCGCCGCGGTCGAGGGCAAGGCGCTGGGCGGCGGCATGGAGATCGCCCTGGCCTGCGACCTGGTCGTCGCCTCCGAGGAGTCCTGGTTCGGCCTGCCCGAGGTCAAGCGCGGGCTGGTGGCCGCCGCGGGAGGCGTCCTGCGCCTGCCGCGTCGGGTGCCGCGCGCGGTCGCTCTGGAGATGGTGCTGACCGGCGAACCGGTGGACGCGGCCCGCGCCCACGCGCTCGGCCTGGTCAACCGGGTCGTCGCGCCCGGCACCGCCCGGGAGCGGGCGGTGGAGCTGGCCCGCTCCATCGCCGGCAACGCGCCCATGGCGGTGCGGGTGGCCAAGCAGCTGGTCGCCTCGGCCCCGGACTGGCCCGAGGCGGAGATGTTCGACCGTCAGCGCGCGGACGTGGATCGGGTCCGGTCGTCGGCCGACGCGGCCGAGGGCGCACGAGCCTTCGTCGAGAAGCGCCCGCCCGTATGGACGAACACCTGACCCGGCCACCGGTCCACCCCTCCCGGCGAGGGACCTCGAAGCAGGAGAGCCACCACCCCATGACGCCCACCACAGACTCGCGCGCCGTGCTGATGTTGGTCGTCCTGTCCCTCGCCGGGACCGCCGTGTCCCTCAACCAGTCGATCGCGCTGCCGCTGCTGCCCGACCTGCCGCGGCTGCTCGACACGGACGCGGCCGGAGCCTCCTGGCTCCTCACCGCCACCCTGCTGGCCGGTGCGCTGGCCACGCCGACCATCTCTCGGCTGGCCGACATGTACGGCAAGAAGCGCATGGTCCTGGTCTCGCTGGTCGCCATGGTCGTGGGCTCCCTCATCGGGGCGCTGACCGACTCGCTCGCGCCGATGCTGGTGGCGCGGGCGTTGCAGGGCACGGGCATGGCGCTCGTCCCGGTGGGCATCGCGCTCATGCGGGACATGCTCCCGCCGCGCCAAGTCCCCCTGGGGGTCGCGCTGATGAGCGCGACGCTGGCGGTGGGGGCCGGGGTCGGGATGCCCCTGTCCGGGCTGGTCGCGGCGCATCTGGACTGGCACGCGCTGTTCTGGATCACCGGCGGGCTGGGGGCGGTGGTGCTGCTGGCCATCGCCCTGGTGGTCGACGAGTCGCCGGTGCGCTCGCCCGGCCGGTTCGACCTGACGGGGGCCCTGCTGCTGTCCGTGGCGCTCAGCGCCCTGCTGCTCGCCCTGTCGAAAGGGGGAGCGTGGGGGTGGACGTCGCGGCCGACGCTCGTCTCGGCGCTCTGCGCGGTCCTGGCCCCGGCCGTGTGGGTGCCCCAGCAGTTGCGCGCCCGCAGGCCGGTGGTCGACCTGCGGGTCGCGGTGCGTCCCGAGGTGCTCCTCGTGAACCTCTCCGCGCTGCTCATGGGATTCGCGATGTACACGGACCTGCTGGTGACCTCGCAACTCCTCCAGGCGCCCGCGCACGACGGGATCGGCCTGGGCATGGACCTGCGGGAGGCGGGGCTGTGGCTGGCCCCCAACGCCGTCACCTTCGGCCTCATGGCCCCGGTGACGGCCGGGATCGTGCGGCGTTGCGGACCGCGGGTGACGCTCCTGGCCAGTGCCGCCCTCATGGGTACGACCTACCTGCTCAGGTCCGCCTTCAGCAGCGGCCTGACCCAGGTGGTCGCCGGCTCGGTGGCCGTGGCGGTCGGCGCCTCGTTCGCCTACGCCGCCATGCCCACCCTCATCATGCGGGCCGTGCCGGAGAGCGAGACGGCGTCCGGCAACGGGCTCAACACGCTGCTGCGCGCGGTTGGCACGGCGCTGGCCAGCTCGGTGGTGGCGGCCGTGACGACCGGCTACGCGCTGGGTGTGGGCGCGGCGAGCTACACCGACCCCGACGCGCTCATGGCCGTCTTCCGGGTCTCCGCGCTGATGTGCCTGGGGACGGTGCTGCTGACCGTCCCGATGTTCTTCCTGCGCGGCACGTCCCGCCCAGACGCGATCTGAGCGGTCGTACGACGGCCCCGACCCACCGCCCCGGCCTCGTGGGGTGGCGGTCGGGGCCGCCGCCGTACGGCCGCTTCCCGGCCCGGGGCCGGGCGTCCGTGCCTCGACGTCGCCGCCCCGTTCTGCGCGCCTGCCGCCGGGCGTCCCGGCCCCTTCCGCCTGCTCCGCATTTCGCCTGTGCCGGACGATTGACCTGCTCCAGCTACTCTGAGACGCTAAGTCGCATAATCCCTCCGGACGGCGGCCGACGCGACGCACGAGCGCCGCTCGGCCAGTTCACCTCGAGAACCGGGAGACATCATGGCCCTGAACGAGAACATTCAGAACCTGTCTGCAACCGACAATGTGCGGATCGTTGCGGAATTCTCCGACCTGTACTTCTTCAAGGGGAACAAGGAGGCGGCTTTCGAGCTGCTCGCCGACAACTTCGTGGCCGTGGAGGCCGAGGGTCTGCCGTACGGCGGCGACTGGCACGGCGCGGACGGCTTCGACCGGATGATCGGGCAGATCACCGACCTGTTCGAGTCCACGGTGAACACCTTCCACGTGAAGTACCGCGACGCCGGTGACGTCGTCCTGGCGGACGCCGACCTCAACATGCGCAACCGCCGTACCGGCAAGGTGCTGCCGATGCGGGTCATCGAGCTCTGGTACGTCGTCGACGGGAAGATCGAGAAGGTCGAGGTCTTCTACCAGGACACCGCGGCCGTGACGGAGCACGCCAAGGGCGAGTGACGACACCTCGCCGCACTGCCGTACGTCCGTACCGGACCTGACCTGACCTGACCGACGGAAGGCCAGCATGAGCAGCACCTCCTCCCCCCTGCTCCCCGAGGGCAAGGTCGTCTTCGTCACCGGGGGCTCGGGCAACCTCGGATCGCAGTTCGCCGCCTCGCTGTCGGCCGCCGGCGCGCGGGTCGTCATCGGCGGGCGCAACGTCGAGCGGCTGCGGGCCACGGCCGAGCGCATCCAGGGGGCCACCGGCAATGAGGTCAGGTACGCCGCGGGCGACCTGACCGACGCGGCCGGCACCGCCGCCCTCGTCGAGGACGTCTGGTCCGCCTTCGGCCGTGTGGACACCGTCGTCAACTCGGCCGTGCCCAGCGGAAGCCCGCAGCAGGGCGACCTCCTGAGCACGCCCGACGAGGCGTGGCTGAACTTCTTCGACCCGTTGATCCTCGGCGTGGTGCGCACGGGCCGTCACCTGGTGCCCAAGATGGCCGCGGCCGGCGGCGGATCCTTCGTCAACATCGTGTCCCCGACGGGGATCGTGCCCTCGCCCGGGGTCGACGCCTACGGCGTGGCCAAGGGCGCCCTGATCATGCTCACCAAGTACATGGCCAGGGAGTGGGGTACCTGGAACATCCGCGCCAACGGAATCGCCCCCGGGTTGATCATCGACGACCAGTACGTCACGCCCGAGTCGATCCCCCGCAACGCGGCGCTCTCCAGCGCGCTCGAGCGCACCTCGCTGGGGCGCTGGGGTCGCCCCGAGGACCTGGTGGGCGTGGCCACCTTCCTCGCCTCGGACGCGGCCGCGTTCGTCAGCGGCCAGATCATCTCGGTCGACGGCGGACGTTTCTGACTCGCGCGGACGGTCCCGGCCGGGCGCACCCGTGCGGGCCGACCCCCGCGTCACCCGTCCCGAACCACCCACGCACACACACGCACGCACACGAGCCCGTCGTCCGGTCCCGGGGGCCGAACGACGTCTCGGGAGGACCCCTTGATCAAGCTGGTCGCCGTTCTCTCCCGCAAGCCCGGCCTCTCGGCCGAGGAGTTCCGCACCCACTACGAGCAGGTGCACGTCCCGCTGATCCTCTCCCTGGTGGGAGAGCACCTCGCGGACTACCGCCGCAACTACGTCGACCACGCGACGGCCTCCGGCGGGGTCAACGCCGGTCCCGGGCAGGACCCGTTGGACTTCGACGTCATCACCGACATGTGGTACGCGGACCGGGACCGCTTCGACCGCGCGATGGAGGTGTTCCGCGACCCCGCCCAGGCGGCACGGGTCCGGGAGGACGAACTCACCTTCATGGACCGGGACATGAAGCGCGTCTTCCTCGTGGACGAGGCGGGCGGGGGCACGGCCGCCGGGTGAGTCCCGAACCGCCGTCCGCCCCACCACCCCCTCCCCGGCGTCCCGTCGCCCGGCGCACGACTGCGCGCCGAACGACCCCTCACCCCCCTTTGAGCTCCCCCCTCCACACAGAAGGACGCGGCACATGACCGAGCAGGCCCTAGCGGGCAAAGTAGCGATCGTCACCGGCGGGGCCCAGGGCATGGGTGAGACGACAGCCAAGCTCTTCGCCCGCGCGGGCGCGGAGGTGGCGGTGGTCGACCTCAACGAGGAGGCCGGTCGGCGCGTCGTCGCGGAGATCGAGGAGGCGGGCGGTCGGGCCACCTTCCTCTCCTGCGACATCTCCCGCGCGGAGCAGGTGGAGGCCATGGTCGCCGCCACCGTCGCGACGTACGGGCGGCTCGACTGCGCGGTCAACAACGCCGCCGTCGCCAACGACAACGAGCCGGTGGCCGAGTTCGACGAGGCGACGTACGACCGCATCATGGCGGTCGACCTCAAGGGCACGTTCCACTGCAACAAGTACCAGATCAAGCAGCTGTTGGCGCAGGGCGGCGGGGGCTCCATCGTCAACGTGGCCTCCATCGTGGGCTTCCGCCCGAACCGGAACTCGCCCGTCTACAACGCGGCCAAGGCCGGGGTGTGGTCGCTGACCCAGAGCGCGGCGCTGGACTACGGCAAGTACGGCATCCGGGTCAACTGCGTGGCCCCGGGGGCGATCGACACCCCGATGCTCCAGGAGGGCCTGCGCGCCCGTCGGCGCGACGTCGACGCCTACCGGCGCATCATGAGCAACCTCCACCGCATCGGCGAGCCGGACGAGGTGGCCAACGCGCACCTGTGGCTCTGCTCGGACGCCTCCTCCTACATCACCGGCTCCGTGCTGCACCTGGACGGCGGGTACGTCCAGACGCCGCCGTACGAGTTCCCGCTCCTCGACGACTGAGACGCGGCACTCCCCGACCAGCAGGTTCGACACGACGAGGTGGACACGATGACCAGTGAAAAGAGCGGTGCGCCGGCCTACCCCATGGCCCGGGGATGCCCCTTCTCCCCTCCGGCCGAGATCGGTCGGCTCCGGGAGGAGGAGCCCGTCGCGCAGGTGCGCACCTGGGACGGCAGCCTGCCCTGGCTGGTGACCCGGTACGACGACGTGCGGGCGATCCTGTCCGACCCGCGGTTCAGCTCCGACCCGAGCCGGGACGGCTACCCGGTGACCTCGGCGGGGATGAAGCAGCAGCACAAGGCGAACCCGACGTTCATCGCCATGGACGACCCGGAGCACGCCCGGCACCGCCGGATGATCACCGGTGAGTTCTCCGTGCGTCGCACCGAGGCGCTGCGCCCCACCGTCGAGCGGATCTCCGAGGAACTGCTGGACGCGATGGAGGCCTCGGGCGGCACCGCCGACCTGGTCGCGGACTACGCCCTGCCGCTGACCTCGACGGTCATCTGCGAACTGCTGGGCATCCCCCAGGAGGCGCACACGTTCTTCCAGGAGCACAGCAACGCCCTGCTCGACGTCAAGGGCGACCCGGCCCGGGCCGGGCGCGCGGTCGAGGAGCTCACCTCCTACCTCACCGAGCTCGTGACGCGGAAGCTGGCCGAACCGACCGACGACCTGCTCGGCCGGGTCGTGGAACGCCGGGTCAGGACGGGCGAGATGACCGAACGGGAGGTCGCCTCCCTCGGCATCCTCCTGCTGGTCGCCGGTCACGAGACCACCGCGAACCAGATCGCCCTCGGCGTGCTGTTCCTGCTGCAGAACCCGCAGTACGCGGCGATCATGCGCGACGGTGACGACAAGGAAGTCGCCGCGGCGTGCGAGGAGCTGCTGCGACTGCTCACCGTGACGCACATCGGGCGCCGCCGGGTGGCCGTCGAGGACGTCGAGGTCAACGGTGCGCTGATCCGGGCCGGCGAGGGCGTCATCGCCTCCGGCGACTCGGCCAACCGCGACCCGCGGCAGTTCGCCGATCCCGACCGGCTGGACATCCACCGGGAGCAGAACCACCACGTCGCCTTCGGCTACGGCATCCACCAGTGCCTGGGCCAGCCCATCGCCCGCATCGAGCTCCAGACCGCCTACCCGGCGATCCTGCGTCGCTTCGCCGACCTGCGGCTCGCGGTGCCCCTCGACGAGATCGACTACCGCGGCGACATGGTCGTCTACGGCGTCCACTCCCTGCCCGTGGCGTGGGGAGAAGAAAGGTGAGCGAGATGAAGATCAAGATCGACTACCCCAAGTGCATCGGCGCGGGTCAGTGTGTGCTCGAGGCGCCGGACGTCTTCGACCAGGACGACGACGGCATCGTCGTCCTGCTGGACGAGGACCCCGCACCGCACGCGGCCGCGGTGCGCTCCGCGGCGCACGCCTGCCCGGCCCGCGCGATCGCCGTCGACCGCGAGGAACCGTAGCCCACGCCATGACCTCAACCAACGAGCCGAACACGCACGGCACCGCGGTCGTCGTCGGCACCGGAGTCGGCGGCGTGCGCACGGCGCTCGGCCTGCGCGAGGAGGGCTTCGGGGGCCGGATCGTCCTGCTGGGCGCCGAGTCGCAGCTGCCCTACGACCGGCCTCCGCTGTCCAAGCAGTTCCTCTCCGGCGAGTGGGACGCCCAGCGGCTCTCGCTGCTCACCGAGAGCGAGGCGCGCGAGGCGGGCGTCGAACTGCGGACGGGGACCGCGGCCCGGGGCCTGGACGTGCACGGCAGACATGTGCTGCTGGACGACGGACAGAGCCTCGCCTACGACCACTGTGTCATCGCCACCGGCTGCCGGGCCCGACCCTCCCCCTGGCAGGTCGAATCGGGCCTGCACCTGATCCGCGAGCTGGCCGACTCGCTCGCCCTGCGCGGGGACCTCTCGGCGGGCGGACCGGTGGTGATCGTGGGCGGCGGGTTCATAGGCATGGAGGCCGCCGCGACCGCCGTCCTGCTCGGCCTCCCGGTGACCGTGGTCGACCCGGATCCGATGCCACTGGCCCGCTCGGTCGGGCCGGAGATCGCCGGCCTGCTGACCGACATCCACACACGGCACGGGGTCGTCACCCGCTTCGGGGTCGGCGTCGAGGACGTACGGGGACGGCGCGGGGACCTCCAGGTGCGCCTGGCGGACGGCACCGTCCTGCAGGCGGCGACCGTCGTGGTCGGCATCGGCGTGCTGCCGAACGTCGAGTGGCTCGCGGGCTCCGGTCTGCACGTCGCCGACGGGGTGGCCTGCGACGAGTACGGGCGCGCGGTGGGCGCCGAGGGCGTCCACGCCGTCGGCGACGTCGCCCGCTGGCGCGGTCCCGAGGACCTCGACGCCCGCCGGACCGAACACTGGACCAACGCCGTCGACCAGTCCGCCGTCGTCGCCCACAACATCGTCCACCCGGACCGGCCGGGCCGTCAGGACGCCCTGCCGTACGTGTGGAGCGACCAGTACGACCACAAGGTGCAGGTCGTCGGGCGGCCCGCCGGGGCCGCGGACTGCAAGGTCCTGGACGGACCCGACGGCCCCCGCCGTCGGGTGGCCGCCCTGTACTCCGACGGCGCGGGCACGCTGGTGGGGGTGACCGCGGTCAACTGGCCCCGGGTCACCGTCCTGGCCCGCAAGCTGCTGGCCCGCCGCGCGGACATCGGCGAGGCCGTCGACGAGGTGCACGCGCTCGCCCCACCGCGCTGAGCGGCCGTCCCGCCGCCGCGCGGGACCCCGCGCACACACGATGCGGCGCACCGGCCCCGCCGGCGCGCTGCATCCCCACGGACCGTTCTTCGGGCCGCATCCGCCTGTCGGCGGGTGCGGCCCGAAGGCGTTCCATTCCCGGAACGAGAGGTTCAGTGGATACTTCCCGACACGGCGGACACCGCGGGACCCGCACCCCCGAAGGGCCTCCGCACGCACCGCACATGTCCTCTCCTCCCCGCGCGCGACAGCCGTTCCATTATTGAGACTTGCCGTCTATTATCAAACGGCAGCGTCCCGTGGCGAGAATCCCCGATGAACGAGAGGCACGTCGTGAACGAGTCCTTGCAGGCCCTGGGATACCCGAAGCAGCGGCCCTTCCGCCGCACCCTCGACATGACCACGCTCCCCGAGGCCTTCCAGCTGACGGTGGAGGCCTACCCGCACGCGGTGGCGCTGCGCACCGAGGACGACTCGTTGCGCCTGAGCTGGTCGGAGGCGGCGGACCTAGTGGAGGTCCTGGCCGGAGCCCTCGCCGCCCTGGGCACGGGGCGCGGCGACGCGCTCGCCCTGCTCCTGACCAACCGCCCCGAACACCAGCTCCTGGACCTGGCCGCGCTCCACCTCGGGGCGGCCACGACCTCGGTCTACTCGACGCTCCCCCCGGTCGACCTCGCCTACAACATCGGCGACTCGGGCTCCCGTGTCGTCGTCACCGAGCCCTCGCTGGAGGCGGGGCTGCGGGAGGCGATCGCCCACCACGGCCTGTCGGTCGACCACCTGATCGTCCTCGACCACGCGCAGGTGGAGGCCCTGGAGGGCGTGCGGACGCACACCTACGGCGAGCTCCTGCTCCGGCCCGCGCCCGAGGGCTTCGACTTCGCCCGCACCTGGCGGGCGGTCTCGCCCGAGGACGTCGCCACCGTCATCTACACCTCGGGCACCACCGACCTGCCCAAGGGCGTCGAGCTCCAGCACTCCGCGATCCTGCACACCGTGGACACGTATCACGAGGCGGCTCCCCTGGAGGCCGGTCGGCGCCTGCTGTCGGGCATGCCGATGGCCCACGTCGGAGAGCGGATCATCTCCTACTACCTGGCGGTCACCCAGGGGCACTGCGTGACCTTCTGTCCGGACCTCAGGCAGCTCAACAACATGTACCTCCGCGTCAGACCCGCGATGATCTTCCTGGTGCCGCGCTCCCTGGAGCGCTTCCGCAGCCTGATCGAGGCCTACATCGACGCCCAGCCCGACGAGGAGCGCCGCGCGCGTCTGCGGCGGGCCGGTGCGCTCGGCGAACAGCTGACCGACGCCGAGCAGGCGGGCGGCACGGTACCGGCCGAACTGCGGCGCGAGTGGGAGGAGCTCGCCCCCGAGCGCACGGACCTGCTGGCGGTCGTCGGCCTGGACGCCGTGGAGTACGCGGTGGTCGGCGGCGCCTACGTGGACGTGGCCCTGCTGCGGTACTTCCTCGGCCTGGGCCTGCCGGTCCGCGAGGGCTACGGCTCGACGGAGTGCTGCGCCCTGGCCACCCCCGGCAGGCTCTCCGACGAGTACCGCATCGGCTACGCCGGTCCCGTCGCCACGGGCATGGAGCTGAGGATCGCCGAGGACGGCGAGATCCTCCTGCGCGGGCCGCGGCTGATGCGCGGCTACCGCAACAAGCCCGAGGCGACCCGGGACGCGATCGACGCCGACGGCTGGCTGCACACCGGCGACATCGGCGTGCTCAACGAGCTCGGCCAGCTCAAGATGGTGGACCGCAAGAAGGACCTCATCATCAACACCAACGGCAAGAACATCTCGCCGGTCCGCATCGAGAGCCGCATCATCCTGGCCGGCTCGCTCGTCGGCACGGCGGTCGCCACCGGCGACTCCCGGGCGTACGTGTCCGCACTGCTGGTGGCGTCCCCGGAGGGCGTGGCCGGCTACCGCCGCGCCCATCCGGAGACGGCCGGGCTCGACGACGATGCGCTGGGCCGGGACGAGGGCTTCCGCGCGGCCGTGCAGCGGCAGGTGGACGCCGCCAACAAGGACCTCGCCGCCGTCGAGCAGATCAAGACCTGGACGCTGATCATGACGCCGTGGGAGGTGGGCGGTCACGAGATCACCGCGTCCAACAAGCTCAAGCGCCGCGTGGTGCTGAGCAGGTACGCGTCGACGATCGACGCCATGTACCAGTGAGCCCGGACCCGGTCGGACCGGATTCGGCCGACGCCCGTACCGGCGTCCCGGCCACCGTCCGACCACCGGTCCCGAGCTTGCGCACCGCCGTCACGGCCTCGTCCGAGGACCGCCGCCACGCCGCTCCGTCCAGGAGCGGCCCCGCGGTCCTCCCCACGAACCGCCGCCGACGCCCTCGGGGGGTGTCGGCGGCCTCGGCATGAGCGGACCTCCCGGTCCGCCGTCGGCCCGCGTCCGCCGACCGTCCGACGGACACGGGCCGCGCGCACCCTCCCTCCGGGGAGGGCGATCGACAGACATCGGCGGGGGACGGACCACGGCCCTCGCGGCACACCGCAGGAACGCGACCACGAGGGAAGACCCATGACCGGCACACCCGACACCCGCCCCCACTCCCTCACCGACGCCCCGCCCCTCACCGCGTCCGCGGCCCCCGGGCGTCCCGCCCCCTCCGCCGAGGAAGGGTCGTCGTCCGCGCTCTCGCCCAACGTCGCCGCCCTCTCCGAGTTCCTACGCCTGCTCGCCGCGCGGGAGACCATGCGGCAGGCGCTGTCGATGGTGGCTGACGACTTCGTGGCCCTGGAGCCGGCGTCCCTGCCCTACGGGGGCGCCTACCACGGCCCCACCGGGCTCCTGGACATGCTGCGTGCGGTCAACTCCGTGGTGCGACTGGACATCGAGGACATCCGCCTGAGCGACGCCGGCGATCTCGTCATGGCCCGGGTCGAGGTCACCCTCGTGGTGCGCGACACCGGCGAGCGCCTCCGTACGCGCATCGTCGAGCTGTACACGGTCGCGGAGGGCTCGATCAGGAAGCTGGACGTCTTCTACCACGACACGGCCGCGGTCCATCGACTGCTCGGCACCTGACCGCCGTCGGGCGGCACATGTCGCCCGGCCCCGGCGTCCGGCGTCCTGCGTCCGGCCCGAGAACGCCGAGGAATCGACCCGTCCCCTCCGTAGGGGGCGGGCCGATTCCTCGTGGCCGTCCGACCGGACGATCCGTCCCTCATCGGCAAGGCCGGTGTCGGTGCCGCCCGTGCGGCGGCACCGACGGCTATTCGGCGTAGCGGGCGATGTCCGACCGGTTGGTCTCCGGCACCGCGAAGATCGCCACGGCCCCGCTCACCACGTAGATGACGGCCAGGAACGTGGTGATGTAGACCGGGTTCCCGCCGCCCCACGCCATCAGCGCGCTCGCGATCAGCGGGCCCATACCGGCGACGGACGAGGTGAACTGGTAACCGAGCGAGACGCCGGTGTAACGGGCGTTGGAGGGGAACAGCTCGGAGATCATGACGCCGTGCGCGCCGACGGCGAGGCCCAGGCAGCCGTACCCGAGGATGAAGGCGACCAGCAGCATCGACGAGGAGCCCGAGTCCACCAGCGGGAAGAGCACGAAGGACGTGGCGAGCATCAGGGCCATGCCGGTGACGTAGACCGGTCTGCGCCCGAAGCGGTCGGACGCCGCTGCTCCTATCAGCGTGGTCACGGGGTTGACCAGGGAGGCGATGAGCAGCGCGGACAGTGCCGTGCTGCTGCTGTAGCCCGAGCCGATCGCGTACGACAGGGTGTAGACGAGCACGACGGTGCCGGTCAGCGAGATGCTCAGGGTCAGCATCACGACCAGGAGCAGCGGACGGCGGTCCCGCGTGAGCACCTGCATCAGCGGGATGCGGCCCTCGCGAACCACGGGCTGGGCCTTCTCGAACACCGGGGTCTCGTCGGTCCCGGAGCGGATCCAGACCGCGATCGCCACGAGGACGAGGCTGAACAGGAACGGCAGCCGCCAGCCCCACCCCAGGAACTGCTCCTGGGGCAAGTCGGAAACCAGCCGAAAGACCAGCGTCGCCATGATCACGCCGCCGGCGGGCCCCAGCTGGGACGCGGCGCTCCACAGTCCTCTGCGCTTCGGAGGTGCGTGCTCGACCGCCATCAGCAGCGCGCCGCCCCACTCGCCGCCGACCGACACGCCTTGGACCAGCCGGACGAGGATCAGCAGGACGGGTGCCCACACGCCGATACTGGCGTAGGTGGGGAGCAGGCCGATGGCCGTGGTGGCGAGGCCCATCACCAGGAGCGTCACGACCAGGACGCGCTTGCGTCCGATCCGGTCGCCCAGGTGGCCGGCGATCACACCGCCCAGGGGGCGGGCGACGTAGCCCACGGCGAAGGTGGCGAAGGCGCCCATCAGGGCGACCGAGGAGTTCCCTTCCGGGAAGAACAGCGCGGCGAACACGATGGCCGAGGCCATGCCGTAGAGGTTGAAGTCGTACCACTCGATCAGGCCGCCGAGGAAGCTCGAGACGAGCACCCGCCGCTTGCGGGCGGCCTTCCCTCGCTCGGTCGGTGCCGCTTGCGTCCCGGGGGAGGAAGCGTCGTCCCTCGTCCCGTCGACCATGTCCTGAGCCATGGATCATCTCCCTGCGCCGATGGATGGGCGCGAGTTTCGAACTCGCAAGTCGCAATAAGGGCGACGGCGGCACACCCTAACAGCGGACGGCCGGATTACCCCCTGTCGCGCGGCGGACTTTTCCGCTAAACCCCGGACGCCACCCCGAACCCGGGGTCGACATCACCGCCGAGCCCGCCACCGCCTTCCCCGTCGGGCGCGACGGACCGCCGGGCCGGTGCGACAGTTTCAAATTCACCCATCTCAAAACTCTTGCACGTCCGTGACCCGTCGTACATATTGTGAGACCACATGTTTCATAACGGTGGGATCCGGACCGCCGGACGTCGACCCGGCGCCCGCGGGACCGACGCCCTACCCGTGCGACGAGGAGATACATGTGGCTCCCTCCCCACCGGCGGCGACGGCGCCCGAGAGCGCGCCCGACGCCCTCGACCGACCCGAGACCGTGCTCGAGGTGCGCGGCCTGGGTCAGCGGTACGGCGCGCACCAGGTGCTCGACGACATCGACTTCACCCTGCGCCGCGGCGAACTCCTCGCCACCGTCGGCCCGAACGGCGCCGGCAAGACGACACTGTTCAACTGCGTCACGGGGGTGTCCCGGCCGCGGACCGGCTCGGTGAGCGTCGCGGGCAGGGACGTCACCGGACTGCGCCCCTCGGCCGTCGTCCGGGCGGGCGTCGCGCGCACGTTCCAGCACCTGGCGCTGTTCGAGACGCTGACGGTCCGCGACAACCTCCTGCTGGGACGTCGGCACGCCATGCGCACCGGGTCCCTGGCCACCACGCTGAGACCGCTGCGCGCCCGCCGCGAGGAGGCCGCCAGCCGTGCGGTCGTCGCCGCACTGATCGAGCGGTACGGGCTCCGCGAGGTCGCCGACCGGACGGTGGAGACCCTCCCCCACGGGGTGGGCAAGGTCGTGGAACTCGCACGGGCGGTCGCCATGGAGCCCGCCGTGCTGTTGCTCGACGAACCGGTGGCCGGGCTCAACCCCGAGGAGTCAGCCGAGTTCGCCGGACACCTCCGAGCGCTCCGCGAGGAGCGCCCCGAGTTGGCGATCCTGCTCATCGAGCACGACATGCCGCTGGTGCTGACGCTCGCGGACCGCGTGCTCGTCCTCAACTTCGGCCGTGAGGTCGCGACGGGGACCCCGGAACAGATCCGACAGGACCCCCGTGTCATCGATGCCTATCTGGGCCGAAGGAGTGCGGAATGACCCAGGCGGAGATCTTCCAGGCGCTGGTCTCCGGCCTCGCGCTGGGAGCCGGATACGCACTGTTGGCGGTCGGCGTCGTGGTGGTCTACTCCGCGACCGGGATCCTCAACTTCGCCCAGGGCGCGTTCGTCCTGATCGGCGCGTTCACCACCTACCAGGTCGGTGTGGTGTGGGGGCTGCCCTTCCTGGTGGCGGCCCTGGTCTCGCTGCTCGTCGGCGCCCTGCTGTCGATGCTGACCGGCATGACGCTGCTGCGGCGCTTCAGCAAGAAGGCGCACTTCCCGGCTGTGATGGCGACGGTGGGCCTGCTGTTCGTGGTCCAGGCGCTGGTCGCGGGCTTGTGGGGCGACGAGGCCCGCGATCTGGGCGACCCCTGGGGACTGCGGGTCGTCGAGGTCGGCGGGAGCGTGCTCGCGCTGTCGGACGTGTGGACGGCCGCGACCGGTGCCGTGCTGCTCCTCGCGGTCTTCGCCCTCATCCGCTTCAGCCCGATCGGGCTGGCGATGCGCGCCGCCGTCAGCGACGAGGAGGCCGCGGTGGCCCAGGGCATCAGCACCCGGACGGTCACCGTCTTCGCCTGGAGCCTGGGGGGCGCGCTCGGGGCCGTCGCGGGCATCCTGCTCGCCGCCGGCGCGTCCGGCGTCAACAGCACCCTGGGCATCGCGGCATTCGCCGCGCTGCCGGCCATGGTGCTGGGCGGCATCGACTCCCCCCTGGGCGCACTGCTGGGCGGGCTCATCCTGGGCGTGGCGCAGCAGTTCGCGATCCTGCTCCAGTCCTCGGTGCTGGAGCCGCTCGGCGCGGGATTCCCCGGCGTCCTCCCCTACCTGATCCTCGTCGTGATGCTCGTCGCGCGACCCCAGGGCTTCTTCGGAACCCGGGCCGTGCGACGTTTCTGAGAGAGCGGGCGTGATGCAAGAAAACCTCCTCACCGAGTCGGCCCCGCCGCGGGGACGGCGCCCACGCGAAGTGCCCCCCTCGGCCCGGCGACTGCTCCTCGCGGGCCTCGCCTCCGTCTATCTGGTGACGCCGTTCCTGGTTCAGGACCACATCCTGTTCCTGCTCTCCTACTGCGCGGTGCTCGCGCTCGCCGGTGCGGGCGTGGTCCTGCTGGTGGGGCGGGCGGGCACGGTCTGGATCGCGCAGCCGTTCTTCATGGGCCTGGGCGCCTATCTCGCCGTCGCCCTCGCCGACCGCTTCGACCCCGGCTTCGTGGTCCTCGCCCTCGCGGCGGGGGCGGCGGCCGCGCTGGCCGGTGCGGTGACCGGCTGGTTGGCGGTCCGGCTCGGGGGGCTGGAGCTGGCGATCGTCTCGTTCGGCGTCGTCCTCATCGGCGACTACCTCGCGCGCCAGCTCACCTCCTTGACGGGCGGCTCCTCGGGCAGGGCGAGTTCCTCGGTCGAGGTGTCCGTCGGGCCGGTGAACTTCGAGGAGCTGGGCTCCTTCTCCCCCGAACAGGGCCTCTTCTGGGCCACCTGGGCGGTGACCGCCGCCTGCCTCGCGCTCGCCGCCTTCCTGCTGCGTCGCGCGCCCGGCCGGACCTGGGTGGCGTTGCGCGACAACGAGCGGGCCGCGGAGGCGATCGGGATCGACGTGCGACGGGAGAAGATCGGCGTCTTCGCGCTCGCCGGCGCCTTCGGCGGACTGGGCGGGGCGATGCTGGCCGGCCTGCGGGAGTACATCGCCCCGGAGGACTTCGGCTTCACCATGGTCACGCTGCTCATGGCGGTGGTCATCGTCGGAGGCGTGACCCGGCTCGCGGGCGCGGTCGTCGGCGCCCTGGTCCTGCCCGGCCTGGAGTTCCTCGTCGCCGAGTTCGCGGACAGTCCCGCGCTCGGCTGGTTGATCAAGAGCACCGCGGAGGACAGCGGGTTCTTCACCGCGGGCTCGTTCAACCTCCTGATCTTCGGCGCGCTGATCCTGGTGGTGCTCCTCATGGAACCGCAGGGCCTGTTGGGCGGCGCGGCCCGACTGCTCGGCCGATGGAAAGAGACCCCGGCCGACCGCACGGTCCCCGACGAAGGAGAAGTCAAGTGATGCCCTCCCGCACCAGAACCGCTCTCGCGGCGCTCGCCGTGGGCGCGCTGCTCGCCACCGCCGGCTGCGGTCGCGGCGAGTCGAAGGGCCCGGACGACGCGGCCGCCACGGCGCCCGGTTTCGACGGCCGCACGCTCACCCTGGGCGTGCTCAACGTGATGTCCGGCCCGGCCGCCTCGTCCTTCGCCCCCATCGGGGCCGGCGCGAAGGCCTACGTGGACGCCCTCAACGCGCGCGGCGGCATCGCCGGGAAGTACCCCGTCGAACTGATCACCCGTGACACCGCCTACGACCCCTCCAAGACCGCGCAGGCCTACGAGGCCACCAAGCGCGAGGTCGCGGCCTACGCCCTGGTGACGGGCACGCTGTCCACCGACGCGGTGCTGCCCCAGGCCCGCAAGGACGACGTCCTGGTGTTCAGCGCGTCGGCGGACGGCAAGTTCTTCCACCAGAGCCACGTCCTGTCCATCGCGATGCCCGCGCAGAGCCAGTTCCTCAACGGCGCCGAGTACCTCACCCGGGGCGAGAACAAGAAGCGCAAGCTCTGCTCCCTGGCCACCGAGGGGCCCCGGTTCGAGACGGCCACCGCGGTCGTGGAGTACGCCGAGAAGAAGATGGGCATGCGGACCGGCCCCTCCCTGGCGGTCCAGTCCGGCGTGAAGCCGACCACGCAGATCCAGCAGCTCAAGAAGGCCGACTGCGACATGGTGATGATGAGCACCGCGCAGATCCCCGAGGCCCCGGACGTGCTGACCGCGGCCATCGAGCAGGGCTTCGAGCCGACCTGGATCGCCAACGCCGGTTCCTGGGGACCGTTCCTCAACGACGGACCGCTGTACGACTACACCACCGAACACCTGGTGATCGTCACCGAGGGCCTGCCCTGGGGCGCCGACGACGAGGGGATGAACCGCCTGCTCGCGGACCAGAAGAAGTACGCCCCCAAGGCCCGGCCCTCGGTCGGCTTCCTCTGGGGCTACAACCAACTGGCGGCGGTCGACGCGGTGTTGACGAAGGCGGCCGAGCAGGGCGACCTGTCCCGGGCGGGCATCATGCGGGCCCAGGCCTCGCTGTCCTCCCTGGACCTGACCACCTACTACCCCCGCCCGTGGGGCGCGGCGGCCGACCGGGGTCAGCACACGCAGTACTGCGTGCTGGTCCCGTCGAAGTCCGGCAAGGACGGCACCGAGGAGACCGCGTGCCACCAGAAGGTCACCCAGGACGTCCTGGACTACCCCTACCCGGCAGGAGACTGACGGTGGCCGCGGGTGCGAGGCCCCAGGGGTCGGCGGAGCTGCGCATCAAGGACCTGACGGTCGCCTACGGTCGGCGCAGTCCCGCCGTGCGGGGGCTGTCGGCCGTGGTGCCCGCGGGTTCCACGCTCGCCCTGCTGGGCGCCAACGGGGCCGGCAAGACGACGGTGATGCGGGCGATCACCGGCCTGTTGGGCAGTCACGGAGGACGGGTGGTGTCCGGCTCCGTCCTCCTCGACGGGGTGGACGTCACCCGGGCCGCGCCCGCCCAGCGGGTGCGCATGGGCATGGCCCAGACGATGGAGGGGCGCCGGGTCTTCGCGGAGCTGAGCGTGGAGGACAACCTCCGCGCCGGGGCGTGGACCCGCCGTGGCAAAGCAGCCGTCGCCGACGAACTGGCCGCGGTCTTCGCCCGGTTCCCCGAGATCGCCGACCGCCGTGGGGACAAGGCCGGTTACCTCTCGGGCGGCCAGCAGCAGATGTTGGCGATCGGCCGCGCGCTGATGGCCCGGCCGCGGCTGCTGCTGATGGACGAGCCCTCGCTCGGGCTCGCCCCCAAGCTCGTGGACCGGGTGGCGGAGATCGTCGAGGAGATCTCCGCCGAGGGCACGACCGTGGTGCTCATCGAGCAGAACGTCGCGATGGGCCTGGCCGTGTCCGACCACGCCATCGCCCTGGAGACCGGGAGTGTCGCGCTGGAGGGCGACACGGCCATGCTCGCGCGGGACGACCGGATCCGGGCGGCGTACTTCGGCGGCCGCCTCGACGTGGCCGACGTCTGACCGCACGCGGTCCGGCGACCGGTCGCACGCCGGGACGCACCCGCGCGGGCCGTCGAGCGGGACGCTCCGCGAAACGGCCCGCTTGTCGGCCCGTCGAGCGGCCCGCGCGTCGTTCTGTGCACCGACCCGCGGGCCGGTCCGCCGAGCAGCTCGCATCTCGCTCGACGGGACACCGGTCCGGCACGGCCTACGGAAGGGCCGCCGTCGACGGCAGCGCGCAGGAGGACGTCGAACAGCCCACCACCCTCACGGTGGTGGGCTGTTCGACGTCCCGACGGGTCGGGTCGCGGGTCAGCGCCCGAGGCGACTACGCAGGGCCGCGACCTCGCCGGCGACGAACTGGTCGAGTCCGGTCTCGACGTCCGGGTGCAGGACCGCCTCGCCCGTGGAGCCCGCCGCGAACGGACGATCCCCCTCGGGTGCGGCGACGGTACGGCGGTGGGTGAACTCGTCGAAGCCGGCCTTGCCGTGGTAGGCGCCGTAGCCGGAGTGGCCGACCCCGCCGAACGGTGCGCCGGGGACGGTCTGGTGGGCGAAGCAGTCGTTGCGGGTCACGCCGCCCGACGTGGCGCCCCGCACGAACGCCCGGAAGGTCCGGGCCGTCCTCCCCGTAGTAGTAGGAGCACAGCGCCGCCGGGCGGACCTGGATGTGGCGGATCGCCTCGGAGATGTCGTCGTAGGGGTAGAGGAGATCACCGGGCCGAAGACCTCCTCCTCGTTGATCTTCGCGTCCGCCGGGACGTCGGTCAGGATCGTCGGAGGGATGAGCGCGGCTTCACCAGGCCCCCTCGCCGATACAGCGTCTAATTTTATGGACGTGGAATCTCATTATGCATAGGGCGCACCCGTGGGGCAACGGTCCTGCACCACCCGTACCGAAACCGAAGAATTTCCCCTCAACCCCCTTTGAGTCTCGGCTACTTGACATCGGTGCCCCCATGAAATCCCAGATGGACACGACACCTCGCCGCTTCGGATCCGCCGCGGAAATCTCCCCGTGCCCGCTCGCGGCGGAGGGCGGGCACCGACCCGAGGGCGCGAACACGTCATCCGGAGCCCACCAGGAGGAGGGCGAAGTCGCCGTACTGGTACACGATCTGATCTTCCGTCAATTCTCCGTCCTCGCGGTACCAGACGGCCACGCCCATCCCGAGGTCCAGGATCGCGTACGAGGCCAGGCGGGCCGAGGCGACGTGGAAGCGTCCCGCGGCGACCCCGGCCTCGACCAGCTCGCGGAACGCCTTCTGGTACGCGTCGCGCCGGTCCAGGACCGCGGTGCTGTGCGGTTCCTCGAGGCTGCGGATCTCCCGGTTGCCGACGAATGCCTCGAGTCGGTGCCGCGCGTGGTAGCGGACGTGGGCCTCGGTGGCGCGCCTGAGCCGTTCGGCGGGGTCCTCGGTCCCGGCGACAGCGGTCCGGTGGGCGGCGAGCAGCGCGTCCATCGTGCCGATCATGATCTGCGCGAGCAGCGCCTGTTTGGAACTGACGTGTTTGTACAGGCTCGGCCCGCGGACGCCGATGGCCGCGCCGATGTCGGCCATGGTGGTGGCCTCGTACCCGCGCCGGGTGAACAGTTCCAGGGCTGCGGCGCGGATCGCGTCGGCGCGCGGGGTGCCGCCGGGCCGGTTCACAGCAGTGTCTCGATGGATACGGGCTGCGGCACGGAAGACTCCTCGGCGTGGGCTGCGAGATTCGGCTAGTACATGTTAGCGGGATCTGAAGACAGCCAGAGGGTGAATCCCCGCTAGCCTTGACAAGCAGCACAATGGCCCGTTGTCATGTGGCTAACGTCTATTAGCCAGGCTGGAGACCGTGCAGTGCACGAACCTGCCCGGCGTCAGGAGGCACCGTTGCCCGTGAACCCGGACCACAGCCCCGAGCTCGAGGATCTCGCCCGCCGTACGGCGGAGTTCGTCCGCGAGGTGGTGATCCCGGCCGAGGAGGAACACGGCGGGGTCTCCGCCACCGGAGGGGAGGCGCTGCGGACGCGCCTTCAGGAAGCTGCCCGCGGGGCCGGGGTCTTCGCCCCGCACGTCTCCCCCGAATACGGCGGTCACGGTCTGGACATGCGTGGCCGCGCCCTGGTGTTCGAAGAGGCCGGCTACTCGCTGTTCGGTCCGCTCGCCCTGAACATCGCGGCCCCCGACGAGGGCAACATGCACATGCTGGAGGCGATCGCCACCGCGGAACAGAAGGAGCGCTACCTGCGCCCGCTCGCCGAGGGCCGGGTGCGGTCGTGCTTCGCGATGACCGAGCCGGCGCCGGGTGCCGGCTCCGACCCGTCGGCGCTGACGACCCGCGCCGAGAAGGTGCCCGGGGGCTGGCGGATCGACGGCCGCAAGTGGTTCATCACCGGCGCGGACGGCGCGGCGTACGCGATCTGCATGGCCCGTACCTCCGGTGAACCGGGGACCCGGGGCGGGGCAACGATGTTCCTCGTCGATGCCGATAACCCTGGAATGAAGATCGTGCGGCACATCGACACGCTGGACGAGGCCTTCTTCGGCGGACACTGCGAGGTGCTCTTCGACGGCTGTGTCGTGCCGGACGAGGCGGTGCTCGGCGAGGTCGACAAGGGCTTCGAGTACGCGCAGGTCCGGCTCGGCCCCGCCCGGATGACGCACTGCATGCGCTGGCTGGGCATCGCCCGCCGCGCCCAGGACATCGCGGTGGCCCGCGCCGCCGACCGGCAGCTGTTCGGCTCCCGACTCGCGGAACTCGGCATGGTCCAGCAGATGATCGCCGACAACGAGATCGACGTAGCCGCCTCGCGCGGACTGATCCTGCAGGCCTGCCGGGAGCTCGACCAGGGCCGCTCCGGGGCGCAGTCCACCGCGATCGCCAAGACGTTCACCGCCGAGGCGGTGTGGCGGGTCGTCGACCGGTCGCTGCAGATCTGCGGCGCACTGGGCGTCTCCGGGGACATCCTGCTCTCCCGCTTCCTGCGCGAGGTGCGCCCGTTCCGCATCTACGACGGCCCCTCCGAGACCCACCGCTGGGCGATCGCCCGCCGGGTCGTCCGACGCCACCTGGACGGCCGGACCGCGGGAGGACAGCCGTGACCGCCGAGGCTGCGAGCCCCCAGGGCCTGGACCTGGCGGCCCTCCAGCAGTACTTCGAGGCCCATGTGCCGGACACCGCCGGCCCGCTGCGGGCCGAGCTGTTGCACGGCGGCCGCTCCAACCTGACCTATCTCGTCACCGACGGCCACTCCCGCTGGGTCGCGCGCCGCCCCCCGCTCGGCGTCCTGACCCCGTCCGCGCACGACGTGGGGCGCGAGTACCGGATCGTCGCCGCGCTACAGGGCACCGGCATACCGGTTGCCCGGACGGTGGCCCTGTGCGAGGACCCCGGTGTGCTCGGCGCGCCGTTCTGCATCGTCTCCCACGTGGCGGGCACGGTGCTGCGCACCCACGACGACCTCCACACCCTGTCCCAGACGGACATCGACAACTGCGCCGGCGCCCTCGTCGACGTGCTCGCACGGCTGCACGCCGTACCGTACGAGGAGGCCGGGCTCACCGGCTTCGGCCGGCCCGAGGGCTACCTGACCCGGCAGGTCCGCCGCTGGCGCGACCAGTGGTCACGCGTCGCCACCCGCGACCTGCCCGACATCGACACCCTCCACCAGCGCCTGGCCGCCGAGGTGCCCGCCGAGAGCGGCGCAGCCATCGTCCACGGCGACTACCGCATCGACAACGCCATCCTCGCCCCGGCCGACCCGGGTACGATCCGCGCACTCGTCGACTGGGAGATGGCCACCATCGGCGACCCGCTCGCCGACCTGGGCATGACCCTGGTCTACCGGGACCCCGCGTTCGACCCGGTACTGGGCGGCTCCGCCGCCTCCACCAGCAACCGGCTCCCCTCCCCCCGCGACCTCGCCGAGCGCTACGCCCGCGTCTCCGGCCGGGATCTGGGACGGCTCGCCTTCTACCTCGGCCTCGGCTACTTCAAGATCGCCGTGATCGCCGAAGGCATCCACGCCCGCCACCAAGCCGGAATGACCGTCGGCCGCGGATTCGAAACGGTCGGCGACGCCGTCCCCCTGCTCGCGGCGGCGGGACTGCGCGCACTCGCGGAAGGGAGGACCTCGTGAACACCCAGGCAGTCACAACGGATTCCCCGAAAGACGAGCGCTTGGCCGCGCTCGTCACGGGAGCCTCCCGCGACATCGGCCTCGGCATCGCCCAGGGTCTCACCCAGCCGGGGTACGGCCTCACGATCACCGCCCGGGACGCCGAACTCCTGGAGAGGCCCCCTCCCCGCCCGAGCTCACCGTGACCACGACGCGTGAAACAGCCGGCCCAGGCACCACACGGACGTACATACCGAGAAATGAACCTTCCCCGGCTTGAGGCACACCCCCCCTCGCTTCGGGACACCGGAGACCCCGCAAGAGCAGTTCACAGCACCAGAACACACCCGACCTACCCGCCCAAGTTCCGTTGCCGGACAGTCGAGCTGGCCCGGGCCGGCCGGTCGCCAAAGGAGCCGGCGAAGGAGTTCGAGCCGTCTGCCCGGACCATCCGCACCTGGGCCGACCAGGACCGGGTGGATACCGGGGAACACCTGAGGCCGACCAGCGACAAGAAGGAAGAACTCGCCCGGCTGTGCCGCGAGGTCAAACAACTGCGCGCAAGGAAAAGGAGATCCTCCGCAAGACCGCGGTTCTCTTCGTCCGGGAGACCAGCCGGTGATCTGCTGCTGCGGCAGCTGATGCAGGATCACCTGGACCTGCGGGTGGCACGTGAGGAGGAGCGGGCCAGCCGCACCAGGACGAAGCCGGTGGGGCCCTCAAGCCGCGATGGACAAGGCCAAGGCGATCCGCCGCAAAACGGCCATCACCCGCATGATCGAGGTCTACCAGGAACAGCAGATCACCATCGACGCACTACGCACCCGGATGCCCGACCTACAAGTCCGCGAGTTCAACCTACGCCGCCGACTCGACGCTCTCGAAGCCCAGCTCGCCGACCGTCGACACGCTTTGCCTCAAACTCCGCCACCGACCGGCACGAGCAACCGCACCCGGTCCCGCACCAGCCTCTTGACCAGGAACTTCAAGATGAAACAGGCTCGATGCCGCCGTTGGTCCCTTCCGCGGTGTCAGCCGACGAGGTTGTCGGCGAGCTCCTCGCCGATGTTGGCCTCCGTGCCCGGGATGCCGAGGTCGGCGGCGCGCTTGTCGGCCATGGCGAGCAGTCGGCGGATCCGCCCGGCGACGGCGTCCTTGGTCAGCGGCGGGTCGGCGAGCGCGCCCAGTTCCTCCAGGGAGGCCTGCTTGTGCTCCATGCGCAGCCGGCCGGCCGCGGCGAGGTGCTCCGGGACGTCGTCGGCGAGGATCTCCAGGGCGCGCTGCACCCGGGCACCGGCGGCGACGGCCGCGCGGGCCGAGCGGCGCAGGTTGGCGTCGTCGAAGTTGGCCAGCCGGTTCGCCGTGGCGCGCACCTCGCGGCGCATCCGGCGCTCCTCCCAGGCCAGCACCGAGTCGTGGGCGCCGAGCCGGGTGAGCAGGGCACCGATCGCGTCGCCGTCACGGACGACGACCCGGTCCACGCCGCGCACCTCGCGGGCCTTGGCGCCGATCGACAGCCGGCGGGCGGCGCCGACCAGGGCGAGCGCCGCCTCGGGGCCGGGGCAGGTCACCTCCAGTGAGGAGGAGCGGCCCGGCTCGGTGAGGGAGCCGTGCGCCAGGAAGGCCCCGCGCCACGCCGCCTCGGCATCGCAGGTGGCCCCCGAGACCACCTGCGGAGGCAGGCCGCGGATCGGGCGCCCCCGGCCGTCCACCAAGCCGGTCTGGCGGGCCAGCTGATCGCCGCCCGCGACCACCCGGAGGACATAGCGCGAACCGCGGCGCAGCCCGCCCGGTGCCATCACGATCAGTTCGGAGCTGTGGCCGAAGATCTCCAGGACATCCCGCTTGAGGCGGCGGGCGGCCATCGCCGTGTCCAGCTCCGCCTCGATCACAATGCGCCCGCTCACCAGGTGGAGGCCGCCGGCGAACCGCAGCATGGCGGAGACCTCCGCCTTCCTGCAGCAGGTCCGGGTGACGGGGAGCCGGGAAACCTCGTCCTTCACTGCTGCCGTCATCGCCATGGGCCGATCCTTCCATGCATCCGAAAAATACGGTCGTACGCGGCGGCCAACAGCTTCGGGTCGTGCCTGGGGCTTCCGTCGGGCCGGGCCACCGGCGCCAACTCGACCGCGGCGCCGCCGAACCCCTTCGCGGCCTCGGTCAGCACACCGCGGTCGGGCACGGCGGCCTCGTCGGCCAGCACCACGTCCAGGGCGAGTTTAGGGGCGTGTCGCCCGAAAAGCTCCAAATGACGCTGCGGGGAGAAGCCTCATTACGATCCGGAACTCACCCGCCGCCCCCGAACCTTGGTGGGTTCGGACTGCCTATGCACCATCGGCCCCGACGCTCGCCCGTCCCTGGCCTGGCACTTCGACCAGGGCGTCCTGGACGTCCAGGACGCCGCCGACGGCTGTACACCCGAGCTTCCACGCGGCCGGCGTGAGCGGGGAATTCCACGGCGTGATGACAGCGACGACGCCCAGCGGCTGGCGGACGGTGGTCACCTTCATCGTGCCGCCCGGGGTCTGGTCAGGGTTCAGCTCAGGCGAGTACGGCGGCAGGAAGTGCAGTTCCACGGCGTCCGGGTGGGCGGCGAGCCAGTCCCGGACCTTCTTCGAGCGGTGGGCGAGTGTCCGCCGTCCACGAGGTGGACCTTGCGGTCGAAGTGGCCGGCGAGACGGTCCAGGAAGCGGCCCATCACCTCGGCGGTGAAGTGCTCGGTGAAGACTTTGAAGTGCATCCGGCCCTTCGTGCTGATCGCGACATCGCGTTCACGGAGAACCGGCTGCCCGTGCGCCGCACGACGGGAGTCCTGCCCTTCTCGCCCCAGGTCCGACCGCTGACCTGGTCGGAACGAATGTCGGCCTGGTCGGCGAAGAGGACCTCACCCCGTCCTCCTTCGCCTTCGCGCGAATCGTGGACCAGGTCTCCTCGTGCCACCACCGAACCGCTTCCGGGTCCTGCTCGACGGCCCGCTTGTCGGAACGCTGGAAGGACAGGCCCCACCGCCTGAGGTACTTGCCCACACCCGACTCGGTCGGCCGCACCCGGTACAACTTCGCGATCAGCTCACCCACCAGCCGCCGCGTCCACAACTGCCCGCCCAGACCCACGTCGTACGGCCCGTGATCAAGAATCGCCTGCCGCACCGCGGCCTGCTCGGCCTCGCCTAGTACTTGATGCACGCCTGTCGGCTTCCCCAAGGTGGGCTGACCTGCGGTTTCACCGATCATCGGTCGGCCCGCGCAGCGTCGTCCGACGCTCCGCGGGCCGGCCGTTACGACGTTCTCGCCGAGAACGAAGCAGAGGCCGTGGCCCGAGGTGCACCCCACCGCGTCTCATCGCGTTTCGTTGCGCCCCACAGCGATTGTGCCAATAGTGTGCCAGCGAAGACGCAGGGTCTAGTCCACTTCGCCCGATGCCCCGCCCTCCCGATCGTCACTGAGGGCGTCGATGATGCGTTGCACCATCTGCTCCCGCTGGCCGTGGATGCACTTGTAGTACGTGTCCATCAGGATCGCCACGCTGTGGCCTGCCATCTCGGCCACCTCAGCGGCGGGGACACCAGAGTTCAGCCACAGGGAGACCGCGGCATGACGCAGGTCGTACGGCCTCCTGGCAAGGAGGGAGTCCACGAGATGCGGTGGGAAGGCAATGCGCCGCGCCTTGTGCCAGACATCGAGGTATCGCGTGGAGTCCAACCGGCCTCCGCTCGGGCTGCGGAAGAGCCGTCCGTCCTCCGCCGTCCCGAACTCGTCGACGTACGTCCGCAGTATCTGCACCAGTTCAGGGGACACCGGTACCAGACGTACGTCGCCGCGAGCCCGGTGCTTGAGCCCTCGCTGCTCGTGCTTTCGCCCGTCATCCGTCCACGCGGAGCCAGCGCGTGTGCTGGCCTGGTGCAGCGTGAGGAGGCTTGGCCCCTTCTTCGGGAGTTGGCAATCCTGAAGTCTCAACTCGACCGCCTCTTCAGGCCGCAGGGCCGCGAAGTACAGGGTCGCGAAGAACGGCATGAGGAGTCGCCCTCGCCCGTGAGCCCAGGTGCCGGCGTAGGTGACCGCGGTCAAGAGTTCTCTGGCCTGCCGTGGACTCACCACCACGCGTGGGTCCACCTGGCGAGTGAGTCGTGGAGTACGTCCACCAATCCTGCTGAGAGGGTTTTCCGGGAGGTCTCCCTTTTCCACCGCGTATTCGAGCGCGTTGTGAAACACAGCCCGAATCCGTTGTGAGTGGCTGGGACTCGCGGGCGCCCCGTCCAGACGGAAGCTGATGGACCGCAAGACATGACGTCCGACATCAAGGTCCTTCAAATCCGTCACGGGCCGCGAGTGTTGTGCGACCCATTCCAACGCGGCTGACACGTCGGCTTCCGGCTCTTTACCCTGCGCTGTCAGCCGGAAGGCCCAGTGAGTCAGGGCCCGACGCATTACTTGCGAGTCCGGCGCCACCACACCCTTTTTAGGCTCGACAAGCAGTTCAGTTGTTATGCGAGCCAGCGCGGAAGCCGTATTCTTACGCGTATTTGCCGCCGCACCCGGCCATTTCATTTCCGCGTAGGCGCGAGCGAACTGATACCAGGTCAGCGCCTCTGACTCCGGCTGCATCGACGCAGGGAGGCCTGTTTCGCCGTCGAAGACCTCACCACGGTTCGCAGCAGCGACAAGGTTGACGCGGAAGAGCTCAGCGTGGGCGGAGGAGCGGTAGGAGGCGTAGAAGGCTCTCCCGTCAACAGCCCAACGGACCTGGTACGGCTTCGGTCGACCCTTTCTATTTTGGGTTTTCCAAAATTGGACGTTCGAGATTCGCAACTTCCACCATCAATTCAGAGGGATTGGATCCACAGGCATGAGCCCTATGTCCGCGCGAGGCGAGCGCTCAGCTCTCTAGGCTGTCGAACCAGTTCTTGAGGTCACTCCGCCGGATGCGAACTTGCCCGTTAGGAAGTCGCATCGTCTGCGGCCCCCGGCCGGTTGCCCGCCAGCGATGAAAACTCGATCGATGAATGTTTCCGCCCAGAAGTGCCAGGACTTCGGTGATGGTCAACAGGTCGTCAACGGGTTCGGCCACGTGCGGCATTCCTTCCACTGGTGCATGCAGCCGCGCGGTAGCACGCGGCACGATCCACTGCGTCCGCACGGCCCCACCGCCAAGCACAGCCGGGTGCGAACGACAACAATGGTCTGGAGGATCCCCGGTTTGGCTAACCGGTGATCGTCGTCTATGTTGCGCACCTCGACGGTGGCCAGGGTTCAAGCGGCCTCCGGGATGAACCAACGTCCTACAGCCCGTCAGCATGGCAAAGAGTCCCTCTCCCTCCGGTCGGGCAGCCACCGAGACACGGCGCGGTGGCTAGGGCGGCGTGGGCCTAGCGTTGCTGAGCGTTGAGGGCCTGAAGGGTGAACCGGATCGGGACCGTGAGTTGCAGGACCGAAGCGTGCCGTTGGACAGGTGGGCTCCTTGCGTCGGGACCTCGGGGAGGCAGGGCTCGGTGCGCAGGCCAGGCAGCATCAGGACACGAGGCGACGGCTGCGTTCAGCCACTGGCCCGAATACCCTTGCCTATTCGCTGACCAGGTTGGTTTTTGGGGACGTTGTACGTTGACATCGTCCCCGCAGTAAGTTCCAGCCCTTTGAGACCCTTGCTCGTCTGCTGTGGGCGAATCGGGCTGAGCGTCGACGTCGGTTGTTACCGATGGCGGCCAGTCAGCGTCCGCTGGCATACCATTTTGCTACCTCGGCTCGTAGTCACCCACGTCCGCGACGTCGCGGAGGTACCAGGCAGCCACGGCCCGCTTGTAGCCCTCGGGCATGTTGAGGTCCGGCACTTGGTCCGCGGCGAACATCCCGAGTTGTTTGTGCTCGTGACTGACGACGGGTGCTCGTTCGGGAGTGAGGACCGTGCAGCCGTAGGTGACGATCAGGACCCTGCGGCCCGGGATGGGCTCGTAGATCCACACGCCACCGCCGATCAGTGGCCCGGCCTTCACCTCCCAGCCGGTCTCCTCCTGGATCTCCCGTTCAAGCGCCGACTCCGGGCTGCCATCGGCTGGTACAGCCCCGCCCGAACTGCCGGTCTCCAGGCGTCCACCGGGCAATTCCCACTCGTCGCGCTCGTTCTTCAGGAGCAGCACTCGGCGCTCTGCGTCCAGGGCGACGCCCTTCACGGAAACGGGCCAAAGGGGTGGCGTGTACGTCATCACGGTCCTCGTCCTGCGCTGTGCGTCCCCAGCCCAGGCCGGGGCCGAGCCGAGGAACAGGGAGTCCAGAAGCGCCACCGTAGCTGCCGGGTCGGTCGTGTGGTGCACGGTCTGGATGCTCAGTGCCCTCGGCGGGAGAGGTTGCGCATCTGCTCGCCGGGCCGCACCTCGATCACCTGAACTCTTCCGGCATCGCGTCCTGCCGTGGTTCAGGGCAGCCGTGGTCGACGTCCGACGCGGCGCATTGGTTGATCAGGCGGATTATGCGTTGTACGTCGGTTAGGTCAGGGACGACGTGGCAGGCCCCGGCGGCAGCCAGCCAGTCGACTGATGTGGTACCGGAAGCGACGCCAATCACGTGGGCGCCTCCTTCCCGTCCAGTGCGGACGTCCTCGAGAGAGTCGCCGATAATCACGGTCGTCTCCCGTGTGAAGGTATACCCATGGCGAGTGCCGGCTCGCTGCTGTGCCACGCGTACGAGGGCAGGGCGGTGGGAGTCATCGGAGGAGTATCCGCCGATGCCGAGGTCGAGATACTCGTCCAGGCCAAGAGCCTTGAGCTTGATCTCAGCGCTGCCCCGCAGATTGCCGGTGACGACAGTGGGAACCAGCCCGGGCTCTTGGTGCACGCCGGCAAGGGCGGCGGCTGCACCGGGCATGACCTGCCCGGTGCGAGAAAGATCGCCACGGTGACGCTCCAGTTGTGCAGGCATACGCTGCACGATGCGTTGCGCAAGTTCCTCGATCCGCTCGGGTTCCACTGCATTCGCGCGCAGCAGCTCCCGGACAGCGAGGGGCATCGTCACCCCGGTTCCCCGGGCGGGCAGACGCTCGGCAGGCCGGCCCACTACCTCCTCGAAGAGCTCCCGGTAGACCAGCCGGTCGGTGTCGCCGGTGTAGAGGAGAGTCCGGTCGATGTCCCAGAGAACCAGAATCATGCGGCGGCTCGCTGACGCATAACGCCTTCCCCACGATCCAGCAGATCCCGGGCGGCTGAGGAGGCACCGTAGGAACGCGCCTCATGGAGCATGGTGCGCAGGTGGTCGTCGAGGCGGGCGGATTGAATGCCTTCGGCGAGGGTCAGGACGTCATGGGCGGTGGCGCAGCCGGCGTCGGCGTCGCCGGCGCGCATCTGCGCGGTCGCGGCTCGGGAGAGGAACTGAGCGGTGGTTCGGGTCTCGTCCCGGCTGAGCACGTCGCGGGCCGCGGCGAAGGATTGGGCTGCCCGAGCCGGCTGTCCCAGGTCGAGGTAGCAGCTTCCGGTCTGTCCGAGGATCTCCCCCGGGCTGATCCAGTACAGCCAGTGAGGATCGTCCTCGCCCCGCCCGCGGGCACAGAGTTCTTCGGCTTCGGCAAGCGCGGCCAAGGCGTGGCGCTCTTCACGGAGTCGGGCGTGGCCGCGAGCCTGGCGGGTGAGGAGCATGGCGTTCAGGGCGGGGGCGTCGTGATCGGTGATTGCCTGGCGCGCTGTACGGGCGGCGGTGATGGCGTCGCGCGGGTCGCCGGCGGAGTAACCGTGGATGGCGAGGAAACCGAGAGCGCCGGCGCGCAGGCGGGAGTCGCCCGAAGCGTGGGCTGCCCGCAGAGCGCCAAGGAAGAGGTGCTGGGCGGTGTCGTGGTCACCGCTGTCGAAGGTGTACCAACCGGTCTGGGCTGCCGTGTCGGCGGTGACGGCAGCCAAGCGACGTCCGTAACTCTCGTTGTAGGAGCCCTGCTTGAGCAGGTGCAGGAGCATCCGCAGGTGAGTCTTCGCCGTGTGGGCGAGATTTCCGCTACCGCTGGTGGCGTCCATCTGGCGGAGTGCGTCGGTGGTGCTTTGAAGCGAATCGATCAGGGCGTCGGTGACAGTCGTGGTACCGGAAGAAGCGGCCACGGCCTCTGCGGGAGCGATGGCGGACTGCAAGACGTACTGGGTGAGTGCGGCTCCGCTCAGGGCGGTCAGCACGCGGCGGCGCTTCATGGTGGTACCTCCGATGGCCACTTCAAGTGACGTCACCATACGATCCGCCGTCCAAGGCAGTACGGCCTCTGCGGAGAGGTTATGACCAGGTTTCGGCGCATCGCCGCGTAGAGGGGTCAGCAGCAAAGGCTGCAGGTCGGAAGGCAGGCCGAGGCCGTTGAGAAGGTCGAGAAGGGTGGCGGGGCTGCCGATCTGCTTCTGACCGCGTTCGAGGCCGGAAATGAACGACTGAGGTAGCGCCGTCAGTTCGCGCACGGCCATCTGAGATAAGCCGGATCGCTTGCGTACCAGGCGCAGCAGCTCGCCGAAATCCCAAGCGGCCAGGGCCCGGTAAACGGCTTCGTCGCGCCAGGCGCGATCGGGCACTCCCGGCGCCGTTCCTGCCTTTGCGCACAGGGCGCACAGGGTGTCGGGGTTGTACTGACTCAGCTCGGTTGCACATCTCTCGCATACGCGGCTCGGCGGTCTCATGGCGCGGCCCCCTGGGTCGAACTTCCCGACGATCCACACGATATGCGGGATCCCGTATCTCTACAGAGATATCGCCGCAGGGATCAGTACGGGTGCGTCCTGGTCCCACACTCATGCCCACTGCGCCGACCACTCGGTCGGATGCGGTGATCACGTTGTCGCTGCGGAGAGGGGAAGGACGTGCGCGACACCACGACGACGCGGTTTGGCCCATGCCCGTCCCGTCTTCGCCACGGCAGCGAGCGGACCACCCTTCGTAGGGCGACATCCGTCGCCCGATCGGTCCTCCGTGCCCCCAAGAGGACGTGATGACAACGACTGCCGAACGACCTCTTCGTTCTCCCATGACCGACGTTGCCCTATTGAGTCGTACCTTTCAGATCACTGAGCGCAGGCCAGGTCAACCCCTCGCACAGGTTGACACGTTGCAGGTCCGCACGATGCGAAGCCTGACTCAGACTCGCCTGCACCAAAGCGGCCTGTCCCGCTTGGCGGACGACGCCGCGCTTGTCGTCTCTGAGTTGGTCACCAATGCGGTCCAGCACAGCCACGGTCGCAAGATCACTCTGACTCTCGCCCTCCGGGATGGCCACCTGGACATTCGCGTGCACGACGGGGGGCCCAGCCGCCTACCCATCGCTTCCAAGCCGGACGCTCACGCGGAGAACGGCCGCGGGCTGTGGCTCGTCGAGTCCATCGCCAGCCAGTGGCACGGCTCCTGGGGGATCAGCGACAAGGGAGCGACCACCTGGTGCAACCTGGCCCTGGAGGTGAGCTGATGGCCACCGCCTCCTTCTCCTATGGGGTTGATGAGAGCGCCCTGCTGCTCACCGGCTGGGTGCGTCGCCACTCCCGACCCCTGCCGCCACTGCGGGCTCGCGCTTCTCGATCGGCTCCGCCGGGATCAGCGCTGTCGTGGGTGGAACCGTCTCCTCAATCCTCGCGAGGGCCTGATGACCAAACTGATACTGATCCTTATTGCTTTGATCGCCGGCCTCGCTGCGGCGGTGCACTTCGGACGCAAAGCCCGCCGCGAGCAGCGTCGTGCGGACGGTCTTCATGAGCGTGCCGAACGGCTCTCGCAGGAGCTGCGGGCGGCCGAGCAGTGCGTCGGATACGTGACGAGCACGGTGTTGCCAGCCGCCGCGACTGCGGCGCACAGCGGGCAGGAGCACCGTGTCGACTTCGTCCTCCCACCTCAGCTCGTGGGCACCCCGCTCGCAGGCGCACTCGGCACCATGGCTGATCACCTCCAGTCCGTCATCGTTCAGGTGGGGCAGGAGGCCCAAGCCGTCAGCATGCAGCAGGTCACGCAGGTCCGGCTGGAAGCCGAGCGTCAGATTGCCCATGTACGGCAGGAGGCGGTGGATGTCGCCCGAGCAGCTGTGCGGGGATTCGCTTCCAGCACGGTGCAGCGGGCCTCGAAGCTGAGCAGCACGATCAGTGCCGGCGTGCGCCGCCATGTGTCGGACGAGGCGTACGCGACGCTGGTCGAGATCGATCACCTGGCCCAGCAGATGCTGCTCGCCGCCTCCGGGTACGCCGTCCTGGGCGGCGACAGGCTTTCCCGTCGCTGGCCGGTGACCACGCTGACCGACATCGTGCGTACGGCCATGGGCCGGGTCGAGGGCTATCAGCGCGTCCAGCACACCGGCATGGAGTTCCTCGCGGTGGAAAGTCGGGCCGTGGAAGCGGTTGTCCACAGCCTGGCGGTGTTGCTGGACAACGCGCTGCGGTACTCACCGCCGAACGCTCGGGTGCACGTTTCCCTTGAGCACGGTGCGAACGCGGCGTTCCTGGTCGTGGACGACGCCGGGCTGCGGATGGAGGACGAGCGTCTGACCTGGGCGCGCGAGGTGATGTCGGGCAAGCAGCGCGACGACATCACCCAACTGGGCGCTTACCCCCAAACGGGGCTGCGCGTGGCGTCCGTCCTCGCCAACCAGTACGGCTTCCGCATCGAATTGGCAGCACCCAATCTGTATGGCGGGACCCGTGCGGTCATCGTGCTGCCGCAGGCCCTGTTGACGACGCCCAAGCCGCCTCAGCCGGCCCCCGCGCAGACGACGCCGTCAGCACGCCTGGCGCCTGCCCCGGAAGCCGTGCCGCTGGTGCCGGCACCTTCCACGACGGCGAGTGGGCTCACCGTCCGCCAGCGCACTCCGCGCCCCGTCACCGCCTCCCCCGCGCATCCCGGCCTCGAGGTGGGACCGGGCAGCCCCGGGGTTGCCGCCGCCTGGATGGACGGCGCCCGCCGCGCCCGGGACAACCACAACACTCCCAGCACTGACGAAGGACGTTAATCATGTCGGACACGCGCTCGAACGCCTTGGGCTGGCTGCTGGACGAGCAGCTCGGTTCCGTGGAGGGCGTCAGGTACGCCGTGCTGATGAGCGGCGACGGCCTGCTCAAGGCCCGCACGAAGACCATTAGCCAGGACGATGGTGAGAAGCTGGCCGCCCTGACCGCCTCATTGCGGGCATCGGGGCGGGCTTGGGACGATTTCACCGGCGGTCAGGGCGTGCGTCAGCATCTGATCGAAAGTGTCACGAACATCGGCCTGACGACCGCGGCCGGACGGAACACGATGCTGTCGGTCGTCACGACGGGACCCCACGTCGACGTCGGCCTGATCAGCCACCACATGGCGCAGCTCGTGGTGCGCCTTGGCAAGCAGCTCGGCACCGAGGACCGCAAGCCCGCACCGCAGCCGGACGGAGGCACCGCGGCATGACCGGACCGCGGCATGACCCGGACATGGTCAGGCCCTACGTCCGCACGGGCGGGCAAATCCGCCCGGGCAGGGCTGTGCACTTGGAGAGTGTGGCCATCGCCGCGACCGGCCCCACCACCGATCTGGGTCCTGACACCCGGCGAGTGATGAGCCTGTTCTCCCCCGGCCGCGGCGGGTTGGCCGTTGCAGACATTGCCGCCGCTCTCCAACTGCCGCCCTCCACCGTCCGGACCTCGTCTCCTCCCTCATGGACAGCGGCCACCTGGCCAGCCCAGCCGCCATCTATTCCGACCAGCCCAAAACCGACCTCCTGCAGAAGGTGCTTGATGGACTGCGAGAACTGGTCTGACCCGCCCGCCGTCACTTATGTGCCGGTCTCGGTCACGCAGTCGGCCAAGATCGTGGTTGCGGGCGGCTTCGGGGTCGGAAAGACGACCTTCATCGGCAGCGTGTCGGAGGTCCAGCCGCTGCGGATGGAAGAACCCATCACTGAAGACAGCGTCGGAGTCGATGACCTGCGCGGCACACCGGAGAAGACCACGACGACCGTGGGCATGGACTTCGGCCGCATCCACATGGCCGGCGGCGCCCTTGCCCTCTACTTGTTCGGCCTTCCCGGCCAGATCCGCTTCCAGCCCATGTGGGAGGACCTCGCCGAAGGCGCGCTCGGCTGCCTCGTCCTGGCCGACACCCGCAACCTCGACGCCAGCCACGGCGCACTGAGCCTGCTGGAAGCCCAAGGCATCCCATACGCGGTCGCGGTCAACGCTTTTCCTAACGCTCCCGCCTACGAGGCCGCAGAACTTCGCCAAGCCCTCGCACTGGACCCGCTCACGCCGCTGACCACGTGCGACGCACGAGACCGTACCTCCTCGCTGTACGCCCTGATCACGCTCACGGAATACCTCACGGCCCACCGCGCAGCCATCCCTCTGGAGCCCACGCAATGATCCCCAACAGCCCCGTGCCTCCGGCCCCGCCGGGCCGGATCGCCCTGTATGAACCAGGCTTCGCCGCCGACCCGCACGCCGCTTATGAGCGGATGCGGAAGATGCACGGCGCCCTGGTACCCGTTGAACTCTCCCCTGGCATTCCGGCCACGCTGGTGATCGGCTACCTCCAGGCCCGTCGCATTCTCAATGACCCGATGCGCTTTCCCGCCGACCCACGCATCTGGCAACAGCAGGTGCCGGCCTCCTGCCCGGTCCGGCCGATGATGGAGTGGCGACCCAACGCCCTGCGCAGCAGTGGAGCCGAGCACGCCCGCTACCGGGCTGCCAACACCGCCAGCATCGATGCCTTCGACCAACACGAGCTGCGTGCCCTCGTGGAGAAGATCACCGCTGGGGCTGCCGCGGAGTTCCGCACCGTCGGCCGGGCAGACCTGCTCACCCAGTACGCCTGGCCCATCGCATTCCGGGTGCTGAGCGCGCTGCTGGGCTGTCCCGACGAGATCGGAGCGCGCATCGCCGACGGAATGGCGAAGGTCTTTGACGTCACCGACGCCGTTCGCGGCAACCAGATCCTCGGCCAGGCCGTCGCCGAACTCGTCGCCCTACGCCAAGGCCGTCCAGCCGACGACATCACCTCACGGCTCCTCGCCCACCCCGCGCATCTGAGCGACGAGGAGATAGCCCACCAGCTCGTTACCTTCTATGGCGCCGGCATTGAACCCCTGACCAACCTCATCAGCAACACCTGTCTGAAGATCCTCACCGACGAGGACTTTTCCGCCGGCCTGCACGCAGGTTGGTCCGCGGTGCGAGACGCGCTCGACACCGTCCTGTACACCGACCCCCCATTGGCGAACTACTGCATCACCTATCCGCCTTATCCCACGGACATCGACGGCTTCCTGCTCCCGGCCCACCAGCCGGTCGTCATCAGCATGGCGGCCTGCAACAACGATCCGGAACTTACCCGCGGCTCGACCGATGTCGCCGGTAACCGCGCTCACCTGGCCTGGAGCATCGGCCCCCACACCTGCCCTGCGCGCTCTCACGCCTACCTCATCGCCGAAACCGCGATCAGCTACCTCCTCGACGCCTTCCCGGAGATAGACCTTGCTGTCCCCGCCGCTGACCTGCGTTGGCGGCCCGGCCCCTTCCACCGTGCCTTGGAAGCCCTTCCGGTTCTCTTCCCCGCCGCACACTGAGGAGCTCACACTCATGTCCGAGCAGCCGATACTCATCCTCGACTCCACCGGATCCGACCGCCACGGCGAGCACCGGGCCCTGCGCGCCCAAGGCTCGGCGGCACGGGTCGACATCCTCGGCGTCCAGGCATGGGCCGTCACCGATCCGGCCCTTCTCAAGCAGCTCCTGACCAGCCCGCAGGTCTCCAAAGACGGCCGCGCCCACTGGCCCGCCTTCGCCGACACCGTCCCCACCTGGCCCCTCGCCCTGTGGATCGCGGTGGAGAACATGTTCACCGCCTACGGCCCCGACCACCGTCGGTTGCGCCCCATGATCGCCCCAGCCTTCAGCGCCCGGCGAATCGCCACCATGAAGGACGCCATCGACCGCATGGCGACCACCCTCATCGACCGCCTGGCCACGCTACCCCCGCACAAACCAGTGGACTTACGCGAGCACCTGGCCTACCCGCTGCCCATCGCGGTGATCGGCCACCTGATGGGCGTACCCGAGAGCCAGCGCGACGCCTTCCGTCAGGTCGTCGACGGCGTCTTCGACACGACCCTCACCCCCGCCGAAGCCGAGGCCAACACCGCCACCCTGTACGAGCAGCTGGACCAACTCATCGAGACCAAGCGCCGCACCCCCGGCGACGACCTGACCTCCCTGCTCATCGCGGCCCGCGACGACGAGGGCGACGGCGGCGGCTTCACGGACGAAGAGCTGCGCGACACGCTCCTGCTGATGATCAGCGCCGGGTACGAGACCACCGTCAACGTCATCGACCAGGCGATCACCGCCCTGCTGACCGACCCCGAGCAGCTCGGCCACCTCCGCGCCGGCCGGGCCGACTGGGGCGACGTCGTCGAGGAGACCCTGCGGCACGAACCCGCCGTCAAGCACCTGCCCCTGCGCTACGCCCTCACCGACATCCCCCTGCCCGACGGGCAGACCATCACCGCGGGCGAGGCGATCCTCGCCTCCTACGCCGCCGCCAACCGCCACCCCGACTGGCACGGCGCGTCCGCCGACCACCTCACCCGGCCCACGAAGGACCACCTGGCGTTCGGCCACGGCGTGCACTTCTGCCTCGGCGCCCCACTCGCCCGCCTCGAAGTCGCCACCGCCCTGCGCATGCTCTTCCAACGCTTCCCCGACATCCGCCTCGCCGTCCCCGCCGGCGCACTGCGACCGCTCCCCACCCTGATCAGCAACGGACACCTGACCCTGCCCGTCCACCTGCGGCCGGACGCCCGCTGATCACCACTTCGGCCTGGAAGACCGTCGTGACCACCATCCCGACCACACCGCTCTACCGGAACCGGCCCGCGGTCTGGGTCCTGACACCTCGTCCAGAGGCTGCTCCGTGCTGACGGACGAACCGGCGAGGGACGGGCGCGCGTCCCGCGTCGGCCACGGCAGCACCTGGAACGAAAGGAAACTGATGAAGACCTCCCATGCCATCCTCGTCGCCTCCGCAGTGGGGGCCGCAGGGATCTGGTTCGCCGAACGCCGGCACCGACAGCGGCTCACGATGCACGCGGCGGAGATCCATCAGCGCTTGCTCTCCGACATCGCGACGCACCCGGAGCAGCAGGCTCTCTGGGCGCCCGGCGGCATGTCCGCCGAAGAGTACGCGCGGCTGGTCCACTCCAACCGCGTGATCAGCTTCCTGTCGGCGAAGTACCGCGTGGGGCTGCTCGACAAGGTCGCCCTGCGCGTGCAGGCCCGCGCGGTGATGCAGCGCCCCGGGTGCCGGGCGTACTGGGCCCGCTTCGGCGCCTTCCGCGAGGAGGAGGCGGCGGACCGCGTTGACCGGTCGTTCAACGCGGTGCTCGACGACGAGTACACCGCTGCTACCGATGACGCGGAGCCCATCGCCTCCTAGGACTGGAGCCTCCTGCTTCCGGCCGTGAGGACCTCCGTGCCCGTGCACGGGAAGGCCCGAGCCCCAGCCCGGAGGAGACGGCATTGTGCGCACTCCAGCCGCGCTCCATGCCGGAGTTGCGGGCGGCCCATTCAACTGTTCGCCCTCCCCCACCACATCTGTGTCCACGGACGAAGGTCGCCCGTGATGTAGGCCGTCCGCTGCCTCGCAGACCCCAGAAAATGACCACTCGCAGGAGATTCCGCCGTGTCACCAGACACAATCCGACCTGTCTCGCCCCAGCCCCGCGCGACCCCACGCGCTCTGCTTCTCGACCTCGACGGTGTGATGCTCGACACCCGTCCCGTCATGAAGGAGGCGTGGAAAGAGGTCCAGAAGGCTCACGGTCTCGATATCCCGTTCGCCGCGTACGAACGCCAGTTGGGACGTGAGTTCAGCGACATCATGCAACGGCTCGGGGTCATCGACATCGACGCAGCCCGTCAGACGTATGAGACCGCGTCCATGGCCGCAGCGCACCTGGCACACGAGTTTTCTGGCGTCGTGGAAGTGCTCCACGCTTTCGTGGCTGCCGACTGGCTGCTGGGGGTCGTGACGTCCAAGCACCTCGACCGCGCCGCTCCGCTCCTCGCACGGCTCGGATGCCCCTTCGCCACCATCCGTACCCCGGCCGGAGTGGGCCGGGCGAAGCCGGCACCGGACCCGATACTCCTGGCGCTGGTCGACCTCGGGGTCGATCCAGCAGCAGCCGTGTATGTCGGTGACATGGCGGTCGACCAGGAAGCGGCAGCACGTGCTGGTGTCTCGTACGTGCACGCCTGCTGGGGGTACGGGCAGCCCACCGCACCCGCTCCAAAGGTCGCCGAGTCACCGCAGGCCCTGCTCCAGCTTCTTCACCACGCGCGCTCGTCCGAGCCCTACGTCCAGGGGAGCTTGGTATGAACACCTCCCCAAGCGACGACCTGAGCCTGGCTCGCGTCGACGACGGGGGCCAGCCGATGTGGGCGCTCGTAGGCTCCAGTCGCTTCGATCGCATGCAGACCACGCGGATCAGAACGGTAGAGCTGGAGGCCCTGTCGGTCGACGATCAGGAACTCGTCACTCCCATCGGAGACGTCATGTCCGCGCTGAAGAAGTACAGCGCTCGCCCGCGCACGCCCGGAGGCGCCGACTGGCTCCATGTGCAGCACGTGCCTGCCCGCCGCTTTGTTTCGCAGGTCCTGCGCAAGCTGTCGGTCCTGAGCGCATGGGAGCCGTTCGCGGCGGCACCCGGCCCCGTCGGCGTGGCGCCGTACGAAGGGCTCGTGGGGATACGTTCGAGCAGTTCACGGGAGTACCGGGCCTACACAGTCACCTGGTCGGGTATCGCCTACCTGCTCGGAGCCGCCGCGTCGCACAACCCGTCGCACACAGCCCAGTTGCGCACCCTGCTGCCGGCCGACGTGGCGACCACGGAGCCGAGCCTGCTCCCCCCGGGGCTGCAGCGGAGCGGCGTCGTGGCGCTGTCGTGGTCCTCCCGCCACGCCGCGACCCTGCTGCCGGTTCTCACGGAGCTGGCGCGCAAGGGGCACACCAGCGTGCTCGTCGACTTCGCGACCGATGCGGAGCAGCGGTGCCTGCCCGGAAGGAACGAGCGCATACGCCTGTGCCCGGCCCCGACTGGGCTTCTCCACCTCTCGGGCACGGTGGGCGAGCTGCAGTTGCCGGATGACGGGCACGTCGTCGCGATCGGGGAGCACACCGTTCGGCTGGCTCGTCTTGTCCGGCTGTTGTCCGTGTTGCTGGAGACGAGCGCCGGGTGTACCCAGCCGTCCTGGCGCTCCGTGGTCCGGGCCGAGACGTGGCTCGACGGGGTCCTTGCTGCAGTCCGGCCGCACACCGTTCTGGTCAGCAACGACACAAGTCCTCTCGGAGCACTGGCCGTTCACGCGGCGGAGCGACACGGCACGAACACGGTGCACGTCCAGCACGGAGCGTGGACCAAGGAGTCGGCCTCGTGGCCCGCCCTCCACAGCCGCGACATCGTCGTCATGGGCGAACGTGACGTCTCGCTCGCACGAGCCTGGGCGCGTCACCCGAAGACCGAGGTCCACGTCCTGGGCCAGCCCCGCTTCGATGCCCTGGCCGGCCTCGGCCATGAGGTCCAGCGGCGGTATTTGGAGAAGCTGCTGGCTCGTGGCACGCGGCACAGTCCCGCGCGCATCGCCGTCTGGGCGTGCCAGCCGTTCCGGCCCGATCGGCTCAACGAGCAGGCCGACCTCCTCCTTGACGGTCTGCGCATGGCCGGCGGCAACTGGGGGCTGGTCATCGCTCCACATCCCGCGCAGAGCAACGGCGTCTTCGCTCCCCTTCTTCATCGCGCGGGGATTCTCCCCGTGGTGGTGGCCGATCCGCGGGTCGGTGCACGCGGCTGCCTGGCCGGCGCCGATGCGGTGGTGAGCGCCTATTCGACGTGCGGCATCGAAGCGGCGCTGCTGGGCGTGCCGGTCCTCGAAGTCGGTTCGCCGGGCGAGCGCACGCTCGACCTCGCCAGCCACGGCCTCGCGCAGCGGTGCAGCAGTGCACACGAGGTCGCCACAGCCCTCGCCACGCTGCAGGACACGCCAGTCGCTGTCGATGACGACGCGCCTACCCGAGCTCCCGGAGAATGCCGTGGCCGCCACCAGCACTGCCCGGGCGGCGTTCTCGGCATCGAGCGGGTCCGACTTGCCGCGCCGGCGGCGGTCGGCCCGGTCGAACCGGTTCACATCGAAGACGGCCACGTCCTGGGCCAGCAGGTAGCGGGACAGGGCAGCTCCGAAGGAACCCGTACCTTCCACTCCGGCCTGCCGCACCGTACCCGACGCCCTGGCCCACCTCAGCAGGTTGCGGTATCCAACCGCGGTGGCCGGGAACTCCTCAGTGCCGATCACTTCCCCCATCAAGGAGAGCACAGCGGCCACATGGACATCCCGGTGAGTGTCCACGCCCAGGACCACCTCCCCCGCCGGTCGGCGCCGACGAGGACGCGAAGCAGAAGACGTGCCGATCACGCTCGTTACCTTTCAGACCGACGGATTATCGCGTTGCCGGCACCGGGCCGTGCGGACGGTCAGAATCGTGATGACGCCTGTTCCGGCAAGCCCCTATCGAGACACGCCCGGTCAGCCCGAGACCAGCAACGCACCGTCCCCGATCGGCGGTTCGACACAGTGTGATCAGGACACCTCGGTCAGAGATCTCAGGAGTCAGACCCCGCCGCAGGACGGTACCCACCTACCGTTCTGCCTCTATCCGGCTTGCAGCCACGTCAGCTCGCTCGTTCAGACGAATCGAGTCAAACCGCCGGTCGCCTGCCAACGGAAATGGCAACATGCCGCCTTCGTACGTCACTGCGAGTCGAAGGCGGACCATTGGAACGGCGGGTCAATGAGCGGCAGCTCTCGGTGTTGCAGTGGGTGGAAGCCGGGTGCCCTGCCGACGTATGGGACACCACCTCCTACAAGACCACCTGTCAGGCACTGCACAACCGGGGCCTGGTCACGGTCTCCCGGAAAAGCGGGCAGTGGAGCGTCGCCCTGACGAGCGCCGGCCAGCACTACCTGGCACGCGGCACGTACCCTCCCCGCGGATCACGCCCGCGGGAGACCCAGGCCGCCACTCCACGCCCCCGGCCCCCCGGAGCGCAGGCAACTCAGGCCGCCCTGCGGAAGCCAAGCCCTCCCTCACATCCTCGTGTGACGCTCACGGAGCAGCTACTACAGGGACTCGCGGAGGCCGGCGGCAGGATCGTCAAGAACTGCAGCGGTCCCGACTTGGAGAAGTGGCCGTCCCGCGTCGCCGTCGCACGCAGATCCGGAAGGATTCCGGAGACGATGGAGCTGTACGGAAGCTGGTGCCGTGACGGGTACGAGATCAAGCTCGTCGACATCCCCGCCTGGCGCCTTGCCGTCCTCGCCCCCGTCCCCGTGCCCTCGCGGCTCACTCGGCCGCGCGCCGTTATCCGGGCCATGCAGAACGAACGCCAGCCGCTCGGCCTGACCAAGCCCGTCCAAGGACGCGCTCTCCGACTCATCCGGGCACTGATCACCGCCGCCGCGGCCGAAGGACACACCTGCTCGGCGGGGCAGACCGGCTTCGCACCCCCGTCTCATCGCCGCCGCAGGGCATATCCTCACTTCACCATCACCGCACAGGGCGAGCCCGTGGGGTTTCTCGTACTCCAGGAACAGGACCGGGCCGAGCACGTCGCCACCGAGAAGGAACTCGCCGAGGCCAAGAAGCACTCCTGGGTCAGGATCCCCCGCTTCGACTACACCCCGTCCGAACGCCTCCGCTTCATCATCAGCGGCGGCCAGCCACACCGGGCGAGCGAATGGGCCGACGCTCCCGGCCGCGCCCTCGAAGAGCGGCTCGCCGAGATCGCACAGGAGGTCACGCTTCGCGGCCAAGCCGGCGAACGCAGTCGCCAGGACGAGGCCGAAGCGGCACGCCAGAAGCGCATGCGCTGGGAAGGCGCCATGGAACAGGCCCGCATCCGGTACGCGGAGGCGTACCGCGTCAGGCACCTAGAAGCTCAGGAAGCGGCATGGCGCCGCGCCACCCGACTGACCCAATACGTGAGCGCCGTACGCACGCGAGTCGAGGCCATGCCTCCGGGGCAGGCCAGAACCGACGCCGAGGAATGGATCAGCTGGGCAGCGGCCACCGTTGAGCGCCTCGACCCATTGAACACACCGCCCCGGCTGCCCGACATTCCCAAGCCGCAAGCCGACGACCTGAGACCCTTCCTCGGGCACTGGAGCCCTTACGGTCCCCCTTACTGAACGCCCGCACCGCACATTGTGCGCCCACAACCGCAGTTCAGGAGCTCTTCGCGACCGGTTCAATCGCGGCACACCGACCTGGTGGGGCATCGGAAAGATGTCGACCTGAGCGAGCTTCGGAAAACCCGAGGTCAGATCCCATTTCCTGGCCGATCGCCATGCATGTGGGTGCCCAGGGAGTCAAACGGGCGTCACGGCCGACAGTCCGCCCTTTCAACCCGGTCGCTCCAGCCTTCGCCAACACCCTGCTCGACGCGACCGGCGTCCTCCTCGGCCAACTCCCGCTCAGTCGCGACCGGGTGTGGCTGGTCGGGCAAGACGCTGACCTGACGGGTCGACAGGTGGGCGACTCGTGGTGGAACGCTCCCTGTCAGCCGACCTGCTGCACCTTGATCGCGTCGCTCACCCGAACCGTCCCGGCTGCAAGGACGTCCAGGTAGACACCGAGCACGATGCCGGGATCCGCCGGGAGTTCGTGGACGGTCGAAGTACGCGTCAACTGGCCTGAAGACCGACCGCCAGCGTCAGTTCCAGTACCCGGTGTGGCGATGCGAGATCCGGAAACAGCTCCCGCAGCTGCGTCATCCGGTACCGGACGGTCTGGGGATGGACGAACAACGCCGCCGCCACCTCATCCCGCCTGCCCTGGTGCAGCAGCCACGCCCGCAACGTCTCCTCCAGCCGCCGGGCGGTCGCCACAGGCAGGGCCCGCAACGGTGCGAGGGCTCGGGCACGCAGGTCTGCGAACGCGTCCACGTCGGCGCTCAGCACCAGCTCGGGCAGGTGGTCCTCGGTGTCGCGGATATCGGAGGAGAGGGAGCGCGCGCGTACGGCTCGTGCGTACGAGGCGGACGCACGAGTCCATGGCCGGGCCGGGCCGACTACGGCGGTGCGGTCGGTCAGCTGCCGCAAGAGATGTGCTCGGTCGGCATCGGGGACGAGCAGCACACCGGTGGCGTCCGGCAGATCGTCGAGGACGAGGGTGCTCGGGTCGAGCGTGCGGTAGGCAGGCCGGGCCTGGGCGGCGGGCAGCAGGACCGCGGTCAGCGAAACGGGAGGCTGCCACCCGGCCCGTTGAGCAGAGGCCAGCAGCACGTCCGGGCTCGCGCCGGCGAGGAGGTCGCGGGCCAGGTGTTCCAGGTGGCGCTCGTGGGCCCGGCCCCGGGCGGCCAGTTCGTCGGCGTGGCCCGCGGCGCTCGCGGCGGAGAGCTCGTCGATGTAGGCGAAGGTCAGTTCGGCGAACTTGGCGACCTCGGCGGCGGGCAGACCTGCGTGTACGGCACCCGCTGCCAGGCAACGCCAGGCCACGCGGGCGCCGACGCGGTAGGCGCTGAGCAGGGCGTCCATCGAACGGCCGTCGCGGACCTCGCCGCGGCCCAACTCGTAGGCTGCGTCACCGGCGTCGCCGCCTGTATCGTTCCCGCTCGCGAGGTCCAGGTAGTGCCCGAGGGCAGTGCGGACGGCTCGGCGGATGGTGGCGCCCATGTGGCCCGAAAGGGCGTTGGCGTAGGGAGGGACCTCGTCGATGATCGCCTGGACGACCTCGTCGGCGGTGGTCTTCAGCGCGGCCCGAAGTGCGGTGACCGTCGTCTCGTCCAGGGCCAGTTCGCTGGCCCTCTGGATTGCATGGCTCACGTTTTGTTCCCTACGAACAATTCAGCCGACGAGATTCACATCCTGCGGTCAGGACTTTACGCCTTGAGGCGCAGCAAGCTGGAGTCATGACGAGTGCAGCCCTCCGCAGCAGGGCGTGGAAACTGCTGGAGATGGTCACGACGCCGCTGCTGCCGTCGGACTACCTCGACCTGGTCAGCCCGCTGCGTGCGGGCGCTGACTTGCGTGGGCGCATCGAGGCCGTGCACCCTGAGACGGGTGACGCCGCGACTATCGTGATCAGGCCGGGACGGGGCTGGCGCGGCCACACAGCCGGTCAGTACGTGCGGATCGGGGTCGACGTCGACGGCGTGCGCCTGTGGCGTGCCTACTCCATCACCTCGCCGACAAACCGTCAGGACGGCCGCGTCACGATCACTGTGAAGGCGATCCCGGACGGCAAGGTCAGCAACCACCTGGTCCGCAGGGCGAAACCGGGCACGCTGATCCAGCTCGACCAGGCGACCGGTGACTTCGTGCTGCCGCAGGCCAAGCCCGCCAAGGTGCTCTATCTGACGGCCGGCAGCGGCATCACGCCCGTGATGGGCATGCTGCGCGACATCGAGTTCGACGACGTCGTCATGGTCCACTGCGCGCCACAGCCGCAAGACGTGATCTTCCGCAGCGAACTGCACGACCTGGTCGCGGGCAGGAAGCTGCGGCTCACCGAGGTGCACACCGACACAGACGGCATGCTCGACATCGCCCGTCTCGACGAAGTCGTACCCGACTGGGCCGAGCGCGAGACCTGGGCTTGCGGGCCGGCGGGCCTGCTCGACGCCGCCGAAGAGCACTGGAGCGGGCACGGCGTACAAGAGCGCCTGCACACGGAACGCTTCCGCCCCGGCATCGTCGTCGCCGGCGACGGCGGCGAGGTCACGTTCAGCGCCACCGGCAAGACCGTCGACGCGGACGGCGCCACGCCGTTGCTGGACATCGGCGAGGAGGCCGGCGTGCTCATGCCCTCCGGGTGCCGCATGGGCATCTGCTTCGGCTGCGTCACGCCGCTCAAGGCGGGCGCCGTCCGCGACCTGCGCACCGGCGAGATCACCGAGGCCGAGCCGGGCGTCCTCATCCAGACCTGCGTGTCCGCCGCGGCGGGCCCCTGCGACATCGACCGGTAGGAGCACCTTGACCGCCATCGACCCCACCGCCCACCTGACCGCGGAGCAGATCGAGGAGCTTGGCCGCGAGCTGGACGCGATCCGCGACGAGGTGATCGCCAGCCGCGGCGAGAAGGACGCCGCCTACATCCGTAGGGTCATCTCGGCGCAGCGCAAGCTCGAACTGGTCAGCAGGGGCGTGCTGCTGTTCTCGGTCTTCCCGCCCGCGTGGCTGCTCGGCACCGCCGGTCTGTCCGTGGCGAAGATCATGGACAACATGGAGATCGGCCACAACATCCTGCACGGCCAGTGGGACTGGATGCGGGACCCGAAGATCCACTCCACCACCTGGGAGTGGGATCACGTCTCGCCGTCCGACCAGTGGAAGCACTCGCACAACGAGCTGCACCACACGTACACCAACGTGATCGGCAAGGACAACGACCTCGGCTACGGCATCATGCGCGTCGACGAGGACCAGAAGTGGCACCCGTTCCACCTCGGCCAGCCGCTGTGGAACTTCATCAACGCCTGCTTCTTCGAGTACGGCATCGCAGCGTACGACCTGGAGCTCGGCAAGAACCTGCACAAGCGCCGCCGCAAGAACCCGGAGTTCCGCGCGCGGGCCAAGGCCGTGGGCCGCAAGATCCGCAAGCAGGTGCTGAAGGACTACGTGATCCACCCGCTGCTGTCGGGCCCGTCGTTCCTCACCACGCTCGCCGCCACGTTCACCGCGAACCTGGTCCGCAACATCTGGTCCCACTCGGTGATCATGTGCGGACACTTCCCCGAGGGCGTACAGGTCTTCGAGCGCCGGTCGATCGAGGACGAGACGCGCGGCCAGTGGTACCTGCGCCAGATGATGGGCTCGGCGAACATCAGCGGCAGCAGGGCCATGCACTTCATGACCGGCAACCTGTCGCACCAGATCGAGCACCACCTGTTCCCGGACCTGCCCAGCAACCGGTACGCCGAGGTCGCGGTGAAGGTGCGCGCGCTGTTCGAGAAATACGAGTTGGAGTACGTCACCGGACCGCTGCCCAAACAGGTGTTCTCCGCGTGGCGCAAGGTCTTCCGGCTCTCGCTGCCGAACAAGAAGCCCGAGGTCAAGACGCCGGACTGTGAGCAGGAGCTCGTCGCTTCCTAATGCTGTTTGTCAAGCAGCTTCGGTCACTGGAGGTGCGACTTGGTAGCACCGTCGGTCACGGATGAGTGCCCACAAGACGTTGACACGTCGGCGGGCCAGGGCGAGCACGGCCTGGACGTGTTTCTTCCCCTCGGCGCGTTTGCGGTCGTAGAACTTCCGCGAGTTCGGGTCGCATCGGACGCTGACCAGCGCGGAAGTGTAGAAGACACGCTGGAGCCTTCGGTGGTAGGTGATCGGCCGGTGGAGGTTGCCGCTGACCTTGCCGGAGTCGCGGGGGGCTGGTGCGACGCC